>DATJYG010000710.1:0-5262 GCA_035499695.1 Polyangiaceae bacterium
GCGTCTGGTTCGACGTCGCCTCGGGCTCGGCGTCCAGCGCGCATGCCGAGAGAGCCAGCGAACACATTACGAGCGCAACTTGCTTCATCGAAGACCTCCCCGTGTGGTGCGTCTCGATACGCAAGACCGGAACCACGACGCAGCCGGTGTTCGCCGCCTGATCGTGGAGTCAGGAGCGCCCGTCCCCTGCCGCGCGGGATCGGCCTCGACGTGTCCGGCACCGTCGACGTGCTCGACGACTGGGCGAAGGTGCGGAGCTGCTCCTGCCGTAGAGCTGGCGTGCCGTGCTACCGAGAGCACACGCACATGCACCACTCGAGGCTCGCGGGGTTCATCATCGACTGCAAAGCGACGGAACCGGAGGCGGCGGCGCGCTTCTGGAGCGCCGCGCTGGGGATGGCCGAGGCGGGCAAAGAAGGGGAGGTGTACGTACGCCTCGACGCGAGCGCGCGCGACCTCGTCATCGAGGTGCAGAAGGTGGAGCACGAGAGCCGCCTGCACCTGGACATCGAGAGCGACGACCTGGAGGCGGAGGTGAAGCGGCTCGAGTCTCTCGGCGCTCGCCGCGTCGGGTACGTCAAGACTTGGTGCGTCCTCGAGGCGCCGACCGGGCAGCGCTTCTGCGTCGTGCGCGCCAAGGGGCCGCTCGAGGGCAAGCCCGGCGTCACGCGCTGGCCGTGATCCGCGAACGTCGGGATCCGCGCCAGCGCGGATCCCCGTTGCGCGAGTAGAAGGCGCTCCGCGAGAAACGACTTATCCTCCAGTCGATGGCCCAGACGGCTCGTCCGCTGCGTCTCATCGTATGGGACCGGACGGCTCCCCGTCTGCGCCACGCCTGGCGCCTGGGCGCTCGGCTCTACGCCGGGGTCGGACGGGTCGACGGGGCTTTTCCCGCTGCCACGTGGGACGAAGCGCTCGCGTGGCTCGCTCAGGCGCGCGAGGCCATCGGCGAGATCCAGTACTGGGGTCACGGCCGCTGGGGTCGCGCGCTCATCGGGGCCGAGGCGCTCGACGCCTCCGCGCTGCGCCCCGGCCACCGGTTGAGCGCGAGGCTCGACGCCGTGCGCGAACGGCTCGCGCCCGATGCGCTCGTGTGGCTTCGCACGTGCGAGGCGTTCGGCGCCAGCGCCGGCCACGACTTCGCGATGCGCATCGCCGACCGGCTCGGCACGCGCGTCGCGGGGCACACGTTCGTGATCGGCGCCGTACAGAGCGGCCTGCACGGGCTGCTGCCCGGCCACGCGCCCGATTGGCCGACCGACGAAGGCCTCGCCGAAGGGACGCCGAACGCGCCGGTGCGCGCCCACTGGTCCGCGCCCGGTCGGCCCCGCACCATCACGTGCTTCGACGGACGGGTCCCGCCTGCCTGGTTCGCGTGATGCGGCGTCAGGGACTCGAGTCGATGAGGAGCCCCTGCGTCGACGCGAGCGGCCAGCTCAGGTTCACTGCCTTCGTGCTGCCGGAGGCGGTGTCGGTGCATTCGACCCGCGTGGTGTTCGACGCGGTGATGCGCGTCTGCAGGGCGAGCGCCTGATCGAGGGACGCCGTCCGGACGTTGCAAACGCTCGATGCGCTCCCGATGGACAGCCCGAAGTACCCCGAACCTCCGTTTCCGACGAGGCGCACCAGGTTGACGGTCGCCGAGCTCGTCCCCGCGCCGGTGCCCGTGCCCCACGAAAGCATGAGCGTCTTCGTGGTGGTCTGCGCGAAAGCGGCGCGCGGGGCGACGACGGAGTCGGCAACCAAGGCGACGCCCGCGACCAGGGTGGATGTGACGACGAACCCGATGACTCGGCCGATGTTCATGCAGCTCTCCTACTGGAAAGCCGACGGTACCATCCAGGACAGCCCCGAGGTCGCCCGGATCTCACGACACTACGAGGTCGTCATCGCGAGGGCGTCGAGCATCGCCCTCCTCACCTGCGCCACTTCGAACGGTTTGGTGACCAGCACCGCCGGCCGGGCCATCTCGACGCGGGTCTGCACCTTGCTGGATCCCGACCACGTCAACAGCACCACCGGCATCGTCCACCCGTCGCTGCGCAGGGTCTCGAGAAGCTGGAGCGCCGAGCCTCGCGGCATCCCGGCCCCAGTCGCGACGAGATCCGGCGCGGTCAGCGGGTTACGCGCGACGAGGTGCAAGTACTCGACGAGCTCCGCACCGCTGCGCAGCCCGACGACGTCGTGCCCATCCTCGATGAGCGCCGCCATGACGCGCTCTCGTGCTTCATGGTCCTCGTCCGCGACGACGACTCGTCGGGGGGCCACCCGCTGGGTGCTCTCGGCGCTGCGTCCGTCGACATCGTGCGTGACATTCATCGAACCACCTCGCGGGGGCGCGCAGAGCACGACCCGTGCCTGAGCGAGCGGCCTGAGCAGGTTCCGCCTCGCATACGCTTGCGGCTCCGATCGCGGGCGCTCGAAGCGGGCGTCTACGCCTCGGCCTGCTTGCCGACGGACGTTAGAGTCTTGACGGTCTCGCGCGCCTTTGCCGCGAGCGCCGACGCTGCCGCCGGCGCCCGCGCAGGCGCTTGGTCACGTGACGTCACGCTGCGTCATCTGACCACGCGGAGCAAGATGGCGCGGACCTGATCGAGCTCGTCGAGCAGCAGCGTCTCGACGCGCGCCGACCCGCTGCCCTCGGCGAGATTGAGCGCCACGCTGGCCGGCCGTCAGGCCGCGAAGCACCGCCGAGCGCACTTTGTTCTCCGCGCCCTTCACGGTCCTGGCCGGGTCGCCGTCCGCGTCACCCCAGCCGCTTCGGCGCCTCGCGCATCGCGCTCGCGGCGTCTACTCCCCACGGGCACGCCGCCGTGCACTTGTTGCACGACAAGCACGCGTCCGTCGGCTGCCCGGCCGGCATCTCGCGATAGAGCTCGCGCGCGTACCGGCGCCACCCGTAGTCGCGCTCGTACATCGTGAGGTGCATCACCTGCGGAATGGCGACCCCCGCCGGGCATGCGTCCACGCAGCCGCCGGCGCATTCGCGGCAGTACTCGGGCGACAGCGCCTCCGCGTACTGCTCGAGCAGCTCCGCGTCGCGGTCGTTCACGCTGAGCGGGGCCTGCACGGCGCTCGTCGCCAGGTCCTGCGCGCTCGCGTCGGTCCCGATCGACGAGTGGACGACGCAGGCGACCTCGGGGTGGCTGAGCACCCACCTCAGGTTGGCCTGGAAGATGGAGTACTTGCTGCCCTCGAAGCCGTGCGGGATGCGCCCGCCGCCCGGCTGTGACTTCATGACGACGACGCCGACGTCGCGCTCCTTCGCCTTGGCGAGGAGCGCGGGGATGCCGGCCGTCTCGTTGTCGAGCACGTTCATCTTGACGAGGATCATGTCGAATCCCTTGTCGATGGCGTGCTGGAGGATCTTGCTGCGGTTGCCGTCGTGGGACGTGGCGCCGAAGAAGCGCACCTTGCCGGCCTTCTTCGCGTCCTCCATCGCGCGATAGAGCTCCTCGTTGTCGAGGCGGTTGAAGCCGTTGTCGGGCGACTTGTGGCCGCCGCCGAGCCAGTGGATCTGCATGATCTCGACGTGGTCGGTGCGCATGCGGCGCAGGCTCTGGTCGAGCGACGCGAGCATCTCGTCCTTCGTCGTGGAGCCGACGGGATCCCACTTGGTGGCGATGACGAGCTTCTGGCGGAGCCCGGGGTACGTGACGAAGGCGCGGCCGAGCGTGTCCTCGCTGCCGGCGTAGCAGGTGGACGTGTCGACGTAGTTCATCCCCTTGTCGACGGCGCGCTTGATCGGCTCGAGCGCCTCGAGGCCGCCGGCGCCGATGCCGACGACCGAGACGTCGAGGTTGGTCTTCCCGAGGCGCCGCCGGCGCGAGACGAGGTCGCCGGCGTTGACGATGCCGGCGGTGTCGGTGGCGACGAAGGACACGGCGTCCTTGCGCTTCTTGCGCTCGCGCCACTCGTTGCCCCCGATGATTGCGGCCGTCGACGTGCCGACGCCAGCCAGCGTCAGCAGCAGCAGCTTGCGCCGGTTCACCCGCTTGCCGTCAGCCATTGGGTGAGCGTAGCTCGCGATGGGGGCCGGGCTAGCTCACGAGGGTGGCCTTGAGGTCTACTCGGTGACTGACATGACCGCCGCTCCAAGTGCCGCTCGTTCGACCATCCTGATTGCCTCTCTTCTGCTGTTCGCTTGTGGCGGAGCGGCGCCCACGCCCACGGCTCCGCCGGCTCCGGCGGCTCCATCGGCATCCTCGGCTGCGGCTCCCGAGGCGTCTCCCCCGACTTCGACGACTTCGTCGGACATGAAGGCGCCCGGCGAAGCGACGGTCGGGGATCGCACGAGCTGCCCCGTCTCCGGCAAGGATTTCACGGTGAGCGCCGAGTCACCCCACGTCGAGTACCAGGGCAAGCTGTATTACTTTTGCTGCCCGCAGTGCCCGCAGAAGTTCCTGGCCGATCCCGCGAAGTATCTCCGCAAGCCAGGCACCTGACCCGCGGTATGTTGGGCGTCGGGGGCCCCGAGTGAACGACAAGCACCGCCGACCGCGCACCGACAGCCACGACTCGGTCGAGCCGCCGCCGACGACGCGTCGCCCTCCGTTCGATCCCGCCGAGTTCGCGCGGGAATCGGAGGCGAAGCTACTCGCGGCAACCGAGGCCCCTTCGTCGAACAAGCCAACCGCGCCTCCCCCTGCGATCCCGCCGGGTGGCTCGATCCCCGACGTGCAGGAGGTCGAGTCAAGGGTCGGCGCACGGGATGCACTGGGCGCCGACGCGATCGCCGTCCTGACGGTCTCGCGTGATGACGTGGACTGGTTCAGGCTCTCGCACGAGGCGACGAAGCTGCTCGCGTTCGTCGACGGCGTGCGCTCGCTCGAGACCATCTGCGCGATGGCGAGCGTGAGGGTGGAGGACGGGGCGGCGGCGCTGCTCGAGCTGGCCGAACAGGGGATGGTGCGTTTTCGCTGACCGGCTGCCGTCTACAGCGCTTCCGCACCACCCCGGTCCAGGGAGCCTGCACTGTCACGGCCCCACGCTGGCCCACGACGCGCTGTCGGTGACCATGAGCGTGACGAACTGCTGAACCGAGACGCCCCCCGTCATCAGGTTCGGGTTGAACCACAGGACGTGCCCCATTCCCGCCTCCTGGAAGACCCGGAGGTTCTTCGATGGGGTGAACGCGTTCGTGATGTCCTCGTCGAGCCCCATCGTGAACTGCGTCTCGGTCACACCCCAGAACGAGGGCAGCACCGAGTCCTGCGTGTAGCTCAGGAGCGCGCCGCGACTGCCCGGGACTGTCGACGCGGA
>DATJYG010000711.1:0-2805 GCA_035499695.1 Polyangiaceae bacterium
CGCGCGCCAGCGCCTCGATTCTCCCTGGAGCCGACAGCGCGCGCCCGTTGGTCTGCACGCCGATGCGTGTGTGCCCCGCAGCCCGCGCGCGCGCGACGAGACCCTCCAGCCGCGGGTCGCTCCCCGGCTCGCCGCCGACGAACGTTATCCCCTCCGCCCCCGGCTGCGGCATGACCACGTCGTGCACGGTCTCCCGCGGCAGGCCCTCCTGTGCGCAGAAGACGCACGCGTTGTCGCACGCGCGTCCTAGCGGGACTACCTGGCGGGCGGCGGGTCGTGCTGCCATCGCTCGACGATCGACGCGAGCCGAGGCACCCGCTTGCCCGCCCTCTCCCGCGCCTCGAGCAGCGCGGCGAGCGCCATGGCGCCGAGCCCGTGGGTCTCGTGGGTCCGTGTCGTCCCCGTCCCGCCGTTGCGCAGGTAGACGGCGAGCGAACCGGCCCGTGCGATTCCCGGCGGAGCGGCCTCGTCCCACCGGTGCACCTCCACCACGAACGGCTGCCCCGACGGGTCGACGAGCTCCACGGGGAGCGCCCCGTTCTCCACGGGCAGCACGCGCGACACCGTGCACGGTCCCACGCGCACGCCCGCCCGCAGTTGCAGTCGCGCCGGATCGGTCGCCGCATCCGCCTCGGAGACGCGAACGAGATTGATGGTGGCGAGGGAAGTAAGCGCCGCGCCGCCCAGTAGGATGTCACGCCGCGTGGTGGCCATCGGTCCGTCGCCTCCCGTCCACCAGGAGCGTACCGCTCGGGATGCTCGCCCTCAAGCCGACGCGCGGGTAACCTAACCAACGGGGCCGGATGACTCACCCTCGCCGCCTTCGCGCCGTCCTCGCTTGCCTCCTGGCGCTCGCACTCGCCGTCGTCTTGGGCGGCGGCGGCTGCGCCAACGGCGGGGACAACTCGAGCAGCGGCGGCGACGACGGCAGCATCGGCGACGGCACCGTCGAGGGCGGCGACACGGGGGCCGAAGCGTCCGGGTGCACGGCCGGCAAGACCATGTGCGGCGGCGCGTGCACGAACACGGGCAACGACCCGAAGAACTGCGGCAAGTGCGGCAACAAGTGCCCCACCGGCCAGGTGTGCTCGATGGGGATGTGCGGCTTCTCCTGCGGCTCCGGCGAGACGCTCTGCGGTCTGCCCCCCGAGGGCGGCACCGGCATGGACGCGACCGGCGTGACCGACACGGGGGCGCTGGACGCGACGAGCGACGGGGATACGGGCGCCTCGGAGGCGGGCCCGGTCGTCGACTCGGGTGGCGGCACGACGGACGCCGGCAATCCGACGGCGCCCTACTGCGCCAACACGAACAACGATCCGAACAACTGCGGCGGCTGCGGCATCGCCTGCCCGCCCATGTACCTGTGCAGCAGCGGAGCGTGCACGCTGACGTGCGGCACGGGCATGGTCGCGTGCATCGCCAGCGGCACGTGCATCCCCAACGGGACGTGTTGCAACAGCGGCGACTGCCCGGTGCCGGGCGAGATCTGCTCCGCGCCGGGTGGTTCCTGCGCGTGCCCCGGTGGCGAGAAGGTGTGCGCGAAGACCAACTCGTGCATCTCCAGCAACGACTGCTGCACGAACGCCGACTGCACGAGCATCATGGGTGCGACGTGCCCGACGGCGGGACAGGCGTGTCAGTGCGCCAACGGCGACAAGGCGTGCATCGCCGCGGGGATCTGCGTCCCGACGGCCGACTGCTGCTCGCCCACCGACTGCAACGTCGCCAACGGCAACGTCCAGATGTACACGTGCGGCACCACGAGCACGATGGGCGGAACCTGCGGCATCGGGACGTGCGACAGCGGCTGTTACGACCTTGACAAGCAGTACTCGAACGGCTGCGAATGCTGCGACGACAAGGTGGGCAAGTCGTGCGGAGGCGCGACGGCTCTGGGGACGCTGTCGCTCGGGGCGGCCGCCCTCACGAGGACGGGGGTTCTGCCCAACCCCACCGACGGCGACTGGTACCAGGTCAACTTCAACGGCGAGAGCAACACCGCGTTCCACGGCCTCATCCAGCTCACGGCGGGCGGAGGCGAGTACATCTTCGACATCCTCCAGGGGAGCTGCGGCGGCAACCCGCTGTCGTGCGGAGAGGGCGGCAACTGCACCGGCAAGACGGCGTGGGAGGAGTCCTACAGCGGGCCGAACCCGCCGGCGGATCCGACCAACGCGTCGTTCACGCCGGTGCCCACCGTCGGCTCGGTGTGGATCCACGTGTACCGGGCCAACACGTCGGCGACGAGCTGCAACCCGTACACGCTCTCGGTGCAGGAGTAGCCGCCGCGGCTTACTCGACGGGGACGAACTCGTCCCAGCCGCGGCGCTTGAGGTAGTTGCGCCAGACGCCCTCGCAGACCGCGTCGTACTTGCAGCGCGCGCACTCGGGGCGCTTGTCGCGCTGCTCGTCGTCCAGGTCGCTGCGCGTCACGAGCACCAGGCCCCGGCCGCCGCCCTCGTGCTGGCGCCGCTCGTCCTTCTTCGCCGAGTCGAGCCCCGCGTGCCCGTCGAGGTCGAAGTGGCGGTACTTCTCGACGTATCCGCGGTTGAAGTCGGCGACGCCCTCTGTCGTGCACAGCGGGATGTCGACGAGGAACGCCATCGGTCTTGCCTCGCCGGCGTCGCGCAGGAACGAACGGAAGCCCGCGGCGATCTCGGTGTACGAGGGAAAGATCTGCTCGAAGTACGTGTTGGCGCGGCCGTTCGCCTGCATCACGTTGAAGACGACCTGATCGACCCCGTGCGATCGCAGAAACCGGTAGATGTCGGTGAGGTGCGGGAGGTTTCGGTCGGTCACGAC
>DATJYG010000712.1:0-22066 GCA_035499695.1 Polyangiaceae bacterium
ACCCCGGCGGAGCCCGTCCCGAGCACGATGGCCACCAGGTCGGCGTCACCGAGCGACTCCACGCCTGCCTCGACCGCCCGCTCGCGCGGGCCCCACGTCGTCTCCTGCGTCATCATCATGCGCCCTCCCTCTCCATGCGCCGTGCCGAGGCCGCACGCGAGGAAAGTCGCGTACTTGCGATCGCCGAGGGGGTGTCCCGGACAGATCGCGGGGTGTCCCGGGACAACGTTGGACACCGAGGACCAGGCAATCGAGCTGCGGGCCATCGCGTGACGCGGGTCGTCGCCGCCAGCCCGGAGAGCCGGGAGGGCAGCCGCTGCCGCGCATTTCCCGCTGATGCGACCCTCCACGGGAAAGGGGTCGACGATGGCCCCGTCCCGCCGAGAGGGGACGGCAAGGGGCGGTTTGGATCTCCCGTGCCGGTGAGTCGGCACGTGACGTGTTCGCGTGAACATCCCGTCCCGGCGAGCCGGCACGGGAAATGGGGACCTTACATCCTGCTCCCCTCGAGGGGGGACGGGAAGGGATCGCGCGAAAATGCCGCGCCGCCGACCCTCCAGGGCGACGTGTCGAACGAACAGCCCGGCCCGGCGAGGGGACCGGCCCGCGACCGGAGAAACGCTCACGAGGGCGCGCGTCGCTCTCGAAGCATGCGCTCGAGGTCTGCCGTCAAGAACGCCACGTGAAGGTAGATGCCCGGGAGCCAGCGTGGGATGCCGGCGAAGTCGGGCACCAGATAGCGGAAGAAGCCCAGCGCCGACCAGGTGGCTTCGAAGGCGCTACCGCCGACGGCGACCGCTAGCGAGTACACGACGAGCCATGCCGGCGCCTGCAGCGCCCGCGCGAGCCAGAACCCGGCGAGCACGGCGGCCACGACGTTCGGCAGCTCGTGACCGTACGCCGTGAACGCGTACGCCGTGACGAAGGCGACGCCGCCGGCGGCCACGCGGCGCGGCGATGGAGCCGCGAGCGGCGGCGCCGAGAACATCCGCCGCAGGATCCCGGCGTTCAGCACGATGACGACCGACGCGGCCCCGAAGAGCAGCGGCACCCACCACGCTTCGCCCCAGAACGCGACGTGCGGATACGCGAGGACGCCGGTCACGACGTGCAGGTGGTCGCACACCGTGCAGACGACCGCGCCCGCGGCCGCCACGGCGACCCACGGGAGGAGCCCCTGCGTGCGCCCGTCCGTCACGGATCCCCGCGCCCCCACGGATCGCTCGCGCTCCACAGGTCGCCGCGCCATCCGACGCGAGACACGACGATGTCCTTGCCCAGGTACGTGGTGCTGGTGATCTGGTCGCCCGAGTCGAAGCGGCGCGCCACCGCGCCCGTCGCCGCGTCCACCTCGGCGAGCTGCGTGAGCCCCACCGACACGAGCACCCGCTTGCCGTCGGGCGCGAAGCGCACGGCCCCGTACGAGCCGAGGTGCAGCGCCGGCGAGAGCGGGCGCGAGCGCGTCGTGCGAAGGTCGAGCATCATCGGCGTCCCGGCCTCGCCGACCAGGGCGACGTAAGCGAGGCGCTCGTCCACGGGCGATGCGGAGGGGCGCTCGGCGCTCTCGACGAGGGTCTCGGCCGAGCGCGACCCGTCGAACGGGATGCGTGCGACCGCGCGCTTTCCGCCCGCCGACCTGGTCGTGAAGTACACGTCGGCCCCGTCCTGCGAGAAGCTGGCGCCCGTGTCGTCGCCGCCGCTCGTGAGGCGGCGCACCTCGCCCGAGCCGTCGAGCGCCACGACGTGGATGCCCTTGCCGATCGCGGTGAAGGCGACGAAGCGCCCGTCGGGCGACACCGTGGGCGCCGCCGCCTCGAGGTCGCCCGTGGGGAGTCGCCGCGCCGCGTCCTTCTCCTTGCCCTCCACGTCGACCACCCAGAGCTGCCGCTTGCCGCTGCGGTCCGAGACGACGACGACGCGCGACGCCGAGCCCGGGATGCCCGCCGGCTGCTCGTCGGTCCACTCGGTCTTCGGCAGGAGCTGCGACGCGACCACCGGCGTGCCGCGCAGCACCGCGAGGTCCTGCTCCGTGGAGCACGTCGACCAGAGCACCTGCCGGCCGTCGCGCGACAGCTCGATCCCCTTGCGCGGGAGCACGGCGTTGCCGGGCAGCAGCGACGGCGGCGTGCCGTCGAGCGGGACGCGCCAGAGCTCCACGCGCCCCGTGGGCAGCAGCTTCGGCGCGAGCAGTGCGCGGCCGTCCGGGTAGAGTCCGATGGCGTCCTCGGTGTCGTCGGCGAACAGCGTGGCCGGCGGACCGCCCTCGGCGCCGTAGAGCACCAGGCCGCGTCCGAGCTTCGTCTCGCGCTCGAGCAGGCGCGCGACGACGCGCCCGTCGGGCAGCTCGCGCAGGCGCACGAGGAAGTAGCCGTCGGGGGGCTGCAGCGTGCGCGTCACCGCGCCGCCGGCCAGCTCGATGCGCCGCGGGGCGTCCGCGGGACCGGCCCAGATGGCGTGCCCGTCGGGCGACCAGGCCGGACGCATGCGACCGTCGACGAGCTTGTGCGGCGGCGCCGACCCGTCGAAGGGGACGAGCCACGTGCCGACGTCGTCGCCTCGCTGGCGGACGTACGCGATGGTGGAGCCGTCGGGCGAGATCGCCGGCGCGAAGTGCCACCCGGGCTCGGTGGTGATCCGGCGCTGCGCGCCCGAGGCGAGATCGAGCACCACGATCTGCGTGTCGTCCCCGACCGACGCGTCGAAGGCGACCGAGCGCCCGTCGGGTGTGAGCGTCGGGTACTCCTCGCACCCCTGGTCGTACGTGAGGCGGCGCGCGTCGTGCGGGTGGAACGCCGCCTCGGCCGCCGGTGCGGGGGTCACCGCGGCCGGCGCGGCCGGCGGGGTCGTGCCTCGGCGCGTGCCCAGCGCGAAGGCCGCGACCGTGCCCGCCGCGGCCAATCCACCGAGCACGACCCAGCGCGTGCGCCGGCGTTTCGACCGCGAGACCGCGAGCGAGGCCGCCGGGCCCAGCGAGTGCGCGCTCGCGGTGGCCGAGATGGTCGGCGCCGACGCGAGCGCCGGAGGCGGCACGGTGGTGAACGGCCCCGAGATGGTCGCCGTGGCGACGCTCAGCGGCGCTCCGACGGCGACGAGCAGTTCCTCCATCGACCCGAAGCGGTCGGCCGGCTTCTTCGACAGCGCGCGCATCACGGCCGCCATGAACAGCTCCGGCACGCCGAGCTTCTCGGCGTCGAGCGGCGGCGGGTCCTTCTCGAGGATGCCGACGAGCAGCGCCAGGTTGCCGCGCGCGCTCGTCCACGGCAGCGTCCCCGAGAGGAGCTCGTAGGCGACGACGCCCCACGCGAACTGGTCGGCGCGCGCGTCCACGTGGTCGCGCCGGATCTGCTCGGGGGCCATGTACGCCGGCGTGCCGGCGATTGTGCTGCGATCCAGCGTCGCCGCGAGGGACTCCACGGTCTCGGCCGTGGCGACCGCCGCCTGCTCGCCCGACGGCGCGGGAGGCCGCAGCGACGGCGTGCGATCGAGCCGCGCGATGCCGAAGTCGAGCACCTTCACGACGCCGTCGTCGCGCACCAGGATGTTCTCGGGCTTCACGTCGCGGTGCACGAGCCCCGCCTTGTGCGCCGCCGCGAGGGCGCGCGCCGCGTCGGTGAGCCAGCCCATGCGCTCGAGCGAGGTGACCGCGGCGCCGCTGCTGCCGACGAGCGCGCGCAGGGGCCGTCCCTTCACGAGCTCCATGACGATGAACGGCGTGCCCTCGTGCTCGCCCACGTCGAAGATGCTGACGACGTTGTGGTGGTCGAGCGACGCGGCCATGCGGGCCTCGCGCAGGATGCGGTCCACGTTGGCCGGCGCCCCGCTCTCGTCCTTGAGGAGCTCCGGCCGCAGGAGCTTGATCGCCACCCGGCGGCGCAGGGTCGCGTCGTAGGCCCGGTAGACCCGGCCCATCCCGCCCTCGCCCAGGAGCTCCTCGAGGACGTAGCGGCCGATGCGGTCTCCCGGCCCCATCGTGACCGAGGATAGCCTTTCCGCTTGCCAACTTGCCCGGCGTTTGGATTATGGCTCTCCGCATGGTCCGTCAGATCTCGCTCACCGCACTGCCCCTGGTCGTTGCTCCCTTCGTGGTCTCCGTCGCCCTTCAAGCGTGCGGCGGCGAGACGCCGGCCCCGGCTCCGCCTCCGGTCGCCAGCGCGCCGGTGGACACCTCTGCCGCTTCGGCGCCCGTGGCGACCGCGTCGGCTCCTCCCGTCGACACGAGCAGCGCGAGCGTCGCGCCGCCGCCCCCGCCGCCGCCCGCGCCGACGTCCACGGTCGCCACGACCAAGAGCGACGCGTCGTGGACCGGCTGCCACCAGAGCTTCAAGGCCACGGGCAAGGACGTGAGCAAGGACGTCGCCGCGATGGCCGCTGCGTGCAAGGCCGCGACGAAGCTGAAGCCGATGGGCAAGACGCTCACCGGCAAGCAGGCGGACCAGGACGCGCCGCAGACCTTCCCGCTCGATGCGAAGGCGAACCACTGCTACCGCGTGTACGCGCAGGCCGCCGACGGCATCAAGGATCTCGACGTCGTCGTGAAGGACTCGGCCGGCATCATCGTCGGCCAGGACTCGACGGACGACCCCAGCCCCGTCGTGCTGGAGGACGGCGCCGTCTGCTTCAGCAAGGACGACAAGGCGAGCGTCGTCGTCTCGGTCGGCATGGGCAAGGGCAACTACGCGCTGCAGATCTGGTCAGACTAGCCGGCGAGCTCCGCGAGCAACCGGTGGAAGTGGTGCACGCCCGTCTCGCGCGTCGGCGAGTACCTCCCGTGCCGGTAGAAGCGTGAGCGCACGCCGCGCTGGACGGCCTCGACGACCGCTTCGTCTTCCATCTCGACGCGGTGCAGGTCGGCTCCGGCGCCCACCTGGAGGCGGGACGCGTCGCGCACGTAGGTGAGGAACGAGACGCGCGTGCGGTGCGGCCCGAGGGGGCGCACGGCGTTGATCGAGAGGCCCCACGGGTAGAAGTTGAGCATCGTCGTCGGGAAGAGGAAGAAGTAGTACGCGGCGACGCCGCCCGCGAAGGCGTCCTCGCCAGGCTTGGCCTCGGCGATCTGGAGGGTGCCCCAGCGGAACGTCTCGGTGCGGTAGCTGCCGTAGTCGACCGTCGCCGCGAGCCCGGCGTGCACGAAGGGGATGTGGAACCCCTCGAGGTAGTTGTCGCAGTAGAGCAGCCAGCTCGCGTCGATCTCGTAGTCGCGCGACCGATCGGGCGCGTGCTGCATCGGTCCCAGGAGCTCGCGGGCGCGCTCGCGCACGGGGGCGACCAGCTCGTCGAAGGGCATGGCCGGCGACGCGCTCGCGCTCGCGAAGCCGAAGCGATCGAGCTGCGCCATCGGGACGCGCGGCAGGTCGTCGGCGGGGGAGGGGAAGGCTTCGACTCCCTCGAACTCGGGCATCGACACGAACCGGCCGTCGAGCGCGAAGCGGCGCCCGTGGTACCGGCAGCGCAGGCCCTGAGCCTGGCCCGGCTCGACGGCGACGAGGTTCCCGCGATGCGTGCACACGTTCGAGAGACAGTGGAGCGCCCCGCGCGCGTCTCGCGTGAGCACGAGCGGCTCGTCGAGGCAGCGCTCCAGCAGGGTGCACGGCATCACGCGCTCGGGGCCGTCGAAGCCGCCGGCGTCGGTCACGTAGTGCCAGGTCCTCGCCAGCACCCGCTCACGGATCCGCTCGTACCAGTCGGTGGTCGAGTAAACCTCGGCGGGCAGCGTCGTCGCGCGTCGGATGTCCGGATCGATGGCGAGGGTCATGCGGGGGCCAATGTAGCCCCGCGGCGTTCAGAGGCACGCGGTCGGATCGTTCCAGCGATCGACCCACACGCCGTTGTCGCATTGCAGGCTCGACGTGCACGTGTTCTCGGGGACGACCGATCCGCTGTCCGTGAGGCACCCGCCGTTGGGCTCGACGCCGTTGTCGCAGCTCGAGGGATCGCTGGTGCGATTGACCCACGAGCCGTTGTCGCACTGCAAGGTCTCGGTGCAGGTGTTGGCGACGTAGCTGTGCCCGGCGAGGGTGCAGTCGCCGCTGGAGGAGCCGCCGCTCGACGAGCCGCTTCCTCCGCTGCTGCTGCCGCTGCCGCCACCGCTGCTGCTCCCACCGCCGCTGCTGCTACCGGTGCCCCCGCCGCTGCCGTTCGCGAAGGCGACGAGATCGGCGAGCGTCCCGTTGAACGCGTCGATGTCGACGTTGGAACCGATGCCGCCGACCGTCCCGCTCTCGGACGATTGCCAGATGTCCCAGCCCGAGAAGCCGCTCGGCATGCTCGGACAGCTCACGCCGTAGTTCGCCACCCAGAGCGGATAGTTGGTGAGGCCGCCCCAGCTCGAGAGGAAGCCCGGGCTCGCGTAGAGCATCGCCTGCTTGCCGGTGAGCTTCGTCACGTCCTGGAGGAACGTGAGCGCCGCGGACACGATGCCCGAGGACGACACGCCGTCGGTGGTCTCGAGATCGCACACGATGGGCAGGTCGTTGGCGCCGAGGGCGCCGACCGTGTTGGCGACGAGGCTCGCCTGCGCCGAGGCGCTCTCGCCCGGGTGGAAGAAGTGGTACGCGCCGCGGATGATGCCCTGCGCCTTCATGCCCGCCCAGTTGGCGGCGAAGGTGTCGTCCACGGTGCCGGTGCCCTCGGTGGCCTTCGCGAACGCGAACTTCACGCCTGCAGCCTTCACGGCCGACCAGTTCACGGTGCCGTCCCAGTGCGAGACGTCGACGCCCTCGGTGGTGACGCCGGAGGCGCAGAGCCTCACCTCGCTCTCGGTGTCGGCCGTGTCCTCCTGTTCTTGCGGCGACGCAACGCATCCAGCGAGAGGCAACGCGATCGCGATCAGGTGAAGGCGCTTCAACGTCATGCTCCGTCGCATGAGCAACCACCGGACCGCGCCACGTCCACGCTGATTTCTGCGGGCACGCGCGCGGCTCGCCGTCGGTCGCGAGCGAGGTCTCGCGCGCGCCTGCGATCGACGCGCGAACGCGCGCGACGGCGCATGAAAGCGACATGTCGCACATGGATCTCCACGCACGCCGCCGACGCTGGAACGTTATGACGACCGCGTTCCAGCTGCCCGCTGCGTCAACGCAGGGACTTGAGCGCGTCGCACCCGATGCTGGTGCCCGCGTCGCACGCCTTCTTGTACAGGGCGAGGGCGCGGTCGCGGTCCGTACGCACTCCGCGCCCGCTGACGTAGAGGCGCCCGAGCTCGACGCAGCCGACGTAGTCGCCGCCGTCGCACGCGCGGCTCCAGAGGTCCAGGCTGCGCATCGGGGAACGCGCGACGCCGCGACCCTCCGAGTACATCTCGCCGAGCTGGCGGCAACCCTCGGCGGAGCCGAGGGTGCACGCGCGGTCGTAGAGGTCGAGCGCTTCACCGAGCGTCTGCGTCACGCCTTCGCCGCGCTCGTACGCCTCGCCGAGATCGACGCAGCCCTCGGGATCGCCTCCCTCGCACCCGCGCCGGAAGAGCACGGCGGCGCGCTTCGCGTTCTTCACGACGCCCGCGCCCGTGAGGACCATGTTGCCCTTCTTCGTGCACGCGCGAGCGAGGCCTCCCTCGCACGCGCGCGACAGCAGCTGCACCGCGTGGTCCTCGTCGCGCGTGACGCCGACGCCCGACCGCGCCATGTCGCCGAGGCGCGCGCACGCCGCGAGGTCGCCGCCGTCGCACGCGGTCTGGAACAGGTTGGCCGCGCGCGCCTGGTCCGGAGCGACGCCGATGCCGTCGGCGTACATCGCGCCGAGGTCGCCGCACGCCTTGGCCACGTTGCCGTCGCACGCCTCGGAGAAGAGCGCGAGGGCGCGTCCCTCGTCGCGCGGGACGCCGGCGCCGTCGCGGTAGGCGCTCGCCTGCGCCGCGGCGGTGGTCGCGTTCGACACGTGGGACGCGGGGGGATCGGGCGCGATCGTCACCGGTCCGCCATCCGGGCGATGCGAGTCGCATCCCGCCACGCATGCGGCTGCAGCGACGACGGTCAGCGCGGACAGGAGGCGACGCACGGATCCCTCATCAATCCTGAGACGGCGGAACGCGCGCCGCAAGGGCGAGCAGCTGCAACCGACTGAAATCACGAAGAGACGCGAGCCGCTACTCGTGCCGCAGGGCCTCGATCGGGTCGAGCCGGGCCGCGCGCCGCGCCGGGAAGAATCCGAAGGCGACTCCGATGCCTCCGCTGACCCCGATGCTGACGGCGAAGGGTGTGGGATCGAAGGGGACATGCCACCCGAGCGCCCTCGAGACCACACCCATGACGGTGACGCCGATGAGACCGCCCGCCAGCCCGCCGAGGAGCGCGAGGGCGACCGCCTCGACGAGGAACTGCGCCCGGATGTCCGCCTCGCGCGCGCCGATGGCCATGCGGATGCCGATCTCGCGCGTCCGCTCGGTCACGTTGACGAGCATGATGTTCATGACGCCGATGCCGCCCACGACGAGGCTCACGGCGGCGACGCCGACGAGCAGCGCCGTCAGCAGGCCGAACACCGTGGCCTGCATCTCGGCGAACTCCTTCTGCGAGTGAATCTCGAAGTCGGGCTCGCGGGCCTCGTCGATGCGGTGGCGCTGGCGCAGCAGCGACTCGATCTGCTTGATGGCGTGCTCGGTCGCCTCGGGCGAGCGCGCCGAGACCATCAGGATGCCGGCGAAGCCGGGTGGCGTCCGCGTGATGCGCGTGCGGTACGTCGCGATCGGCGTCAGGACCACGTCGTCCTGATCGCCGCCGAAGGGGGCCTCGCCCTTGGAGACGAGGACGCCCATGATGCGGAACGGGTAGCGGCCGATGCGCACCGTGCGCCCGACCGGGTCCTCGCCGCCGAAGAGCTCGCGCGCGATGGTCGACCCGATGACGAGCACCTTGGACTTCACCGCCTCGTCGTGCGCGTCCCACATCGAGCCGCGCTCGAGCTTCCAGTCGCGCACCTGCAGGTACGGGATGGTCGTGCCGACGACGTTGGTGTTCCAGTTCTTGTCGCCGTAGACGATCTGCGCGGCCGAGCGCAGCGCCGGCGCGACGGCGACGACGCTGGTCGTCTCGCGCAGGATGGCGCGCCCGTCCTCTTCCGAGAGGCGCACGCCGGTGCCCTGCGCCCCGTGACGGCCGGACGCCGCCGACGACTGCGGGAAGATGATGATGAAGTTCGAGCCGAGCGACTGGATCTGGTTCGCGATGTTCGTGCGGACGCCGGTGCCGAGCCCCGTCACGATGACGACGGCCGCGACGCCGATGAGGATCCCGAGCACCGTCAGCGACGCGCGCAGCGGGTTGCGCGCGATCGCGCGGAGGGCCAGCCGGATGCCGTCGAGGATCGATCTCACGGCGCCTCACTCCACCCGCAGCGCGGCGATGGGGTCGAGCTTGGCCGCGCGCAGCGCCGGCAGGAGGCCGAAGACGGTGCCGATGAAGGCGCTCGTCGCCACGGCGACGCCGATGGCCTTGGGGCTCGGCGTCATGTGCATGTCGAGCGCCTGCCCGATGCCCACGGCACCGAGGCCCCCCGCGAGGATGCCGAGCACGCCGCCGACCAGCGTGAGCACGATCGCCTCGACGAGGAACTGCACCAGGATGTCGCGCTCGCGCGCGCCGATGCTCATGCGGATGCCGATCTCGCGCGTCCGCTCGGCGACGCTCACGAGCATGATGTTCATCACGCCCACGCCTCCGACGAGCAAGCTGATCGCCGCGACGGCGATGCCGAAGAGCGACAGGGCGCCCATGATGGCGTCGGTCGTCTCGCGCATGTCGGCCTGCGTGCGCATCTCGAAGTCGGGCTCGGCGCCGTCCTGGATGCGGTGGCGCTGGCGCAGGATCGACGTGATCTGCTCCTTCGCGCGGTCGACGACCGCGGGGCTCGCCGCGCTGAACATGAGCTGGTCGGCGCGTCCGGGCGGCATGTGCACGATGCGCGCGCGGTAGCTGCTCGCGGGCATCATCACGCGGTCGTCCTGGTCGTCGCCGAAGGTGCTCGACCCGCGCGAGCCGAGCACGCCCACCACGGTGTAGGGGAACTCGCCGATGCGGATGGTGCGGCCGACCGGGTCCTCGTTGCCGAACAGCTTGTCCACGACGGTCTTGCCGACGACGCACACCTTCGTCTTGAGGGTCTCGTCGGTCTCGGTCCACTTGTCGCCGCGCACGATCGTCCAGCGGCGCACGTCGTAGTAGGGCAGGTTGACGCCGATGACCTGCGTCGTGACGTTCTTGTCGCCGTAGACGACCTGGCCCTGCGTGCCCATGAACACCGCGCCCTGCTTGATGCTCACCGCCTGGTTCAGCACGGCGTGCAGGTCGTCCTCGGTGAGGCGCCCGGCGAACTTGCTCCTGGCGCCCGAGGCCTGCACGGGCTGGGGCCACACGTAGATCGCGTTCGCGGCGAAGCTGTCGATCTCGCTCGCGACCGCGCTCGAGGTGCTCTCGGCGAGGGCCGCGACGATCACGACGGCCATGATGCCGATGAGGATGCCGAGCACCGTCAGCACGGCGCGCGTGCGGTTGCGGGCGATGGCGGTGAGAGCGAGGCGCAGCGCGCCGAGGAGCATCGCGATCATCGGGCAGCCCTCCGCGTGAAGAGCGACATGAGTCCCCAGCGTGCCAGCGTGACCGCCGCGAACCCCGCGAGGACCACGACGAGCGCCTGCACGACGTCGCGCATGGCCAGGCCGGGCGCGAGCGAGCGGCCGTCGGAGGCGGCGACCCACACGGCGAGGGGCAGCGTGACCGCCGCGAGGCCGAGCGAGTAGTACGCCGACAGGCGCCCGCGCTGGCCGCTCGTCAGCTCCTGCCCCATGCGCGCCGCGCCGAAGCGCGCCGCGACGATGGCCTCGAGCAGCACGCTGAGCGCGAGCGGCACCCAGAGCACCTTGCGGCCGATGGCGA
Organism: Polyangiaceae bacterium; assembly: GCA_035499695.1. Taxonomy (GTDB): domain Bacteria; phylum Myxococcota_A; class Polyangia; order Polyangiales; family Polyangiaceae; genus Palsa-1150. The sequence continues at coordinate 10,866 of DATJYG010000712.1, forward strand.
GCAGGTCGACGCCGATGCCGAGGAACTGCCCGGCGATCGTCGCCGCCAGCATCGCGGCGTAGAGGGCGACGGGGAAGGAGCCGATCTCCATCAGTCTCACTTCCTCGCGTTGAAGAGGCTGAGGAGCAGGTACCGGAGCAGCACGAGGCAGCCCGCGACGCCGGCGAACACGAGGAGCAGGATGGGCGTCCCGCGCGCCACGGCGCCCGACAGCGCGTCGAGGAGCGGCGCCGACGGCCGGATCGCCGCCTTGTTCGCCGCGAGCATCCCGATGAACCCGAGCACCATGAACGCGAGCGTGCCGAGCGTGTACCAGAGCGACGTGCGCACGCGCTGATCGCTCGTCGCAGGCTTGCCCAGCTTGCGCCGCAGCCAGCGCGCGCCGGCCCAGCCCTTGGTCACCTCGCCGAGCAGCAGCGGGAGCCAGGCGCCCTTGCCGCCCTGCAGGCCGAGGATCGCGGCGACGTACACGGCGCCGATCGCGTAACCGAGGGCGTCGCCGAGCCACATCATCGGGTAGACGCTGAAGGGCACCGGACCGCCGACCTTCGTCGCGGCCGCGTCCTGCTCCTCGCTCCCGTGCTCCGAGCTCGGCCCCGCGTCGTCCGCCACCGGGAGAGCCGCGAGCTCCGCGGCCGCGTCGAGCGGCTTCTCCTGCGTCACGTCGGACACGATGCGCCCGTCGCGCATGGTGACGACGCGCGAAGCGCACGCCGCGATGTCGCGCTCGTGCGTGACGAGGACGATGGTGATGTGGCGGTCGCGGTTGAGCCGCTGCAGAAGCGCGAGCACCTCGAGGCTCGTGCGCGTGTCCAGGTTGCCCGTCGGCTCGTCGGCGAGGAGGAGCGGCGGATCGGTCACGAGCGCGCGCGCGATGGCGACGCGCTGCTGCTGCCCACCGGAGAGCTGGTTCGGCTTGTGGTCCATGCGGTCGCCGAGCCCCACGGCCTCGAGCGCCGACTTCGCCCTCTTGCGCCGCGCCCGCGCGCTGACGCCGCGGTACTGGAGCGGCAGCTCCACGTTCTCGAGCGCCGTCGTTCGCGGCAGCAGGTTGAAGCCCTGGAAGATGAACCCGATGAGCCGGTTGCGCACGATGGCGCGCGAGTCGCCCGGGCGCGAGCCCACGTCGATCTCGGCCAGCGTGTACGTCCCGCGCGTCGGCCGGTCGAGGCAGCCGAGGATGTTCATCATCGTCGACTTGCCCGACCCGCTCGTCCCGACGATGGCGATGAACTCGCCCTTCTCGACGGTGAGGTCCACGTCGCGCATCGCGTGCACGACGCCGCCCCCCGTGTCGTAGTCCTTCGACACGTGGTCGAGGCTTATGAGTGTTTCGGTGCGACCGTCCAACATGGGCGCTCGCTCCGCGCTTTGCGCTCCGCTCGCGCTGACGGTGTTCATCGGATGCTCTCCGGGGGAGCGCGGCCGCTCCCCCCGTCCCCCACCCAGACGACCTGCTCCACTCGCCTGCGCGAGCGGAGCCCGCTCGGCGGGCGGAGCGAGCGCCCATGTTGGAACGTCGTACCCAACATGACCAACTACTTCTTCTTCTTGTCCTTGTCGGACTCGTTCTCGTCGGTCACGACCTTCGTGCCGACCGTGATGCTCGGATCGGTCACCTCGGTGAACATGCCGTCGGTGATGCCGGTGGTGATCACCTTCATCTCCGCCTTGTCGGCGCGCTCGCTGCCGCCCTCGGGGAGCCACACGCGGCCCTTGCCCTTGTCGAGCGCGGGGAGCGGCGGCTGCGGCTGCGGCTTGCCGTCGGGCCCCTCCGGCGGCGCCGGCTTGTAGCGCAGCGCCGCGTTGGGGATGCGCGCCACCTTGTGCGCCTCGTGCGAGCGCACAGTGATGGTCGACGTCATGCCCGGGCGGAGCTTCTGCTCGGGGTTGTCCACCTCGACGACCGCCGGGTACGTGACGACGCCCGACACGTTGTTCGCGCTGTAGCGGATCTGGCTCACCTTGCCGTGGAACGTCTCGCCGGGGAACGCGTCGACCACGCAGTCGGCGTCCATGCCCTCGGCGATCTTGCCCACGTCCGCCTCGTCCACGTCGGCGAGGATCTTCATCTTGCGCAGGTCCTCGGCGATGACGAACAGCGTCGGCGTCTGGAAGCTCGCGATGACCATGCCGCCCGGGTCGATGCTGCGGGTGACGACCACGCCGTCGACCGGGGCGAGGATCTTCGTGTACCCGCGGTTGGTGCGCGACTGGTTGAGCTGCGCCGCCTGCGCCGCGATGGCGGCGCTCTGGCTGTCGACGTTGGCCTTGGCCGCCTCGTACTGCGCCGCGAGCGAGTTGAAGTTGCCCTGCGCCGTGTCGAGGTCGCCCTTGGCGGCGAGGTTGCCCGAGTAGAGCTGCTGCGTGCGCTGCAGGGCCACGCGCGCCGTCTCCATCTGGGCCTTCATCGAGGCCATGCTCGCCTTGGCCTGGAGCAGCTGCGCCTGCTGCGACGTCAGGTTCGCCGCCTGGGCGCTCACCTGCGTGTCGTAGATCTGCGGGTCGATCTCGGCGAGCACGTCGCCCTTCTGCACGACCGAGTTGAAGTCGACGAGCACCGCGGTGACGCGCCCGTTGACCTGCGCGCCCACGTTCACCTGGAGGAGCGGCTGCACGGTGCCCGTGGCCTGCACCTTCTCGATGATGTCCCCGGTCTCGACCGCGGCCGTCACGTACTTGGCCGGCGCCAGGGGGCGATGCTTCGCCTGCCAGACCAGCCCCCCGCCCACGGCCAGCACGAGCCCGCCCGCGATGGCCAGGCGACGCAGCCAGCGCCGACCCCCCTCCTCGGCAGACAGGGCCTTCTTGAGTTCGTCCGTCACTGCCGGCGATTGGGTCATATGGGGCTCGGGAGCGGCTTGAGAGAGTCGTAGCGTCATGCGTAACCCCCGGCCATGTTTCGACCGAGGCCCTCCCGGAATTTCGATGTTCGGATGAGGCAACTGGTGCCGGGGTGGTACCCGAACGGCTCGGATGTGAAGGATCTTCCCACCCGACCCAAGGCAACGGGGGAGCTTTTTGTCGAACTTCGCGTGGTTACGCTACTCTTGGCCGCCACGACCCCCCTCGCGAGGGTCGTTCGCATGCCCAAGCTGACCGACCGCGAGCTCGTCGACCGGGCGCGGCAGGGTGACGCGGAGGCCTTCGGGCAGCTCGTTCGGCGCCATCAGCAGCGCATCCACCGTCTTGCCACGCACCTGCTCCGCGACCGGGCCGAGGCCGAGGACGTGGCGCAGGAGACCTTCATCCGCGCCTACCGTGCGCTGGCGCGGTTCGACGGGCGCAGCGAGCCGTACACCTGGCTGTATCGCATCACGGTGAACCTCTCCCTCAACGCACTGCGTTCCCGGAAGGCGAAGCGGACGACGGCGCAGAGCGACGACCCGCGCCTCGAGGCGGTGGTGAGCGAGACCCAGTCGGGCGCGGCCGACCCGCCGGAGGACGCGGCCCGCCGGCAGCTCTATGCGGCTTTGTCTCAAGGCATCGATCGCCTCTCTGAGACGCTGCGCACGACCCTCATTCTGGTATGCATCGACGGCCGCTCGCACGAGGAGGCCTCGGCCATCCTCGGCGCACCGGAGGGGACGATCGCTTGGCGCGTGCACGAGGCACGTCGCAAGTTGAAGGAATACATGGCAGAGCGGGGCTTCGACCCCGAGGAGTTGTAGGACCATGAGCGAGGGCAAGACCCCGCGCACGCTTGACCAGGCGCTTGCGAGCTGGCCGATGCCGGAGCGCGCCACCCCGGCGAGGGACGGGAAGGAGATCGAGTGGAGCCCGAATGCGGCGCCGTCGGCGCGCTTCGAGGACCTGACCGACGACGAGCTGCTGGGGCCACCGCTCCCGGGATCGGAGTCGTCCGGGGCGGTGCCGGCGAGCGGCGCGCGGGACAAGGCGCGTTCGAAGGAGCACCTGCAGGACCTGGCGAAGCTGGCGGAGATGAAGCCGGCGCCGGAGCCGAAGGAGAAAGAGGAGAACTCGGGCGTCGTGCACCTCGCGGCGCTGGCGGCGAGCGAGGGGCAGAACGTGGACGGGACGCCGCTGCAGGCGGCGGAGGCTCCTGCTGCGGCGATCGCGGGCGCGACGAAGGCGACCGAGAAGACCGGGAGCAACCGACCCAGCTGGCTCATGGTGGGCGGGCTCGTCGCGGCGGCCGCGGTCGTCGCCCTCTTCTTCGGCATGCAGCACCCGGGCACCGAAGCGCCTCCGGCGCAGGTGACGGTCGCGGCGCCGGCGATGCCCACGCCGACGAACGCGGCGACTGCGACGCCGACGGCCACGGCGACGAACAAGGACCCGCTCGACAAGGCGGTCGACCCGTCGACGCTGCCGCCTGCGGACACGTCGATGGCGGCTGGCGCGCATCCCTCGGCGCCCGCGGCCGTCGCTGCGGCGGCGCCCGCGAAGCCGGCGCCCGCTGCGGCTGCATCGGCGGCCGTGGATCCCGCGGTTGCTGCCAACGCTCCGCCGCCGGCGCCCGCCGGGGCCCCCGTGAACCTCGAGTCGGCCATGCAGCAGGCGGCCGGCCCGCAGAGCACCCTCTCGACCCCGACGCCGACGGCGACCGAGGCCCCGGCAGCGGCGCCCACGAGCGTCGTGCTCAAGCCGTCTCAGGGCGCCATCCAGGGCGCGCTCGGTGCGGCGCTCCCCGCGGCGCGCGGATGCCTCGGCCCGGACGATCCGATCTCGCGCGCGAGCGTGACGTTCCAGAGCGACGGCACCGTGCAGAGCGTGACCGTCACCGGCGGCGCCGCCGGCAAGCCCGCCGAGGCGTGCATCCGCTCCGCCCTCATGCGCGCCAAGGTCCCGCCCTTCGCGATGCCGACGTTCACCGCGCCGGCGACCATCCGCCCGAACTGAGCGCCGAGTCCCCCGGCATCCACCCATCGGGATCCACGCACCCGGCTCGAAGGTCGCCTGCACGCGCCCCTGTGGACCGGTGCAGGGATCCGTGACGTACGTGCGCGGCACCTCGCGGTCCCGAGCACGGACCCACGCAGTCCCGTGCACGGATCCGCACCGTTCCGGGCGCAGGACCTCGTGGTCGTCTGCATGGATCCGCGAGGTCCAGTGCCTGGCACCGTCGATTTCCGAAAATAGTTCGTCAGGAACTCGACCCTCGCGACGACTGGACAGGTAGAGGGCACGACGCCCTCGGAAAGAGAAGACGGTGAACATCATGACCAAGAAGAACGAAACCAAGACGTCCCTGGCGACTCGTGTGGGCAAGCTCCAGACGGGTCTTCGAAAGCGCTACCCGACCGGGAGCCAGAAGCTCACGTTCCGGGGCGCCCAGATCGTCATCAGCGTCGACGACGCGATCGCGAAGCTTCAAGCGGTCGCGGACAATCGTGCGGCGGTGACGGCGGCCAAGGCCGAGGCCGCGGCGAAGATCGACGCCGAGAACACCGCGTTGAAGGACCTGCTCACGTTCGTGCGTGCGCTCGTCGCCTTCATCCGGTTCACCTTCGGCGACGATCCAACCGCGCTCGACGACTTCGGCGTCGCGCCCCTCAAGGCGCGAACGCCGTTGACCGCCGAGCAGAAGGCGGTGGCCGCGGCCAAGCGCCAGGCGACGCGCGAGGCTCGCGGGGAGGTGGGCGCCAAGAAGCGCCAGGCGATCAAGGGCAACGTGACGGCGCAACTCGTCGTCACGCCCGAGACGCCCGCGGCACCCGCGACGCCGAGTGCCGCCGCCAAGGGGTGATACCGATCGGTAACGTCGACGTGTAGGACACGGGGACGCCGCGCCGGTGCGTGTCGGATGCGGCGTCCCCGGTTCCTCTCCTCTCGCGCGACAGGCGCGTTGAGACTCAACGGCGCCGGACGAAATCGTCACGTGGGGCGCGCCCGTTTCGCATGCCGATCGCCACGGCTGTGCTACACGAAACGCGCCTGGACGCCGCTCGACTCTTCCTCGACGCCCTCGACGAGCCCTGGCGGACCGAAGTTGCCGAGGACCCGCAGCTCGGCGAGTGGCTCGCGACCTCGTTGCAGATGGCCCGCGAAGCGTGGCCCGGTGCGAGGCCCTGCCCGGGCTACCTCGCCTACCTCGCGTCCAAGGTGCCGACGCTCCGCATCGCCGCGGCGTTCGTGACGCTCCGCGCGCGCGAGCTTTTCCTCATGTACTCGTGCCTGCACGCCGATCCGCGCGCGCTCGGCGAGTTCGAGCTGCGCTACCAGCCCTACGTCGCGCGTGCCCTCAGGCGCATGAAGTGGACGCCGCAGGCCATCGACGAGGCCCGGAGCGTCCTTCGCGAGCGCCTCTTCTTCCCCCTGCCGGGTGATCGCGCCATCGCCCTCGACTACTCGGGCCGAGGCGACCTCGGGCGGTGGCTGCGGTCGGTCGCCATTCGCGACGCATTCAAGGAGCGTGAGAGGCAGCGCCGTCACGTCGACCTCGAGGGACACGCCGACGCGCTGGCCGACGACAACGATCCGGAGCAGGACCTGGAGCTCAATCGCGAGGGGGCCGCATTCGCCAATGCGCTCCTGCGCGCCCTGGCGTCGCTCTCCCTGCGCGACCGCAAGCTGCTCTTCCGCCACTACTACGAGGGTCTGAGCCTCGACGAGCTCGGCAAGCGCCACCGCGTGCACCGCGCCACGGCGGCCCGCTGGCTCGCCGAGGCCCGCGAGAACGTGCTCAAGACGATGCGCCGCGAGCTCTCCGGCAGCATGACCGCGAGCGAGCTCGAGGCCTTCTTGAGCACGGCCAAGGTGCACCCAAGTGCCCGTTTTTCCTTCATTCTTCGTACCGCGGGCTGAGCGCTCTCACGAATTCATGCGACGGTAGAGCGCGCAAACGCTCCTTAAGGGCAGGGATGGGAGCGCCCTACGCATGCGTGCATTGATGATTCTGCCGACCACCGTGCTCGTGGGGGCGGCACTCGCAGCTTGTGGCAGTGAACCGAGCGGTCAGGCGCCCAGCGCCACCGGCTCACAAGCGCTGTCCAAGACGTCTCCGGCCCGAAAGGTCCCGCAGACGAGCAACCCGTACACCCTGTTCGAGACGCTGCAGACGAGGCCTCTCGCGCTGTCGGCGGACGGGCGCTTCCTCTTCGCGTGCAACACGCCGGACAACCGGCTCGAGGTGTTCCGCGTCGACGGCAAGAACCTGAAGTCGGTCGGCTCGGCGGTCGTCGGCCTCGAACCGGTCGCCGTCGCCGTGCGCACGCCGAACGAGGTGTGGGTCGTCAACCACCTCTCGGACTCGGTGAGCATCGTCAGCATCGACGACGCCGGGAACGCGCGGGTCGCGCAGACGCTGCTCGTGGGCGACGAGCCGCGCGACATCGTCTTCGCAGGTCCCAAGAACTCGCGCGCGTTCATCACGACCGCGCACCGCGGGCAGAACTCGCCGGACGACCCGGGGCTGCACGACCCGACGCAGGGCCGCGCCGACGTCTGGGTGTTCGACGCGACCAAGCCCGGGCCGGCCGGAGGCACGCGCCTCACGAAGATCACGCTGTTCGCCGACACGCCGCGCGCGCTCACGGCGTCGCCCGACGGCAAGACGGTGTACGCGGCCGCGTTCTTCTCGGGCGACCAGACGACGGTGGCCTCCGAGTACGCGGTGGAGCAGGTGTACCCGAGCGGGTACATGCCCGGGCCGGGGGTGCTCAACTTCGGGCAGCCCGTCCCGATGCCGGAGACGGGCCTCATCGTGAAGTGGAAGGTCGGGCCGGACGGCCAGTACCACTGGATCGACTTCTACGGGAGCATCTTCGACCCGTTCATCCGCGTGCAGCTGCCGGACTACGACGTGTTCGCGATCGACGCGACGGCCAACCCGCCGGCGGCCAAGCCGACCGGCGTCTACTCGCACGTCGGCACGACGCTCTTCAACATGGCGACCAACCCGGTGAACGGGAAGGTCTACGTGTCCAACACCGACGCGCACAACGACGTGCGCTTCGAGGGCCACACCGGCGGCTTCTCGTCGGTCGCGGGCAACATCGTCGACAGCCGCATCACCGTGATCGACCCGGCGTCGGGCGCGCTCACCGTCGACAACCTCAACTCGCACCTCGACCACACGGCGGGGACGGGCGACCCGACCATCAGCCGCGCCTTCCCGCAGGACCTGACCGTCTCGCACGACGGCAAGAGCCTCTGGGTCGTCGCGCAGGGCTCGCAGAAGGTCGCCGTGTACGACACGGCGTCCCTCGAGGCGGGGACGGCGGCGCCGAGCGCGCAGAACCAGGTGGTCCTCAGCGCAGGCGGCCCCACGGGCGTCGTCCTCGACGAGTCGCACAAGGTGGCGTTCGTCCTGACGCGCTTCGACGACGGCATCTCGATCGTCGACGAGAGCAAGCGCACCGAGATCGGCCACGTGCAGATGTTCAGCCCGGAGCCCGCGAGCGTCACGGCGGGCCGCCAGTACCTCTACACGGCCAACTCGGCGCTCGGTGACCAGGCGTGCGCCAGCTGCCACGTCGGCGCCGACTTCGACGGCCTCGCGTGGGACCTCGGCAACCCCGGGGCCTTCCCGCTGCCCATCACGCAGCTCGCGCCCACCGAGGCGACGATCCACACGGTGCCCCAGGCGGCCATCGAGGGGCTCATCGGCCAGCAGTCGGCCGACTACATCTTCGGCTACTACCAGCCGGTGAAGGGCCCGATGACCACGCAGAGCCTGCGCGGTCTCGACAACGCGGGCGCGATGCACTGGCGCGGCGACCGCAACGGCGCCGTCCAGCAGACCGGCGCGCCGTTCCTCGACGGCTCGGGCAACCCGGTCGTCTCGCAGCAGCCAAACGGCGGCATCTTCGACGAGTTCAACGCCTTCATGTCGTTCAACGTCGCGTTCCCCGGCCTCGTCGGCGCGACCGCGGAGCTGAGCAACGACGACATGTCGGCGTTCACGAACTTCATCCTGCAGGTCACCTATCCGCCGAACCCCGTTCGCGCGCTCGACGACTCGCTCACGCCGGTGCAGCAGGCCGGCGCCGGGTTCTTCGTCAACAACATCCAGGGCCAGGAGCTGCCGGTCGACCGCTTCCACAACTGCGAGGGCTGCCACACGCTCGACCGCAACGGCAACGCCGGCGCCAGCCCGCACCCCGGGTTCTTCGGCACCGACGGTCGGCTCTCGTTCGAGAACGAGACGCAGACCTTCAAGGTGCCGCACCTGCGCAACGCGTATCAGAAGGTCGGCATGTTCGGCTCGTCGCTCGACGAGGTGCACGCGCCGGGCTCGCTCATCCCGCAGCTCAACCCGACGGTGCCCGCGGTGCGCGGCTTCGGCTTCCAGCACGACGGCGCCGACGGCAAGCTCGAGGACTTCTTCACGGCGTTCGTCTTCATCCAGACCTACGTCACCGTCGACTTCGCGGGCATCGACAACATCCCGCCGAACCCGTACGGCATCCCGCTCTTCGACCCGAACGACCCGCTGAACTTCGACCCGGCGAACTTCTCGCTGGCCGGGGCGCAGCTCCGCTACGCGCTCACCGACTACATCATGGCGTTCGACTCGAACCTCTTCCCGATCGTCGGGCAGCAGATCACGTACACGCCGGGCAACGCGAAGGCCGTGGCGGCGCGCATCGCGCTGCTCGAGGCGCAGGCGACCGCAGGCAACTGCGACCTCGTCGTGCACGGCACCTTCCTCGGCGACGACCACGGGGCCACCTACTCGAACGGCAAGTGGACGCCCGACGTGTCGGCGCTGCCGCCGCTCACGGACGCGCAGCTCGAGGCGTTCGCCGCGGCCTCTCCGCTCACGTTCCTGGCGGTTCCGCCGGGCGAGGGCTGGCGCGTGGGCGTCGACCGCGACGGCGACGGCTACGTGGACGGCGACGAGCTGGCCCACGGGTCCGACCCGAACAACGCCTCCAGCCACCCGTGAGGTAACCCGAGGCCGCGTGGGGCCGGGGCCCCACGCGACAAACCTGAGCGCGGCCGTTTGACAAGCGGCCCCTTCGTCGTCATCTTCCCGGCCCCCATGGTTTCCTCGACCCAGCAGCACGAGCGCATCCGGAAGCGCAAGAAGACGACGAGCGGCAAGCGCAACAAGCGTACGCGCCGTCGTCTGGGCACCCAGGCGTTCCCGGTTCACGTCGAGGGCTACGACCCGAAGGCCGCGGACGCGCCGAAGAAGTCCGCAGCCGCGAAGAAGTAGCTCTCGTCAGGGCGACGACGTCCCGAGGCCCTCGCGCAACGCCGCGAGGGCATCGGGCGCGAGCTTGTCGCCCGAGTGGCGCTCGATCGTGGCCAGCAGGTCCGCGGGCGCGGGCGTCTCGCGTCCGAACTCCTTCTCGCGTTCGAGGTACCTCGCGAGGCACCGCGGGTGCGCGTACGCCGCGCCCTTCTGCGGTCCCATCGGCCCCTCGAACATGCGCTCGAAGGCGACGCGCAGCTCGCCCTTCGTGATGGTCTCGTCGCACGCCCGGCATCGCGCGCGGCCGTTGGGCGCGTGCTCCGCGAAGGGCATCTCGGGCTTCATGTGCTCGCGCACGAGCGCGTCGATCTCGGCGCGCCCCTCGAGCTCACCCTCGTACGCGGCGAGCGCCGGCGCGAGCTCGTTGGCCATCTTCGTGGCGGCGCAGGGCAGGTGCCAGTACCTGAACGACGGCCCGCCGTCCTCGGAGTAGGGATTCCGAAACTCCTCCGCGAACCGGGGCGTACCCTTCGCGACGGCCTGCTTGCACCCGCGACAGCTGGCGCGCCCGGTAGGGGCTATCTCGACCTTGTGCGACATCTGCCTCCGCGAGCGTGGCGGCACGCCGATTGAATCTCGGTTATGCCCCCCGCGTCCATCCGCGTCGTGACGTACAGTCTCCGCGGGGATAAGTCGAAGAAAGTCGGAGGACCCTGGATCATGCGACCCTCACTCATTCTCGGTATCTCGGCCCTGCTGGCGATGGTCTCGCTCGGCGCCCCCGCCAAGGCGGACGGCAGCAACTTCGACGTGGCGGCCTCCAAGGGGGCAGTCACGGTGACCCCGCATTCCGGCTGGCACATCAACCTCGACTACAGCTGGGCTCTGAAGAAGGGCGACGACAAGGTCAAGGCCAAGGCCGACTTCAGGCTGGCCAAGGACTCGGCGAGCGTCACGGGCGTCGCGGCCGGCTCGTACACGCTGAAGGGCGCGGTCTGCTCGGACAGCAACTGCGCGCCGTTCACGACGACGGTCACCGTCCAGTAGCTACGGCTCGCTCCTGCTACCGGCCGCTGAACGCGACGCCGATGGCGTA
>DATJYG010000713.1:0-3201 GCA_035499695.1 Polyangiaceae bacterium
CGTCTGCAGCGCCATTCCCAGCGCGAGCGGCGCGCCGAACCTGGCGAGCTCGCGCGCGAGCGGCGCGTCCACGATGCGTGCGGTTGCGGCTTCGGCGGCGGCGGGCAAGCGGGCTGTGCGGAGCCCATCGTAGCCCTGCACACGCGAGCACGCCCCCTTAGTTGCCGACCCCGCCGGGTAGGGGTTATGGAATGAAGGTGAGCGACCGTCCGAAGGACCCCCAAAATGCCGACGTATCGCGCCCTTCCCGGCGCGAGGCGCTCGTGCGCGTGGGTTCCTTCGCGGGCGTGCTGGGCGCGGCCGCGGTGGGCGCGCGCGTGGTCTGGGACAAGGGCGGCTTCGACGTCGTCCAGCAGAGCGGCGCGCGCCAGGTGCGCGACTACCGCCTCGCCGACCGAGATCGCGACCACGCCGAGCTCGCCATCGCGCGCGCCGCTCCCAAGGAAGCGGGCGACGACTCGCCGGCGCCGACGGCGACGCCCGAGCAGCTCGTGCAGCGCGCGGTCGACGCGATGGGCGGCATGAAGCGCTTCGTGTCGCGGGGCGACGTGGTCGTGGTCAAGCCGAACATCGGCTGGGACCGGATGCCCATCCACGCGGCCAACACGAATCCCGAGGTGGTCGCGGCGGTGGTCAAGCTCGCGTACGGCGCGGGGGCCAAGCGTGTCGTCGTGGCAGACGGGTCGTGCAACGACCCGAACCGCTGCTTCCAGCGCTCGGGCATCTGGCGCGCTGCGTACGACTCGGGCGCCGAGGTCGTGCTGCCGCAGGAGCACCGCTACCGCACGATGCGCCTCAAGGGCGACGTGCTCGACGAGTGGCCCGTCTTCACGACGCTGGTGGACGCCGACAAGGTGATCAGCGTGCCGGTCGCGAAGCATCACAACCTCGCGAAGTACACGGCGGCGATGAAGAACTGGTACGGCGTGCTGGGCGGGCGGCGAAACAGGCTGCACCAGAACATCGACACGTCGATCGCGGACCTGGCGACCTTCATGCGGCCGACGCTCGTGGTGGTGGACGCGTGGCGCGTGCTGATGCGCAACGGCCCGCAGGGCGGCAACATCGACGACGCGCGCGACATGCACATGGTGCTCGCGACGGTGGACCAGGTGGCCGCCGACTCGTACGGGTGCACCCTCATCGGGCAGAAGCCGGAGAACATGCCGTACCTCGAGATGGGCGAGAAGCGAGGGCTCGGCACGAGGCGCTGGGAAAACCTCCGCGTGAAGGAGGTCTGATCCCGTGGCCAACCAGCAGCCGGAGCATCCGAACCCGATCCCGTGGGTGACGGGCAAGGCGGGGCCCGTCGAGGCGCTCGACGCCGCGACCGCCACCGCGACCGCGACCGCGACCCCGACCGCGACCCCGACCCCGACCGCGACCCCGACCCCGACCCCGAAGCCGACCCCGACCCCGACCACGACCCCGACCGTGAAGACGGAAGGGAAGGGGCAGGGGCCGACCCCGACCCCTGGCCCCAAGGCCAAGCCGAAGTCGAAGCTCCCGGGCAGCGGGATCCCCCCGCGCCGCATCGCCGTGATCCTCAAGTGGGCGCGGCGCGCGTCGCAGGTGGGGTTCTTCGCCCTCTTCATGTACTTCCTCTTCCAGACGGGCTTCCGCGGCTCGTTCGCCGCGAGCGCCGACGCGCCCGTGCGCCTGCCGCTGCCGGTCGAGGCGTTCCTGCTCGCCGATCCCTTCGTCGGCGCGATGACGGCGCTGTCGACGCACAACGTGTACCGCGGCCTGCTCTGGAGCGTCGGCCTGCTCGGGCTCACGATGGTGTTCGGCCGCGTCTTCTGCGGCTGGATCTGCCCCTTCGGCACGCTGCACCACTTCTTCGGGTGGCTGCTTCCGAGCCGTCGCGGTCGGGGCGCCTCGCGCGTCGAGGCGAACAAGACGCACACCTACCAGCGCGCGAAGTACTACCTGATGTACGCGTTCCTCGTCGCCGGCGTGGCGGGGAGCGCCATCGGGGGCCTCTTCGACCCGATCTGCATCGCCGTGCGGTCCATCGGGCTCGGCGTCATCCCGGGCGTGCAGTACCTGTCGCACCGGGGCCTCGGCGCGGCGCAGGACATCCACTCGCGCACCATCCAGGGCGCCGCCGACCACACGCAGGACTACCTCGCGCAGACGGTCTGGCAGAGCAAGCAGTTCTACTTCCACCAGACCTGGTTCATCGTCTTCCTGCTCGTCGCGGTCCTCTTCGCGAACCGCTTCATCCCGCGCTTCTGGTGCCGCGTGCTCTGCCCGCTCGGGGCCTTCCTCGGCGTCTTCGCGCGCTTCGCCCTCTTCGGGATGACCAAGGACCACGCGAAGTGCACCGACTGCAACCTGTGCCTCGTGCACTGCCAGGGCGCCGACAGCCCGCAGGGCGGCGTGAAGTGGCGCCAGGACGAGTGCCACATGTGCATGAACTGCGAGAACGCGTGCCCCGAGGACGTGATCAAGTTCACGTTCCTGCCCAACCGGCGGAGCACCGTGACCGCGCCGGACACCGAGCGGCGCACGGCGCTGGCGGCGGTGGGGGCGGGCGCCATGTTCCTGCCGGCGGCGCGCGTGGCCGACTCGCTCGACGTCAACTACCAGTCGAAGGTCATCCGGCCGCCGGGCGCGGTCGAGGAGCGCGCGTTCCTCGAGCGGTGCATCCGCTGCGCCGAGTGCATGAAGGTGTGCCCGAACAACGCGCTGCACCCGGCGTTCTTCGAGGCGGGGATCGAGGGGCTGTGGACGCCCATCATGATCCCGCGCGTCGGCTACTGCGAGTTCTCCTGCGTCCTCTGCGGCCAGGTCTGCCCGACCGGCGCCATCCAGAAGATCACCGAGCGCGAGAAGATGGGGATGGGCCAGCCGCCCATCAAGATCGGCACCGCCTTCTACGACCACGGTCGGTGCCTGCCGTGGTCGATGCAGACGCCGTGCATCGTCTGCGAGGAGTTCTGCCCGACCTCGCCCAAGGCGATCTGGGTCGAGGAGGTCGAGGCGCCGATGCGCGACCGCGTCCCCGGCGCCAACGGCGAGGCGCCGGCGATGCACACCGTGAAGCTCCAGCGCCCGCACGTCGACCCGGCGCTCTGCATCGGTTGCGGCGCGTGCGAGAAGGTGTGCCCGGTGCAAGATCAGCCGGCGGTCTACATCACGAGCGTTGGCGAGAGCCGCTCGAAGACCAACGTGATCTTGCTCGAAAACACCAACTAC
>DATJYG010000714.1:0-20282 GCA_035499695.1 Polyangiaceae bacterium
GTCGTCGACGGCCGCCGGCGCAGTCGCGCCGGGGAGACCTGGTTCAAGCTCGTGACGGCGCGCATCTTCTACCGGCTCTTCGCCGCGATGATCCCCATCGAGGTCCCGCTCGACACGGGGGACTTCCGCCTGATGAGCCGCAAGGTCGTCGTCGCCCTGCGCGAGCTCCGCGAGACGCACCGCTTCGTGCGCGGCATGGTCGCGTGGGTCGGGTTCAAGCAGACCGAGGTGCTCTACGACCGGCCGGGCCGATTCGCGGGGGAGACCAAGTACCCGCTGCGCAAGATGGTCCGCTTCGCCCTCGACGGGATCACGAGCTTCAGCGTCCTGCCGCTCCGCTTCTCGACGTACCTGGGGATGCTCATGAGCATCGCGAGCCTCGGCGTCATCGTGTGGGCGCTGCTCTCGAAGTTCGTCTACCACCACGTCGTCGAGGGGTGGACGGGGCTCATCATCGTCGTCGCCATCTTCGCCAGCGTGCAGCTCCTCATGATCGGCATCCTCGGCGAGTACATCGGGCGCGTGTACGAGGAGGTGAAGCGGCGGCCGCTCTACCTCGTGGGCGACACCGTGAACCTCCCGCGCGAGCGCGACTCGGACGAGCTGGAGACGGAGATCACGGGAAGATCAGAAGATCAGGAAGGGAAGGGATCAGTCCCCCGACCCCCCACTCCCCCCTTCTGATCCCCGGCTCACAAGCCAACAGGGCGCGAACAACAGGCAGACGAGGGCACTGAGCCGCGCTGCCCCAAAGGCTGACGAGAGGGGGTTGAAGAAGATCAAGAAGATCAAAAGATCAAGAAGGGGTTGGGCAAACAGCGTCGGGTGTTTGCAACACCCCTTTTGATCTTCTGATCTTCTTGATCTTCTTCTCCAGCACGCGTCTCACTCGTGCGGCGATGGTTTTATCCCCGTGTCTCACTCGCGCGTCGCGAGTCGAGCATCTCGGGACCTCGAAAAGCGGCTGTGGGGCCTATAGCTGCTCAGCGTCTGAGCTTCGCGGCCATGTCGGCGCCGAGCTCGGCGGAGCGCTTCGTCGCGGCTTCGACGGCGTCGATGAGCGTCTTGCGCAGGGCGCCGCTCTCGAGCGTGTGCAGGCCGGCGATCGCGGTGCCTCCGGGGCTCGTCACCATGTCCTTGAGGCGGCCGGGGTGCTCGCCCGTCTCGAGGAGCAGCTTGGCCGAGCCGAACACCGTCTGCGCCGCGAGCAGCAGCGCCGTGTCGCGGTGGAGCCCCACCTTAACGCCGCCGTCGGCGAGGGCCTCGACGATGAGCATCACGTAGGCCGGCCCGCTGCCCGAGAGGCCCGTGACCGCGTCGAGCAGCCCCTCGTCGAGCACGACCACGCGGCCCACGGCCTCGAAGAGCTCGCGGGCGATGCGCAGGTCCTCGGCGTTCGCGTGCGCCCCGGCGGAGATGGCGGTCGCACCGGCCTGCACCGTCGCCGGCGTGTTGGGCATGGTGCGCACGACGTGCGAGCCCGGCGGGAGGCGAGACTCGAGCGACTCGATGGGCACCCCGGCGGCGACCGAGATGACCAGCTGGTCGGGGCGCACGTCCCGCCCCACCTCGGTGAGCACCTTGTCGATGACCTGCGGCTTGACCGCGAGCACCAGCACGTCCGACTCGCGCAGGAGCTGGTGGTTGTCCATCGTCGTCCGGATGCCGTGCGCGGCGTGGAGCTGCTCGAGGCGCTCGGCCTTCACGTCGCTCGCGAGGATGCGCGACGGCTCCAGCACCGCCCCGTGCAGGAGTCCCTTGATGAGCGCCGCCGCCATGTTGCCGGCGCCGAGAAAGCCTAGCCGTCGGGTCTTCATTGCAGGGTCCTCGCCACACCGGCGAGCGCCTCGCCGATCCAGGTTTCCACGACTTCGCGCGCGGCCGGGTCGTCTTCACCCAGGTCGGCCGCCACGCGCTCCCACCTCGCACGCAGCAGGGCGCGACGTCCCACCGTCGGATCGTCCACCAGCGCCGCGGCCCAGGCCGCGCCGAGCACCGCGAACCGGTCCTCGCGATCGAGCCCCGCGTGCCTCTTGGCGAGCGCCGCGGGCGCCCCCTGTCCCACGGGAGCGAGCGACTCCTCTCGCCAGCGCTTGGGCAGCATCAGCCGCCCCGTCAGCGCCGCGAGCTGCACGCCGAGCCCCGGGCAGCGATCGCTCAGCAGGTAGTGCACGGCATCGACCGCCGCGCCTCCCACCTTGCGGCGCGCGTCCACGCGCGCGACTCCTTCGCGCCGCGCCTGCTCGTACTCCTCCGCCGGGATCGCCATCTTCTGCGTCACGACGCGAATCACCTGCTCCTCGCGCGGGTCGATCGCGTCCCACGCGGCCGCGAGCCACGCGCTCCGGACGATCGCGCGCGCCACCCCTTGGTCCATCTCGCCGTACACCTCGAGCGACTCGGGGGCCACCGGGGCTTCGACGCTCAGGGCGTTCGCGTCCGCCTCTGGGAGCCCCAGCGACGCGATCAGCGCGGCCACCGTCGTGCGCTCCTCCTGATCGAGGGCACCGTCGGCCCCGAGCACGGCGCGCAGCACGCGCACGGCGAGCGAGCCGTATCGCTTCACGCGGGCCACGTCCTTGTCGCTCGGCTTGCTCGAGAACAGGCTGCGCAGGCCGCGTGCGCCGATCTCGAGCGTCACCTTCTCGCGCACGACGTCCATCATGGGCATCCACGACGGCGGCCACACGGGCGCCATCGCGTGCGTCATGTCCACCTCCCACGCCTCGAACTGCGACGTCATGCGGGTGTGGGGCTGACCCTGCACCGCGGCGGTGTACGCGACGCCCCGGCGTTGGAGGAGACCCTCGAGTGCGTCCTTGGGCTCTCGCGCGCCCGAAGCGAGCACGAAGATGGCGTCCTCCCCGAGCACGCTCACGAGGCGCTCGAGCGCGGCGGTCGGATTCGATTGGTCGGAGGCCATGGGGCTCGGGCGACACTAGCCGAAAAGTTGGCCTCCGGTGGAGACGCGGGGTCGATTGGCGGCATGAGCCGTATCGGCGCATTCCTCGTCCTCGCCAGTGTCCCGCTCGCCGCCTGCATGCAGATCGGCACCGGCGCGGGCGACGGCGGGACCACGTCGGCCGAGGCGGACGCGGCTCCCGTGACGTCCAGCGAAGCCGGCGTCGACGCGGGTGGCACGGGCTGCGGCACGGATCCGACGTCGGGAATCACGCTGTGCACGGGACTCAACGCGTGCCCGGGCCTCACGGTGGACCAGGGCGCCTACGGCGGCTGCGGCTTCCGGCAAGGCGGGGCATCTGCCTACGACCTCGAGTGCCTCTGCTCCGGCGGACAGCTGTGCCCCATCGGCGCCGCGACCAGCTGCCAGACCGCCCTGCAGCTCCTCGAGCAAGAGCAGAGCGCCCTCGTCGTCTGCCAGCAGGTCGCCACCGGGGGCTGCTTGAGCCCGGCAGCGAGCAGTTCCGGCGGCGGGTCGGGCAGCAGCTCAGGAGGGCTCTCGGAAGAGTGCCAGACGTGCGTCTCCGGCTGTGGCGGCACCCCCGCCTGCTACATGTCCTGCGGGTGCTGAAGCCCCTGTACCGGGAGGCAGCCTCGACTATCCTCGGGCGCCATGCTCGCGACGCAGGTACGCCAGAAGGACAGCGTCTTCTACTTCGCCGCCTACCCCGCCGAGGACCTGCTCGAGCGCGTCCGTTTCATCTCCCGCTACTACGCGGAGGGCGAGCGGAGCCTGGCGCCGGACGAGGCCGCAGAGTCCGACGAGGTGGCGCACTTCATCGGCAAGATCGAGCGCACCGACGGCGCCTTCCAGCGCGAGATGTCGCGATCGAAGGTCGGGCAGATCAAGAACTTCTACGAGACCGCCGTCAGCCAGCCGCCCATCCCGGGCACGGTGCTCCTCTTCACGGCCGACCGTCTGCACTTCGAGCCGGTGAAGCCCTTCACGAACGTGGGCAACCTCGAGGAGCCGAAGAGCAAGTACCTCATCATCGACGGGCAGCATCGCCTCGCGGCGCTGCACTTCTACATGAAGCAGCGCCCGTCGGAGGCCAAGACGCTCCACGTGCCGTGCGTCATCTTCGACGGCAAGAGCGAGGACTTCGCCACCGAGATGTTCGTCATCATCAATTCGACGCCGACCCGCATCAACAAGAGCCACCTCGTGGACCTCTACGAGCGCGTGTCGTGGGCGGCGCCGGACAAGAAGTTCGCGGCGCAGGTCGTCGAGAAGCTCTACAGCGAGGGAGACAGCCCGCTGCGCTACAAGATCAACCGGCTCGGCGGGCGATCGAAGCAGGAGAAGTGGATCCTGCAGGCGGAGCTCTTCAACGAGATCCACCGCTGGGCGACCATGGACTGGCGCAAGATCAGCCGGCGCAATCCGAAGCGTGAGGTCGAGCGCGTCTACGGCGTCGTTCGCGACTTCTTCAAGTCGGCGGAAAAGGTCTGGGGCGGCGCGTGGGGCAGCCCGCAGTACATGGTGACGCGCCCCGTGACGATCAAGGCGATGCTCCGCATCTGCAACGACCTGGCGCACGTGGACGAGGATCCCGTGGAGGGACGCATCGGGCGCTGGCAGCGAAAGCTCGGGGCGTGGGGCGACATGGCCAAGAGCTTCCGCAGCGAAGGCTTCTACGAGCGCTTCCCCGCGAAGGGGCAGATCGAGCGCGTGGGAAGGATCCACAGAGAGCTCGGGCGAGCCGTGGGGATCGAGGCGCGCAAGCGCAAGGGCGAGGACGAGGGCGAGTAGCCCTTGCGTGCACCACGCGGTGTCCGGGTTTATTCTGAACGAATGCCATCGAGCACGAGCCCACGCGAGGTGATGCAGCTCGTCGACGAGCAGGTGAAGCGTTGGCTGGCTGAGCAGGAGAAGCGCAAGGCGCAGCCGCGGGTGACGCCCGAGCCGCCGAGGCCACTCGTCACCATTTCACGCGAGGCGGGCGCCAACGGGACCTCGCTCGGCCGCATCGTCGCCAAGAAGCTCGGGTTCGAGCTGTGGGACCAGGAGATCGTGCACAGGGTGGCCCAGGAGAAGGGCGCGCCCGAGGCGCTGTTCGCCGCGGTGGACGAGCGCGCGCGGAGCCGCATCGTGGACCTGCTCGCCGGCATCCTCATGGGCGACGTCGGCACCGAGACGGAGTACCTCGCGAGCCTCGGGCGCGTCTTCCACTCGATCGCGGAGCACGGAAGCGCCGTCATCGTCGGCCGAGGCGCACACTTCGTCCTCGGGGCGAGCGAAGCGCTGCGCGTTCGTGTCGTCGCGCCGCTCGAGGACCGGGTGAGGGTGATTGCCGGCACGCGACGCATGGCCGACCGCGAGGCTCGGGCCGAGGTGGAGCGCATCGACCACGAGAGGGTCGCCTTCAACCGGCACCACTACGGGCGCAACGTGGCCGACCCGGCGTTCTACGACGTCGTCGTCAACACGGGTTCCTTCCAGCTGGAGTCCGCCGCCGACGTGGTCGTCGCCGCCTATCGCGCCAAGTTCCCCGGCGCGCGCAGCTGAAGCAGCGGCCCCGCGACCCACGTGGGCGCGTCCGCGTCGAGCACCTCGGCATAGTCCACGAGGTGGAGCTCCACGATGCTCCCCTCCGGAGCTCCTCCACGTCGCGACAGCCAGCCGAGCACGGGTCCCACGTCGCGGAAGTCGCTCCGCACTTCGGCGCAGAGCCGGGCGAAGGCTGGCCACTGGCCTTTCGCGATGAGGTCGAGCTGCGTCTGGATGCACTCGCGCGCCCACGCGAGCGTCGCCTCGTCCTTCTCGCGCCTCAGGGCCTCGAGCGCGGTGCCGTACCCGTTCCCGTGGTGGATCGGGTCCGTGGTCCCGACGACGGGCATGCGTTCGGCGAGCTTCGACACATCGGCGATCCCGGGCAGGCGCTCCGGATCGTCGCCCACGAGGAACGGGTAGAAGGCGTGCACGCGCGGGGGCTTCTTGCCCTCGCGGCGCGCGGCGAGACCGAGGAAGGCCGCGAAGTTGTCGAGCGAGAACTCTTCCCCGCAGAACGGATCGTCGCCAGCGTGGATCTTCCGGAGCGCCTGACGCGCCGCCTGCTCACCGCCGCGCGCGCGCCTGACCAGGTCGGCCTGGTTCCTTCGACCGCCGTGCAGCACGCCGAGCGCGAGCACCTCGTCGGCACCCGAACGCACGACCGCGCGGGCGACGGCTGCCGTGAGGTGCCCCGTCACCGACAGCATCGTGTGCGGGAAGACGAGCGCGCCGCCCTCGGGCAGCGTGACCTCCGGGGCGCGATCGAGCCTCTCGGCGATCCCGACCTCCCCGAGCTTCTCGCGCTCGTGCGCGTAGAAGGTCTTCCACTCGATCGCCCTCTTCGGCCTCACGTGAGAAGCGATCCTAATGGCTGGGGAGGGTGATGTCGCGCGTGTCGTGCTCGACTCCGTCGTGAAGAAGTGTGATGCGAACGGCGGACGCACCCGGTGGAGGTGTGACGCGCACACTGATGGTGAGGTCGCCTGTCCCCGAAGGCAGCAACAGATTGGCCCGGTTCCAGGTGGGCTCGAGATCGTCGCGTGCGATCGAAGCGCGCCACGCCCAGCGCGTCGCGAGCGGCGGATTGGGCTCGATGGCGACGCGCCACGCGCCGGGAAGATCCTCGTAATCGTGTGCCTGCGTCCCGGGGTAAGGGACGAGCGAGGCGAACGTGGAGCTGCCCGAGTACGTCGGCTCTCGATCGGTCGTCACCGGTGGTTGCGTCGGCGTGTGCGCCGGCACGTGCAGACGGACGCGCACGATCGCGACTCCCGCATCCGGGACGTCGACCGAGGCGTCGACGAGGTGCGGCTCGTCGCTCGGCGGCGTGACGCGCCCGTTCGCGTCGAGGCGCAGTGAACCGTCGGAGCAGGGCGACTTGTCGCCGTCGCTCGCCATGGTCGCGCACGCGCCGCACTGGCATCCGTCGCACACGGGCAGCTCGCCGTCGCCCTGCAGCCCTCGCTGCGCGCGCAGCCACTGCTCCAGCGTGATCTCGGCAGGCGAGCCCGGGTGGCTCGCCAGCCACGCGGCGCGGTAGCGCGCGGCGGCGTCCTCGCCGATGAACCGCACGTGCCAGGGCTCGTGCTTGTAGCCGGTCTTGGGGTCGATGGGCACCGGGCGATCCCAGCGCTGCGCGCAACGCGAGCCGTCCTTGCGGTCGTCCGGATCGATGGGGTAGGGCACGACGAAGCCGAAGCGCCACGATTGCTCGTCGATCCAGTGGCCGCCCGCGGTGCAGCCGAACCCATCGCGGAACACGGGGCCGCGCGCAGCCCAGTCGACGGTGAACATGTCGACCGTCGTGCCGAGCTGGTGCTGGCTGTGCCCGGGGAGCGCGCTCTGCGTCGTGGCCTCGCAGAAGCCGGCGTGGGCCTTCGCGGCCCACCCGTCGAAGACCCAGCATTGCGTGTGAAAGCCGCGGTACGCCGACTCCACGCGCCCGGTGACGCCGTCCGCGTGCATCGCGTCGAGCATCTTGTGCAGGGCCACGGCAGCTTCACGGCGAAGACAGTCGCGGCCGGCGTCGCACTCGTAGGGCTTGCGCGGTGACAGGTCGTGAACGTCGACGAGGTCCGTCGGTTCGTAAGTCGGCGGAAGGGCGCCCGTGGGCGAGCGATTGACGATGGCGAGCAGGTCGTCTCCGTCGACGAAGGCGACGCGCGTGTCGGCAGGGGAGAGGAAGGAGCGGAAGGGACCCCCGGGCATCACCACCGGGCACGCGTACTTCGGGATCGCCGTCGGTGCGCCGAACGGGGTCGGATTCGGGGGCGGGGCCGCACTCGCACTCGCACTCGCACTCGGGGTCGGGGTCGGGGTCGGGGTCGGGGTCGAGGTCGAGGTCGAGGTCGAGGTCGAGGTCGAGGTCGAGGTCGAGGTCGAGGTCGAGGTCGCGCTCGTGGCGGCGTTCGCAGTCGACGTCGGACCCGAGCGCCCGCACCCGCACGCGAGCGTCGCCCCCACGAGCAGTGCCGCCGCGCTCCTCACCACTCCACTTGGACCCTGGCCGGATCGTTCCCCCGCACGCGCACGATCATCCGCCGCTCCGCGAGCTTCACCACCGCGTGCGCCGCCGCCGGTCGTCCCGGCGCGTCTTCGTCCAGGTTCTCCACGAGGCTCTGCACCGTGACGTACGGAATCCCGTCGATGACGTCCAGGTGATTCCAGTGCAAGTGCCCGTTGAACACGGCGCGCACGCGCCTGCTCTCGCGGAAGATGCGCCGGAGCTGCGCACGCTCCTTGACGAGCGCGACGTGAGACCTCCCGGGCCACCAGCGCGAGTCGCCGAGTTCCTGCTCGCTCGCCGAGTGATGCATGAGCACGATCGTCGGCGCGCTCGCCGCCGCCAGGTCCTGCTGCAGCCAGGCGATCTGCGTGTCAGGCACGCGGATCTCGACGTCCTGCTTCTCGATCGTGTGCAGCACCACGAAGTGCCACCCACCCTGGTCGAAGGAGTAATAGAGCGGCCCGCTGCGCTGCCAGAACCGGTTGAGGTCTTCCCGGTTGAGGTGGATGAGGTCGTGGTTCCCCGCCACGTTGACGAGGGGTGCCCGCACGCCGCGCAGGATGCTCTGGCATTCCCCGTAGCGCGCAAGGTCCGCCTCGCGCGATTCGTCCTCGATGTCGTCCCCCAGGTTCACCACGAGGTCCGGGTGCACCTCGTCGTTCATCGCGCGGACGAAGGCGCCCGCCAGCTCTCCCGCCTGATGCGTGAGCTTGCGCAGCTTACCCTCCCACCGGGCCTCGGGGCCGAAGTGGAGGTCCGTGACGATCCCGATCGTGAGCTCGCCAGGCATGGGCCTATGATACCCGTCAGCCATGCGCCCCATCGTCATCGGTGCAGGTCGCGGTAGTCGCCTCGGGCCGGAGACCGACGAGATCCCCAAGGCGCTCGTCCCCGTCATGGGTCGGCCCATGCTCGAGTGGATCCTCGAGGCGCTCGGCGCCGCGGGGTTCGGACGCCGCGACGTCATCTACATCTGCGGATACCGGGCCGACGTCGTCCAGTCGCGCTACCCGGAGTTCACGTTCGTCCACAACCACGACTGGGAGCGCAACAACATCCTGGCCTCGCTGCTGTGCGCGCGCGAGCACCTCGGCGGGGGCTTCGTCTCCACGTACGCCGACATCGTGTACCGCGGCTCGGCGGTGAAGAAGGCGGTCGCGTCGCCTCACGCCAAGGTGCTCGTGTGCGACACCGACTGGCGCCGGCGCTACGTCAATCGCTCGCAGCACCCCGAGAGCGACGCCGAGAAGATGCGCGCCGAGGGCGAGCGCGTGGTGGAGCTCTCGCGGCGGATTGCGTCGGAGAAGGCGAGCGGCGAGTTCATCGGCGTCACCAAGTTCACGCCGGACGGCGCGCGTGAGATCGTCGCCGGGTTCGACGAGGCGCGCGCCAGGTGGGCCGGCAAGACGTGGCGCGAGGGGCGCACCTTCGAGAAGGCGTACCTCATCGATCTCTTCCAGGAGATGATCGAGGCCGGCTCGGCCTTTCACCGCGTCGACACGCACGGGGGCTACATGGAGATCGACACGCGCGAGGACCTCGCGACGGCCGAGAAATGGTGGCGCGAGTCGGTGCCCGAGTGAGGCATGGCTGAAGTCGAGGTCGCGCTCGACCGCGTGAGCAAGCGGTTCGCCGAGGCGGCCGTGCAGGACGTCTCGCTGTCGATCGAGCGCGGGGAGCTGGTCGTGGTGGTCGGCCCGAGCGGGTGCGGCAAGTCGACCACGCTCCGCATGGTCGCCGGGCTCGAGGAGCCCGACTCGGGGACGGTGAGCATCGGCGGGCGCACGGTGAACCGCGTGCCCCCGCAGGACCGCGACGTCGCCATGGTGTTCCAGGGCTACGCCTTGTACCCGCAGATGACGGCGCGCGAGATCCTCGAGTTCCCGCTCAAGATGCGCGGCGTGGACCGGCCGGCGCGCGCCCGGGCCGTCGACGAGGCGGCCGCCCTGCTGCGCATCGAGAAGCTGCTCGATCGCCGACCGGGGGAGCTCTCGGGCGGCGAGCGACAGCGCGTCGCGATGGGGCGCGCCATCGTGCGCAAGCCGCGCGTGTTCCTCTTCGACGAGCCGCTCTCGAACCTCGACGCCTCGCTGCGTGGAGACATCCGGCTCGAGATCGGCCAGCTCGTGAGGCGCCTGGGCGCCACGGCCATCTACGTCACGCACGACCACGTCGAAGCGATGACGCTCGCCGACCGCATCGCCATCATGCGGGCCGGCAAGCTGCTCCAGGTGGCGACGCCGCGCGAGATCTACGAGCGGCCGGCCACGTCCTTCGTCGGTGCGTTCCTCGGCTCACCTCGCATGAACCTGCTGCCGGCGCGGGTGGAGGGAGACTCCGTCGTCGCGGGGCCCTTCCGTGTGCCCAAGCCCGCGGGCGCGCTGCCGGAGCAGCTGGAGCTCGGCGTCCGGCCCGAGCACGTGGAGGTCGGCGAGAAGGGGGAGTCCGCCGAGATCGTCGCGGTCGAGCCGCTCGGCGCCGAGACGCACCTGGTGCTGCGCGCAGGAGGGCTCGACGTTCGCGGGTGCTCGCGTGGGTTCGACACGCATCGCCGCGGAGACACGGTGCGCGTCTCGATCGACCCGGCGCGTGTGCTCCTCTTCGACGCCGGTGGTGACGGAGCGCGCGTCGCGTGAGTCGCCTCGCGCGTCGCGATCTGCTCCGTGCCTCTCTCGCGGGCCTGTTCGTGCCCGCGGTCGCCTGCCGGCAGCGGGCGCGCCCCGAGATGCGCGACGGGCGCGTCGTCGTCACCTTCTGGTACGCGTACGGCGATCTGACGCGCAAGGTGCTGCTCGATCTCGTCGAGCAGTACAACGCCAGCCAGTCACGCGTGGTCGTCGATGCCGTGCACCAGGGCGACTACTACGAGTGCCTGGCCAAGCTGCGCACGGCGATCGCCGCAGGCGCAGCTCCGACGCAGTCGCACGTCGTGTGCGAGGTGGTCCCGTACCTCGCGCGGGCGGGAGTGCTCGAGCCGCTCGATGCGTACGACGGAGCGCATGCGATCCCGTTCGTGCCCGCGCTCGCGCAGGCCGGTGCGTTCGAGGGAGGGGACCGCGAGTCGCTCGTGGCGATCCCGTTCAACCGTTCGACGCCGATCGTCTTCGCCAATGCGCACGCGCTGCAGGAGGCGGGCGTCCGCCCGCCGCGCACGTGGGACGAGCTCGAATCCGCCGCCCGCGCCCTCACGCGACGATCGCCGAGCGGCGAGGTGCGCTGGGGGTTCGAGGTGCCCATCTCGTGGTGGTACTGGGTCGCGATGGTCGGCCAGGCCGGCGGACGCCTCGTCGAGAGCGGGGGCCGCGTCACGCTGGGCGGCGAGGCGGGAGAGAAGGCGATCCGCTTCTGGCAGCGGCTCGTGAGCGAGGACCACGTGATGCGTCCGCCGCCCGGGCGCGACTACCAGGCGTGGCAGTCGTCCAACGAGAGCTTCTTGCAGGAACGCATCGCGATGATGTGGAGCAGCACGGCGTTCGTGCGCTACCTCGAGAACAACGCGCGCTTCCCCGTGGTCGCGGCGCCGCTGCCGGCGGACGTGCGCGCGAGCGTGCCGACGGGCGGCACCATGTTCGTCCTCATGCGGGCGGCGCCGGACGCCGAGAAGCAGGCGGCGTGGGACTTCGTGCGCTGGATGTGCGAGCCCGAGCAGACGATCGCCTGGTCCACCCGCACCGGGTACATGCCGGTGACGCGCCCGGCGGTGCAGCGCCTCATCGAGCGCGGCTGGTACGTGGGCCACCCGAACGACCGCGTCGCCTACGACCAGCTCGCCGACGTGGCTCCCTGGCCGTGGGCGCCGGACCTCTTCCGCGTCGAGCGCGACATCGTCGAGCCGCGCCTCGAGGAAGCGGTACTCACGGGGCGAGACGCTCACGAGCTCATGGACGAAGCGCGCGCCGAAGCGCAGAGGCCCGCGTGAGACCGCGGGCGCCGTGGCACCCGTGGGCGATGCTCGGGCCCACGATCGCGCTCCTCGTCGGGTTTTTCGTCGTTCCCGTCGGCGTCGCCGCTTACGAGAGCCTCTTCTCGTGGGACCTGCTCACGCCGCCTCGTTACGTGGGCGGTGCCAACTACGCCGCGCTCGCGGCGCACGGCCAGCTGCTGAACATCGCGCTCCGCACCCTCGGCTACAGCGTGCTCGTCGTCGCAGGGACGATGACGCTGGGCCTCGCGCTCGCGCTGCTGCTCGATCGACCCGGGCGCTTCTACGCCTTCGTCCGTGCGTGCGTCTTCAGCGCCTACGTCGTCAGCTGGGTGGCCGTCGCGCTGCTCTGGATGTGGCTCCTCGACGGCAACGGCGGCATCGTCGGCAGGCTGCTGCGCGTGCTCGGTGCTCCGCCGGTCGCGATCCTCGGCGATCCGCGGTGGGCGCTCCCCGCGCTCGCCGTCGTGGGCGTCTGGAAGCTCACGGGGTACGCGATGATCATCTTCCTCGCGGGTCTCCAGGCGGTGCCGCGATCGCTCCTCGAGGCGGCCGCCCTCGACGGAGCCGGCGCCTGGAACCGCTTCCGTCACGTCACGATGCCCCTGCTCGCGCCGACGGCGGCGTTCGTCGCGACGACGAGCCTCGTCACGAGCTTCCAGGCCTTCGACGTGGTGCGCATCATGACGCAGGGCGGGCCCGCGCGATCGACGGAGCTCTTCGTCTACGCGATCTACGAGCAGATCTTCCTCGACCTGAGCGTCGGCCGGGCGAGCGCGCTCACCGTCGTCTTCTTCGTGATGCTGCTCGCGGTCGCCGGCATGCAGCTCCGTGCGTGGCGCTTGCGGGGGCAGCCGTGAAGGAGGGGCGAGAGAAGACGGCGCTGGTCCTCGCGCTCGCGTGTCTCGCCGCGGCGGCGTGGCTCGTGCCGTACGCGTGGATGGTGCTCACGTCGTTCAAGACGCTGCCCGAGATCGTCGCCGACCCGACCGCTCCGCTGCCGAAGCACTTCGACACGGGCGCCTACCACGAGGTCTTCGCGACCATCCCGGTCGGTCGCTACATGCTCGTGACGACGGTGATGGCGGTGGCCATCGCCGCCGCGCAGATCCTCCTCGCCCTGCCTGCTGGTTACGCGCTCGCCAAGCTGCGCTTCGTGGGGCACCGCTTCGCGTTCGGCGTCGTAGTGGCGTGCCTGCTCGTGCCGGCGCAGGCGACGTTCGTCCCCGTCTTCCTCTTCTTCGCGCACGTGCGCCTCGTGGACACCATGACGGCGCTGGTGCTGCCGTTCGCCGCGAGCGCCCTCGGCACGTTCCTCGTGCGCCAGGCGCTGCTGAGCGTGCCCGACGAGATCATCGAGGCCGCCCGCATGGACGGCGCGAGCGAGTGGACCATCGTCTACCGCATCCTCGCGCCGCTGCTGAAGCCTACCCTCGTGTCGCTCTTCCTCGTGAGCTTCGTCTTCCACTACAACGACTACTTCTGGCCGCTCGTCATGACGACCGGCGACTCGGTGCGGACGCTCCCTCTCGGCGTCGCGCTCCTTCGCGAGCAGGGCACCGGCGTCCGCTGGCACATCGTGATGGCCGGCAACGTGGTCCTCTCGCTGCCGGTGCTCGCGCTCTTCGCCGTGGCCCAGCAGCACCTGGTGCGCGCCGTCCGCGCCCGCAGCTAAGTCAGCGACAGCGAACGTCGACGACGCCCGAGTCGTAGAGGTTGCGCACGGTGTGCAGCACCTCGTCTCGCGGCATGCCCGAGACTTCCACCACCGTCTCGAGATCGAGCGTCCCGTCCATCAGCGACAGCAGGAACCCCGCGCGGTGATCGAGGGGCAGGCGCTTGAGGGCCGCCGTCTCGAGCCTCACCCGCAGCGCGCCTCTGACGCCGATGGCGCGTGCCCAGGCCTCGTCCGTCACCGGATCGATGCGAGGACGCGTCATGAGACGCACCTCGGACGTTGGCTCGGGCGGCGGCGTCTCGGCGCGAGCCGCTGCGGAAATACGTCGATCCGAGTCCTTCGCGAACTTCTCGACGTTGAACGACGGCGGAATGGTGGGCCGGTCGCTCCGCAGTGCCATACGCGTCTACTATACCTCTGCGTGGTCGCCGGGCGATGAAGGCCCCCCGTATCTCCTTCTTCTTCACGTTGTACGTCCTCGTGGGGTCCTACGCGCTCCTCGGGATCGGGGAGGGTGTGCGCGGTTATCTCGCGGAATTGCGCCACCAGCGCGCGCTCGTTTCGGCGTGGTGCGAGCTCAGAAGCGCCAGCGTGCAACCGGTGGACGGCGACCACGTCGCCATATGGGCGGACGTTCGCTTGCACTTGCCGGACGGGACGATCGGAAGCGGCAGCGGAGCGCTACCCGGCTCGCGCACCACCGACCGTCCATGGGCCGACCACCACGTGCCGAGCGCCGGGCCGGTGCGCTGCTACTACGACCCCGCGCACTCTCGCCACGTCGACATCTCGCCGGACGGCGACTTCGATCGCTATCGAGAGCTGGGCGGCTACGCCTTCATCATGTTCCTCCTCGTGGCGTGGGCGATGGTCCTCATGCGCCGCGAGCTCCGCCCCTGGCCGTACGACTTCATCGACGTCACCAGGGTGCCGGACATCCTCTACAAGGTGGACGGAGGCAAGCCGTTCCGCGTTCGCATGCGCGGGCTCGGCTACCGGGGGCTCGGCTTTCTCCTTCGCCGGCGCGACAAGTCGCGCGGGATCGTCGCCGTCTACGGATGCGAGGACGGGACGTCGGTCGCCGCTGTCGATGGGCGCGGCATGGTGTTCTCGACGCTGCTCGAGGACGGCTCGGTCGTCGAGACCTGGGGCCCTCGCATCGTCGACTCCGAGGGCCTCTGGTTCGGCCCGAGGCCCAAGGACCACCCGCGCGCGGGCTTGCACGTGGCGCATCTGCTCGAGCGCGACTCGACGCTCGGCGAGCACGTCGAAAGACACGCGCGTCACGTGCGCGAGATCCAGAAGCGCGTCGACTCGTGCCCCGTGCGGCACGACAGGGTCTCGGTCCTCTCCGCGATCGAGCGACGCAAGGCGTGGGTGGAGCTGACGCGCAAGCAGATCGTGGCCTGGGTCGGCATGCTCGTGTGCGCGGCGTGGCTCGTCGCCACTCCGCTCGTCGAGCTGCGCGGCATCAGCTGGGCGGAGCTCGACTCCTGGTACGTGGGGCAGGCCGTCATCGACGCGCTCATGTGGACAATCGCCGCGGTGACGGCGTGGCAGCTCGTGGGGTCGCGCGTCCTTCGCGCGCTTCCCTGGCCGCGGCTCGTGCCGGGTGACGTGCTCGTGCGGCGCGAGAGGCGTCGCAAGGTCCCCGCCGACATCGTGGCGCGCGAGGCCGCCGACGTCCTCTTCCACGAGGAGCCGCCCAAGCCGAAGAAGCCGCGCAAGGCGCCGCGCATCCGGCCGCGCTTCGAGCGCACCGAGGGCGAGGTGTGGCGCCTGCGAGGCATGTTCCTCCAGGTGATGGCGGCGCTCGCGCTCTGCATCGTCGCGTCGGTCGACCTCGAGCATCAGACGTGGCGGGCGCTCGCCACCGAGCCCGTCGAGCTGCAGGTCGAGGACGCGCGCGTGGAGAAGACCGGCTCGTCGCGCTGGGGCGTCCAGGTCCACGTGCACGGGCCGGTCGACGGCATCCGCGTCGCCGGGTGGGAGATGCTGCCGGGGTTCGACACGGCGGACATCCACCAGGCGCGCGTCGTGGCGGACTCGCTCCTGGGCAACACGGTGCTCGGGTATCACCGGCCGGATCACGTCGAGGCGTCACTCGACGGGCATCCGCGCTTCGTGCTGCCGGGTTTCGCGCTGCTCTTCGGGCTCCTCGGCGTGGTCGTGCTGGCTCGCCGGTGGAACAGAGAGAGTCGCCGGACGGACCCGGGCCTGCGCTGGTTCGATTGGGTCTGCGCCAGCGCGATGGAGGAGGTCTCGGCGTCGTTCAAGAAGGTGCCGAAGGAGCTCGGGGAGAAGCTGATCGTCGATCCCAAGCTTCTCTACGACGCGCGCAACCATCTGCCCAAGGAGCCGCCGCAAGGGTGGTCGGTGCCCGTGGCGTCGAGCGAGGCTGATGGCGCGTGGATGATCGAGACGGACGACGCGACGCTCATCGCGCAGCTCGTGCGCGACGGCGTGCGCGTGAAGCTCACCGTGATCATCATGCCGGACGACATGAAGCGGCCGGACGACTTCGAGTCGATGGAGTACTTGCGCCACTTCCGCAAGGTGGGCGACTTCGTCGAGCAGGAGGCGCCCGACGAGCTGCAGCGCGACACCCCGTGGGTCCGCTTCTTCGTGGCCGACCGCATCGAGGCGGGAGACCCGGCGGAGTGGCCGCAGGTGAAGGTCGATCGGCAGCTGCTGAACTAGCGCTGGATCGGGAGCCCCTCGGACTCCCAGCCGAGGAGCCCGCCCTCGAGGAACGCGACGGGCACGCCCTGCTCCTCGAGCTTCTGGGCGAGCTCCTTCGTCTTGTCCCCGGAGCGGCAGTAGAGGACCGGCTGGCCCTGCATCATGTGGAGCTCGGCGAGGCGCGACTCGATCTCCTCGAGCGGGAGGTTCTGGGCGCCCGGGATGTGCGCGCGGGCGAACGCCGCGGCGTCGCGCGTGTCGACCGGGACGACCTGACCCGTCGGCAGCAGCTGCGCGAGCTCGACGGGCTTGATGGCGCCGGCCGCGCGCGGGAGGAAGGGCTCGACGAGCTCCTGCATCTTCTTCTTGCGGATGGCGCCGACGACCGCGTCCTGGATGCGACCCTCGGCCACGACCATGAAGGTGGGGACGCTCTGGATGCGGAGCTGCTGGGCGATGACGGGCGCCTTGTCGACGTCCACCTTGACCACCTTCGCCTTGCCCTCCATCTCGCGGGCGAAGGCCTCGACCTCGGGCGCGATCGCCTTGCAGGGCTGGCACCAGTCGGCCGTGAACTCGAGGAGGACGGGGAGCTCGCTGCGCAGGACCTCGCGCTCGAAGTCGCGCTCGGTGACGTAAGGGACGGAGCCGCTTGCACCGCCGCCCTTACCCTGGCCCTTGGCCGAAGCGTCACCGCCCGGACCCCTGCCGCCGAACCCGCCGAGAATGGTCATCGTCTGGGGGATCTAACGCCGTGTGCGAGCACCGTCGAGGTGGTACAACTCGGTTAGCGGCGGGACGGAGATGACCGGCAGGAACTTCGACACGGATCCGTCGACACCAGGCGCGATTCGCGGCGGATCGGCCGATACGGACCCAGTCGGAGCATCGGCTGAGGCACGGAAGCCGAACACCGACCCTGGCCTCGGGCCCGCCGGACCGCCGGCAGCCGGGGGGCCTTCGCCGGTGCGGGTGCCGCCGGTGGGGAAGCAGGACTCGGTCGAGATGCTGCTGGACGGGATGAGCGCACCTCAGCCGGAGCGGTTGAAGCTGACCCCGCAGTCTGCCGGTGAGGCGGCGGCGTCGTACCACGCCGAGCATCCGGTGCACCCGGCGCGCACGTCGCCGGACGAGGAGCCGAAGGTGATCGTGGAGCGGCCGCCGCTCGTGCCGACGGTGCGGGTGCAGCGCGACAAGCTGCAGGCGATCATCGAGCAGGCCGATGCGGCGAGGCGAGCCAAGGAGGCCGAGGCGGCGGAGCAGGCGGGGGTGCCCGTATCGATGGGGCCGAGGGTGCTCATCGCGGCGGTCGCGGGGCTCGTGGTGGTGCTCGTGATCTTCGTGCTGGCGCGAGGGATGATCGGGGGGACGGAGAGCGGGACGGCGGGGGCGGGGACGCCTGCGCCGGCGATTGCGACTGCGACAGCGACGACGGCGGCGGCAGCGACGGGGACTGCGACGGCGACAGGGGGAGCGACGGCGACGGCGACGAGTACGGCAATCCCGGTGGCCGATTCGACGGCGCAGGCGCCTCCTCCGCCTCCCACGGCGCACGTGCCCGTCACGGCGCTGCCGACGGCGCCCGCGGTGACGGCGAAGCCCAAGCCGCGTCCGACGGCGACGAGCGGCGATCTCGGCGAGTTCAAGACGACGTTCCACTGATTTCGCCGAGTGCCCGCTTGGCCGCGGCCGCCCGGTCGCGGTAGAAGACGCGGGCGATGCGACGCGCGACCGGAGCCCTCGCCGTGGCAGCGATCCTCGCGGTGGCGGCGCCCGCGCGGGCCGACGACGTGACGACGAAGGAGGCGCAGGCACGCTTCGAGGAGGGCCTCGGGCGCGTCAAGGACGGCGACTTCGAGGGCGCGCGCGTCTCGTTCGCGCAGGCGTATGCCGTGCTCAAGAAGCCCGACATCCTGTGGAACCTCGCGCTGGCCGAGCAGAAGAGCGGTCACCCGGTGGAGGCGATCGGGCACTTCAAGCAACTGCAGCGCGAGGCGCGCAGCGATGCCGACCGCGCGAACGCGTCGAAGCACGTGACCGAGCTCCTCGCGCAGACGGGCCACATCGAGGTGGCCGCCGTGTCGGGCGCGCAGGTGAGCGTCGATGGGAGCGGGGTCGGCGTGGCGCCGCTCGCAGACCAGGTGGACGTGGCGGCGGGGAAGCACCACGTCGAGGCGACGTCGCCGCAGGGGGCGAAGTCGGCCGACGTCGACGCGGCGCTGGGGCAGGTGGTGCACGTGAGCTTCCTCGAAGCGGCGCCGACCGTGGAGGGCAAGCCGCAGTCGCAGCAGCCGGCCGCGACCGAAGCGCAGCCCCCGTCGCAGGCGGGGCCGGAGACGACGCCTTCCGCGCCGTTCTGGGGGCCGCGGACGATCACCGTCATCTCGATTGGCGGCCTGGCGGTGCTCGCGGGCGCGATGGGCCTGGGCTTCGGCGTCGCATCGAGCAACGACTCGAGCAGCGCGGACAAGCTGCGCCAGCAGAATCCCAACTGCTCGGGATTCACGACGCCCGGGTGTCAGCAGCTCCAGAGCACCACGCAGTCGCAGCACGACGAGCACGTCGCGTCGGAAGTGGCGTGGATCGCGAGCGGCGTTCTCGCTGCGGGCGCAGTGGCGACCTGGTTTCTCTGGCCCAAGTCCACGCAGGGCACGAGCGCCGGCGTGCGCGTCGTGCCGACGGTGAGCGCGAGTGGCACCGGGCTCGTCGCGGTGGGAA
Source organism: Polyangiaceae bacterium (assembly GCA_035499695.1). Taxonomy (GTDB): domain Bacteria; phylum Myxococcota_A; class Polyangia; order Polyangiales; family Polyangiaceae; genus Palsa-1150. The sequence goes on from DATJYG010000714.1 coordinate 18,962, forward strand.
GGTTCTAGCCGTTCGTCGTCGGAGGACACTTATGCGCGCGAATCACTTCGTCACGTTGGGCTTGTGCGTCGGCATCGTGGGACTCGGCTCCGCGGTGGCGTCATGCGGGACGGATACGAGCGGCACGTGCACGGACACCAACTCGTGCGGCCCCGGCACCGATGGCGGCGCAGACGGCGACGACGTGAACCTGGGCGACGCGATGGGGGACACGGGCCCGACCGAGGATGGACCGAACGACGGCGGCGGCGACGTCAAGACGGATGGACCGAACGACGGCAGTGAGATGTGCGAAGCCGGCTTGCACGACTGCAACGGCAAGTGCGTCAACGAGGGGAACGACCCGAACAACTGCGGAGCGTGCGGAAAGGTCTGCCCCGCGCCCGATGCCGGGATGGCCACGGCCTCCTGCGGAGGAAGTCCGCCTACGTGCGGATTCATGTGCGCGAGCGGATACCACTCGTGCAACGGGAAGTGCCTGTCGGACGGCGATGATCCCTCGAGCGATCCCTGCGTCGTCGCCGACGGACTTGGCATCTTCGTATCCCCGAGCGGCAACGACTCGAGTGGCAATGGGAGCAAGGCGCTGCCTTACGCCAGCATCGCGAAGGCGGCGAGCATCGCGGCGACGGGCAAGAAGCGCGTCTACGCGTGCGGGACGTTCACCTCGGCCGTCGCACTGACGTCGTCTGACGACGGCGTCACGATATACGGCGGACTCGATTGCACGACGTGGGTGTACAGCGCGTCGATGCCGACGACGGTGGCGCCGAGCGCGGCGGGCTACGCACTACAAGTCACCGGTGCTGGTACGACCGGAGTGACCTTCGAGGACTTCGTGTTCACGGCGCAAAGCGCGCCGCAGACTCCACCGGCGAACACGTCGACATCGGCTTCTTCGAGCGTTGCTGTATTCGCCAGCGGCTCCAAAGTCTCGTTCACCAGAGCCACGATCGACGCTGGGAGCGGGCAACCTGGTGCTGGTGGGACCACGGCTGCAAACTGGTCGGGTGCGGCTGCAGGCGGCAGCGCTCCGCAAGTCGTTACCGCAGGTGGCGCTGGAGGGCACAACACCTCTTGCAGTGACGCGTCGACGTCGACGGGTGGTAACGGGGGTGGCTTCGATGCCGTCAACATGGTGTGGGAGCCGGGTCAGAATGGGGTGTCGACACCCTCGGTGCCTGCCCCGAACGCGAACGGCGGAAACGGCGGTAACTCGTGCACTTCAGGAACTGTCGGTGCCGACGGGCCCGCCGCCTCTCAGTTCGGGACGGGCGCCACTACCTCAGGGAGCGTCGGATCGAGCGGTTGGGTAGTCGGG
>DATJYG010000715.1:0-11775 GCA_035499695.1 Polyangiaceae bacterium
TCTGAATGAATCGCGCGCTTATCGTGCGCTGCTGCGGGAGAGTCCCGCGACCGGATACGAGGTGGGGGTCCGGGCGCAGATCCCTCGCTCGGCGGTGTACGGGGTGCTCCGGCGGCTCGTGTCCGTGGGCGCGGCGCGCGCCATCGCCGGTCGCCCGGAGCGCTTCGCGGCGGCCCCGCCGGGCGAGGTGCTCACGCTGCTCCGCAAGCGGTTCGACGGGCAGGCGGACGCGCTCGAGGACGCGGTTCGTTCCCTCGATGTCACGCCGCCGACACCGGACGCCTTCAGCGTGCGCGGGTACGAGCGGATCGTCGAGGAGGCCGAGCGCCTGGTGGCGAGCGCCGAGGAGCGCCTGGTCCTGAGCGGATGGCCACGGGAGCTCGAGCGCCTCGCGCCGGAGCTCAAGCGTGCGGCCAAGCGGCGCGTGTACATCGTCGTCTTCTCGCACGCCGTGCTTCCCAAGCTGCCGGGCGAGACCTTCAGCTACGGGCTCGAGCAGCACGCCCTCGAGAGCTTCTGGAAGCACCGCCTCATCGTCGTGGCGGACGACGTTCGCACGCTCATCGCGGCGACCGAGGCCACCGACAAGGATGGCGGGGTCGTCAGCGAGACGCCCGCCATCGCCGAGGTGGCGACCTCGCAGGTCGCGCTCGACATCACGCTGCTGGCGCAGCGGCAGAAGCGGGACGTCGAGCACGTGATGGCGCGCATGCTGGGCCACAGGGTGGGCCGGCTCGATACGCTGCTCGCGAAGCGCGCATCGCGGTAGGATCGGCCCGTGATGGCCGGGCTCCCGCGGTCCATCGCCCCGCCAGGCGAGGCGATTTCTCCGGCAACGGACGAGCGCGACGTCTACGACGATCTCCTGCGCGACACGCGCGGTCTGCGGCGCGAGCACGCCGCGGCTCGCGAAGCGTGGCTCGCGCGACTCCCGCTGGAGCGGAAGGTCGAGCTCCTCTTCGAGCTGGAGATCCTGCTCAAGGGCCTCGCGTGCTTCGCCAACCCGCGCAATCACCCCGGCCCGCCCCGCAGGACGCCCATCGTCGCCCAGGACTTCCGCGAGCACACGGCGCTCGCGCGCGAAGCGCTCGGCCGGATCGTCCAGTCGTGCCGCACGCTGCTCGCCGACCGGGAGCGCGCGTTCGTGTTCCAGCGATACCTCGAGACCGTGCTGCCCGACGACCGCGCGCGAACACGGCTCGTCGGCGACGCCGGCGCGCAGGAGACGCCCGAGCAGTCTCTGTTCGTGCTGCGGCACGCGATGACGAACCTCTACGAGGTGGTAGCCGGCGCCACGCGCCTGCAGCGCGTGCCCTACCGGCTCTTCTACGCGCTCCTCGGGGTCGCGCAGCGCGAGGTCGCCGCGTGCGCCTACTTCAACCCGCTGCACGCGCTGGAGTTCCGCCCCGAGTTCGATCGCATCACGAACCCGCAGATGCTCGAGCTCATTCGCGGCGTGCCCGGCGAGGCGGCGCGCCGCCTCGTCGCGCTGACGGTGCTCTCCCTCTTTCGCATGCTGCGTTACCTCGGTCTGGTCGAGCGCGTGGCTCGCGAGCCGACCGACAGCCCCCGGCGCTCGGTGGCGGTGGTGTACCTGGTGCTCAGCGTGCTGCGAAGCGACGCGCGCGCGCTGTCCGGCTACCTGCGCCGGCGGAGTGGCCCGCTGCTCGGCGCGGGCTTCGAGGCAGAGGTGCTGCGGGTGCCTGCGCACGAGATGTCCGGCGCCTACGATGGCCTGCGCGCGCGAGGCGCCGAGCTGCGCGACGTCAAGGCGACGCTCGAGGGCGCGGCAGCCAACTTGCGTCTCGAGATGCGGCGCGCCTTCGAGCGAGAGTTCCTGCCGCTGGAGGCCGCTCCGTCGCTCGACGAGCTGGCCGCGGCCGTGGCGCGAGTGGCCGCGAACCTGCGGCCCGCCCTGCAGAACGTCATCATGTTCCTCGGCCGCTCGCGCGGCGCCCGCCTCGATGCGGCTGGTGTGTTCGACGATCGAGCGGCGCAGCGCGTGCTCAGCGAGCGCCTTCGTCGCGATGTCTGGATGTTCGCTCAGATCGTTCGCGCGTTCGCGATGAAGGCGCGAAACGTCGACGCGTCCGGGCAGGAGCGATGGGCGGGCTCGTCGCCCCTCGGCTTCGTGCGCGAGTTCATGTCCTACTTCCGCGCGATGGGATACCCGCTCTTGCGCGCAGCCGACTATCCGAACGTCGATGCGTTTCTCGCGGCCATGACGAACCTGCGCGACGCGGATCTGCTCGACCCGGCGGGCCTCGCGCGCGCCGTCGCGGAGGCGGAGCGCTTCCACGCGTTCCTCTCGGCGCTGTTCGACGCGATCAGCGGTCGCGAAGAGCTCGTCGGGATCGACTTCGACCGTCGCGCAGCCGCCGATGAGCTCAGGCTCTACCTCGGCGACTGATCACCGGGCTGGCCGAGGCGCTCCACAAAACACGAAGGGCGCGCCCCCTGAGGGGACACGCCCTGCATGCATACCCGGCGTGTTGCCGAGGAAGCGGACGCTACTCCTCGCCGTCGTCGAGCCCGTGGCTCGACGTGGGAGCGCCGCCGAGCATCGACGGCACGCCGACCGGCGGAGCGGCCTTCACGGCGGGCTTCGGAGCCGCCGCGGGCTTCTTCGCTGCGGGCCGGGGCGCCGCCTTGCGTGCGGGCTTCCTGGCGGCGGCCTTCTTGGCAGGACGCTTGGCAGCCTTGCGCTTCGCGGTCTTCGGGGCGGCGCGCTTGGCAGTCTTCGTCTTCTTTGCGCCGCCCTTCTTCTTGCCCTTCTTCGCAGCCATCCCGGTCCCTCCTGAATGAGGACGTCTGAGTGACGTATATGGTCACGTACGTCCATGAGTCAACAGAAAACGGACGCGGGCTGAGGCTGCCATTGTCGGACCGACCGGCGGCTCCATCCGAGTTCTCCGATTCCTTCCCCAGGCTTGCCTGGCTTGACCCACCCGGAGCGCCTCGTTACCGTCGGCCCGCGATGACGAACCTGAGAATGCGCATTTCGCTTCTGGTCTCCGTGCTCTTCGCTGCGCTCGTGCTGGGCGGGTGTGGCCACAGCGAGGACGAGTGGCAGCAGGCGCAGCGCGACATCGCGAAGCTCAAGGCGGACCTGGACGCGTCCAACAAGCGTCACCAGGACGACGAGGCGCAGTACGCGCAGGATCAGCAGACCATCCAGGACCTGCAGGCGAAGCTCAAGGATCTGGGCGTGGGCCTCTCGAAGAGCGAGGAAGAGAAGTCCAAGCTGAAGACCGCGATGGCGGAGTACGAAGCGCGCCTCAAGCAGCTCGACGACATGAAGGCGAAGTTCAAGGACCTCAAGTCGCGCCTCGACAAGCTGACCGGCGCGGGCCTCAACGTCCTCATTCGCCACAACAAGATGGTCATCCAGCTCCCCGGCGACGTGCTCTTCGACTCGGGCAAGGACTCCCTCAAGCCCGAGGGCAAGAAGATCCTCAAGCAGGTGGCCGACATCATCCACGGCGACACGACGTTGAACCAGCGTGACTTCCAGGTCGCGGGACACACCGACAAGGAGCCGTACAGCGGCCAGTTCGTCGACAACTGGGGCCTGAGCCTCATGCGCGCGCGCACGGTGCTCGCCTTCCTCGTCGCGCCCGACAAGGGGCCCGACGCGCGCGGCATGCCGTCGGGCGGATCTCTCGACCCGCTGCACTTCGCGGCAGCCGGCTACGGAGCGATGGATCCCGCCGAGGGAACCGTCGACACGCAGACGCCGGACCAGGAGAAGCACAACCGTCGCGTCGAGCTCGTGCTCCAGCCCGACGTCGCCGAGATGCTGAACCTCAAGGAGCTCACCGGGAGCTGACGCGTTGCCGGGCAGGCGCGTCGCAGCGATCGACATCGGCACGAACACGGTCCTGCTCCTCGTCGCCGAGGAGAGCGGGACCGCCGGGGCGAAGCGCCTGCGCCCCGTCCTCGAGCGGGCGACGATCACCCGGCTGGGCCAGGGTGTCGACGCGTCCGGTGCGCTCGCCGCCGACGCGATCGAGCGAACACGCGTCTGCCTGGAGGGCTACGCGGGGGAGATCTCGGGCGCAGGGGTCGAGCGAGTCGCCATCGTGGGCACGAGCGCGATGCGCGACGCGCGCGGTGGCGCCGAGCTGCAGTCGAGCATCGCCGCGATGTTCGGCGTCGAAGCGCGCGTGCTCACCGGGGACGAGGAAGCGCACCTGACCTTCGCAGGCGCCGTGGGGGGACTCGCTCTCCCCGCGGAAGACGAAGCGACCGTTTTCGACGTCGGTGGTGGAAGCACCGAAGTCGTGATCGGCAGGGTTCGGGGCGCCGAAGCACCCCGGTTCGCGCGGAGCTTCGACATCGGGTCCGTTCGATTGACCGAACGGCACGGCGAGCGGATGGCCGAGATCGAGACCGCCGTGCGGACCGCGCTGGTGGGCTTGCCCGACCTGCCCTCCGCGCACGCGCCGGTCGGCGTGGCGGGGACGATGACGACGCTGGCCGCCGTCTCGCTCGGCCTCTCGCCGTACGACGGCGCGCGCGTGCACGGCCACGTGATGCCGGCAGTCGAAGTCCGGCGCGTCGTGCGCGAGCTCGCGGAAATGGACATCGAGGCACGTCGGCGTGTCCCGGGGATGGAACCAGCCCGCTCGGACGTGATCGTGGCGGGAGGCGTCATCGTCCAGACGCTCCTCGCGCTCTGGCACAGTGACTCGGTCGTCGTCTCGGATCGCGGCGTGCGCTGGGGCCTGGCAGAGCGGCTTTTGCTAGAACCGGCTTGACAAGTGGGGGGTTCACCCACTAGAGTGCGCGTGCCTGTTCGTCTGACCTCGGCTCACCCCGGGCCGAAGCTCCAGCGACCCGAACGGCACGTCTATTCGGGGGGTACCTTTCCGCTCGAGGTGCTCTCGCCGGGAATGTTTTACCCGGCATATCAGTAGAAGGAGACGCTATGCAAGCTGCTACCGACGTCAAATTCAAGGTGGGCGACAAGGCCGTGTATCCCGCACAGGGGGTCGCGGAAGTCATCCGCATCGAAGAGAAGGACATCGCGGGCAGCCGGCAGAAGTTTTACGTCCTCCGCATCCTGGATACGGACCGGAAGATCATGGTCCCGGTGGCGAACGCCGGAGCCGTGGGTCTGCGCCAGGTGATCAGCGAGCAGGAGATCCGCGAGATCTTCGACATCCTGCGGGAGCGCACGATCGCGTTCGACAACCAGACGTGGAACCGCCGCTACCGCGGGTTCATGGACAAGATCAAGACGGGCTCGATCTACGACGTTGCCGAGGTCTTGCGTGACCTCTACCGCCTGAAGACCGACAAGCAGCTCAGCTTCGGTGAGCGGCGGATGCTGGATACGGCGCGAACGCTGATCGTCAAGGAGATCGCGATCGCTCGTCACCAGACCGAGGAGCAGGTCAAGGCCGAGATCGAAGCGATCTTCGTCGCGAACTGACCCCGCCTGACCCGGCGAGGCCCGCCCGGCGAGGGCCGGGACCGAAGCCCCCGTAACGAGCTGGGGAGGCTGTGCCACATTGCGCCGACCACGATCGGCGCGACCGGCAGCCGTTTGCCAGAGGGCTGTTTCAACGGCGACAATGAGGCTTGGCACCCACCGTGCAGCCCAGCCTTTGGGGACAGATGCTCGCCGATCTGCTGCAACCCGCGATGCGCCTGGGGGTCGTGCTGGCCTTCGGGGCGACGTGTGGGTGCAGCCTCAATCCCCAGCCCCTGCCTCCCGGCGAGGGGCCCGATGCCGGGGGCGGGAGTCAGTCCCTGGACGCGACTGCGGGGAACGGGGACGGCTCGGCAGGCTTCGGGAGTGGTGACGCCGGCGGCGGAAGGCTGGACGCGAGCATGGATGCGTTACCCTCCGTTCCCGGCGCGGACGCCGGAGACGCCGAGTCCGATGCGCCCGGGGACGGGCCCGGCGAGGGCGGCTCCGACGGCCCGTATGACGGCCCGACCGACGGCGGAAGCGAGGACGGAGAATGAAGCGGTGGCTCTGCTTGTGCGGCTTTCTCGCCGGTACCGCGACGCTGGCCGGGGCGGCGTGCAGCCTGAATCCCCAACCGCTTCCGCCTGGAGATCAGAGCGAGGCCGGCGCGCCGTACAACGGCGCGAGCAGCAGCAGTGGGGGCGGCAGCGGGGGCAGCACGAGCGGCGGCAGCAGCGGGGGCAACACCGGCAGCAGCAGCGGAAGCAGCAGTGGCAGCGGCAGCAGCGGCGGAAGCGGGTCAGGCAGCAGCTCGGGCGGCGCCGCCGCCGACGCGGCGGCGGACGCACCCTCCGGCCTCGACGCGGGTGGTAGCGAAGCGGGCCTCGACGGAGCGAAGGATGCCTCCGACGCGCCCACCGGGGACGCGCCCAGCGAGACTGGCTCGGAAGCTGGGGACGCGGAAGCTACTGGGGACTAGCTCGCGTCAGCGCCGGCTGCCCGCGACGTACTCGTCGAGCACGTTCGCGGTGAAGTCGGCGAGGATGCCGTCGGTCACACGAAGCCGCCGCGACAGGTCACGCGCGATGTTGAGCACGATCAGCGCGTACGACTTCAGATCGAACCGGTAGAGAGCGTCCATGTCCTCGCTCGTGAACCGGACGAGCCGTGACGGCGCGAGCGCCCGCACGCTCGCCGAACGCGCCTGCATGTCGAGCACGCTCATCTCGCCGAACCAGTCGCCCGGGCCGAGGATGGCCACGCGCATGTCGCGCCCGCGACGGCTGCGCTTCGACACCTCCATCTCGCCCTCGAGCACGACGAACATCTCGCGGGCCTCGCCATCGCCCTCGCGGAAGATGCTTTCTCCGGGCGCCACTCGGGTGGTCTCGAGGCTGCGCGCGAGGTGGTCGAGGACCTCGTCGCTCAGAGCACCGAACAGACCGATGTCTCGCAGCAGAGCGGGAGACAGCGGCGGATCACGCTGCTCGCGCGCGTTCGTGATCATCGCGTGAAAGTATACGCCGCCGGGGGGTCCGAAGCGGACTCAAACGACCAACGGCTTGGTGAACACGATGCGTCGACGGCCGGGGCCGGCGTAGTCGTCCACCTCGAGCACGTTCCACCCCAGGGCGACGTGAAAGCGGATCGACCCGTCGTTCCCGGGCGTCGTGATGGCCTTCATGCGGACGCAGCCGGCGGCGCGGCACTCCTGGATGAAGCGGTCGTAGAGAAGCCGGCCGACGCCGCGGCGCCTGTGGTCGGGGTGGATGCCGACGAGATGGACGTACCCGGTGCGCTTCCCGTCGGGCGGCTCCACCGGGAAGCCGAGCAGGAAACCGATCAACTCGCCGCCCTGCTCGACGACGAGCGCGTGGTTGCCGAGCTCGTAGAAGAAGATGGGGTGCGCGAAGGTGCCGATGGGCCCCCCCCACCAGTGGTCGATGACTTCGACGATGCGGTCGAAATCGGCCTTCGTGATACGGCGCGCGTCCATCGTCGGGGGAACGAATCTCCTCGCTTTCGGGTTGGAGCGCAACCGAAACGCCGCGCGCCCGGCTTGACGACACCCCGCGATGCTGCGACGTGGTTGCTGTGGCCACGCCCGTGCTGATCGCCCCGTCGATCCTCTCCGCCGACTTCGGGCGACTGGCCGAGGAGGTGCGGGCGGTCGAGCGCGCGGGCGCCGACTGGGTTCACGTCGACGTGATGGATGGGCGCTTCGTGCCCAACATCACCATCGGACCGGCGGTCGTGAAGGCGATCCGCGCAGCGACGCGCTTGCCGATCGACGTGCACCTCATGATCGTCGAGCCGGAGAAGTACCTCGAGGACTTCGCAGCGGCCGGCGCCGACGGGATGACCGTGCACGTCGAGACGTGCCCGCACATCTACCGGACGCTCCAGCACATCCGTCACCTCGGCAAGCGCGCGGGCGTGGTCCTGAACCCGGCCACGCACGAGTGCACGATCGAATACGCCCTTCCCGTCGCCGACCTGGTTCTCGTGATGAGCGTGAACCCGGGATTCGGGGGCCAGTCGTTCATCCCGGAGGTCCTGCCGAAGGTGAGGGCGATCCGGAAGATGATCGACGCGCAGGGCCGGGCCATCCGGCTCGAGATCGACGGGGGCATCGCGGTCGGAACGGCCTCGAAGGCCGTGGCCGCGGGCGCCGACGTCCTCGTCGCCGGCAACGCCGTGTTCACGCAGCCTGACTACGCGCAAGCGATTGGGGCCATCCGCGCGGATGCGGAGCAAGGGACGAGGGGCGCTTGAGTCGCTCCCTGCGTCTGCTCCTCGCGCTCTCCGTCGCGTCCTGCGGCTCCGGGGCGGCGGCGCCATCTCAGTCCGTAGCGCCCGCGACGACCGCGCAGCCCTCGCCTTCCGCCAGCACGGTCGCGCCCCCGGCCTCGAGCGCTGCGGAGCCATCGGACCACGAGAACCGGCTCATCGCGCGCATGCTCCGTCGAGTCGAGAGCGCGCGCGGCCTGGAGTCGAAGAAGGCGGTCCCGGGCGTCCTGCTCCAGCGGCCGGACCTCATCGCGCAAGTGAAGGCGCACGTCGGCAAGGAGCTCCCACCGGAGGCCATCCGCGACGAGGGACTCGAGCTCGCGCTGTTCGGCTTCATCCCCACGAAGTTCGACTACGAGTCGGCGGAGTACGCGCTGCTGCAGGATCAGCTGGCCGGCTACTACGAGCCTGCCGACGGGACGATGTACATGGCGAGCGACCTCCCCGATCAGGAGGCGGAGGCGACGCTCGCTCACGAGCTCGTGCACGCGCTGCAGGACCAGCGCTGGGACCTGGGCGACCGCTCCAAGTACCGCCCCGGCGACGGCGATCGCTCCGAGGCGGTCAGCGCGCTCGCCGAGGGGGATGCGACGAGCGCGATGTTCGACGTGATGATCGCGCGCGCGGCGCCCGGGAGCGGCAAGTCCGCGGTGGACCTCCCGGACGACGTGTTCGCGGAGCAGATCCGCGCTGGAATGAACGAGGGACCGAGCGCGAAGGCCCCGCACGTCATGCGCACGTCGCTGGCGGCGCCGTACATCTACGGCACGCTGTTCGTGCACGCACTTCGTCGGCAGGGCGCGTGGACGGCCGTCAACCGCGCGTGGGACGACGCGCCTACGACGACCGAGCAGATCCTCCACGTCGACAAGTGGCTTGCGCACGAGCAGCCGGTGAAGGTGCCGGCGCCGTCGTTCGCCACGCTCGGACCCGGCTGGAAGGTGAGCGACGAAGACTCCGAAGGCGAGCTCGGGCTGCGCCTCGCGCTGGAAGAGTGGACCGACCCCAAGACCGCCGCCGACCTGAGCGCGGGCTGGGGAGGCGACCGAGGCGTGCTGCTCACGGCCGGCGATCGAGCCGCGTTCGCCTGGCGACTCGAGTACGACCCCGGGAAGACGAAGGACGAGCGCACTCTGCGCGCCTGGAGCGTCATCCCCAAGGCCCTGGCGAAGGTGCTCGGCGCGCCGAAGACGACCGATTCGAAATTCGTCTGCTTCGAGCGCGCGGATCGCGGCCCCTTCGCGGTGGCGCGCAGCGGGGCGGACCTCGTCCTCGTGCTGGGCCCGGCCAACACCGGCGGCGCGAGCTGGTCGAGCGCCGGCGACTGCACGCTGGCGCGCACGTGGGTCCGCGAGATCGCTGGCGGCCCCTGAGCCTCAGCGGGGCACGCGAGCGGCACGCGTGCGCCGGGTGGTGATGGCCTCGCGCGCGAGCTCGTCGGCTCGCTCGTTGAGCGGTACACCCTCGTGTCCCGGGACGTATCGGAGGAGCGCGCCCCTCTCCTGCACGACACGCTTCACGCGGGCCACGAGCTCCTGGTTCGTCTTCGCCTTCCAGCCCTTCTGCAGGACCCCGATCGCGTACTGGCTGTCGGTGTGGACCACGATGGGGCCCACATCGGCCGGGATCCACTCGAGCGCGCGCAAGATTGCCGTGAGCTCGGCGACGTTGTTCGTCGCGTCCCCGAGGTACTCCAGCCCCTCGTGCAGCTTGCCGCCGGGCTCGACGAGCACCACGCCCGACCCCGCCGGACCGGGGTTCCCAGAGCACGCGCCGTCCGTGAACGCCTGCCAGGCGCTCGTTGGAATCGCGTGCTCCCGCGTCTTGGCCGGCGCTGCCTGGCCCCGCGCGGCGGGCGCGCCGGGGGCGGCGGCGGGGACGCACCGGTCGTCCGGTTCGAGGCTCGCCCCGGGGCTGACCACGAGGTTGCGCACGGCAGCGCGATACGCGCGCGGATCGTCGGGGCGATAGCGAATCTCCACGCGACCGCCCTCTTCGGCGAACGAACCATCGGCACGCGCGCGAGCGAGCACCCGCTGGCCGCGCAAGGTCGCATCGATCCACGGCATCGTGCCATCCCCCTTATCACTGCTATGGTCGCGCGACGAATGACCGCGAAGAGCCGCCCCAGACCGCTGGTGCTCGTCATTCTCGATGGCCTCGGCGAGCGGGCCGAGCGCGCCGACAATGCCGTTCGCCTCGCGCGGACGCCGGCGATGACGGCGCTCTTCGAGCGCTACCCGCACGGACTCATCGGTACCAGCGGCCCCGACGTGGGGCTGCCGCCCGGCCAGATGGGCAACAGCGAGGTCGGGCACCTGAACTTCGGGGCGGGGCGCATCGCGCTCATGGATATCTCGCGCATCGACAGCGCCGTGGCCGAAGGCACGCTCGAGAAGAACGCCGTCATCGCGGGCGTGGTGCAGAAGGCGAGGAAGGCGGGCGGGCGACTTCATCTCTTCGGGCTCGTCAGCGACGGCGGCGTGCACTCGTCGCTCGTCCACCTCTTCGCCCTCGTCGACGTCGCCAGAGCCGCCGGCGTTGAGGTCGTCGTGCACGCCTTCCTCGACGGTCGGGACGTGCAGCCGGGCACGGCGCCGGGCTATCTCCAGAAGCTCGAGGAAAAGCTCGCAGGCGGCGCCGGCCGCATCGCCACCGTCGCAGGCCGCTACTGGGGGATGGACCGCGACAACCGCTGGGAGCGGGTCGAGCGCGCCTACCGCGCAATCGCCGAGGCGAATGCACCGCGCGCCGCTTCTGCCATCGCGGGAGTCGAGGCGAGTTACGCCGCGGGGAAGACCGACGAGTTCGTCGAGCCCTTCGTCGTCGGCGATTACGACGGCGTGAAAGCCGCAGACACCGGGCTCCATTTCAACTTCCGGCCCGATCGCGCGCGGGAGCTCACGCGGGCCCTCGCGATCCCCTCGTTCGACGCCTTTCCGCGCCAGTCCGGCGCGCCCTTCGCGGCGAGCTACGCCTGCATGACGACGTACGACGCGACGCTCGGGCTGCCGATTGCTTTCCCGAAGGAGTCGTACCCGAACATTTTCCCGGAGGTCCTCGCGGGTGCGGGCCTGCGGCAGTTCCGGTGCGCCGAGACGGAGAAGTACGCGCACGTGACCTACTTCTTCAACGGCGGGCGCGAGGAACCGTTCGTCGGCGAAGACCGCAAGATGCTCCCGTCGCCGAAGGACGTCGCGACCTACGACTTGAAGCCCCAGATGTCCGCAGCGGCCGTCGCGGACGCCGTCGTCGACGCGATCCGTACGGGCGCCTACGATTTCGTGCTCGTCAACTTCGCCAATCCAGACATGGTGGGGCACACGGGCGTGCTCGACGCGGCCATCCAGGCCGTCGAAGCGGTGGACGCGGGGGTAGGGCGCATCGTCGAGGCCGCGCGAGCCGCCGGCGGTGCGGTGCTCGTCACGGCGGATCACGGCAATTGCGAGCTGATGAAGGATCCGGCGACCGGCGGGCCGCATACCGCGCATACCACCAACAAGGTGCCGGTGGTGCTGATGGGGGGACAGGCCGCCGCGTTGCACGAAGGCCGGCTTGCCGACGTG
>DATJYG010000716.1:0-9192 GCA_035499695.1 Polyangiaceae bacterium
GGCGACGGTGGCCGCGAGAAATCGCGCAGTAGCGCACGACACCTTTGGACCCGCGCGCTCCGCTGGTTATTCAAGCAAGAGCGGCCTCGGGCGCCGTGCTACGAAGCCTCGTGGCTGGAGGCGCCGCGTGCCGATCCGTTCCGCCATGAGCTCGAAAGCGCGCACGGGCGGATCGCTCAGCTCGAAGCCGAGAACGAACGGCTCGCGGACGAGGTGAAGGCGTTGCGCGAATCGCGCGTGGAGACCGCGCCGGAGCGCGACCCTCGGCCCGCGCACCGCTCGCCGGAGACCCCGCGCTGTCCCATGTGCGGTGCGACGTCGCTCACACCTCCGACACGTTTCACCGACTCGGATTCCCACACCAACCAGGTCGTGTTCTTGCTGCCGCACGCGCCTCGCACGCTGTTCGGCGGGCTTCAGACCGCAACGTTCTCGGTCACGCGTGCCCGCGTCTGTCTGGAGTGCGGCGTCGTCATCCCCCTGCTCAGCGCTCAGACCCTGGGAGCATCTCCGCTCGCAGATGGCCGAGCTCGGCGTGAAGGCGTAGCGAACAAAAGAAAGCCGGCCCCCGGCTGCACCTCGCCGAAGCGGGGGAGCCGAAGGCCGGCGCGCTACGTGGGTCGGCTAAGGGCTTCGGTCACTTCACGATGAGCTGCACCGTCTGGCTCCAGTTGCCCTCGCCGGTCTTGGTGACCGGCCGGTACCGGAACTCGACGGTCGCTCCGGGCGTGAGGCCCGTGACGGTCGTCTTGGCCTGGAGCGTCGAAGGTGCCGACACCCAGGTCTTGCCGCCGTCCGTGCTGAACTGCCACTCGTACGATGCCCGCCGCCCCGCCGCCGCCGTCACCAGTTCCACCGTGCCGGAGTTGGCCCCCGGCTTGGCGGCGAAGACGCGCGGCCTGCGGACCGGCTCCTTCCTCACCGCGACGCCTGCGCTCTCGATGATCGAGGTCGCATTCTCTGCGTTGGCGTCGGCCGTCACCTGAATGTAGGCCTTCAGGTGCTGGAGCAGGGAGACGAGCGCGGTGCGCTGTTCGTTGCGCGTCGCGACGGCTCCCTTGGTGCGCGCCAGGGCCGCCTGTTCGGCGGTCTGGAGCGAGGTGACCGCCGCCGTCACCGCAGCCAGTTGAGGCACTGGCGCCGGGAAGGCGGGGTTGCCGGTCATCGCCGTCACGATGCGCATGGCATACGTGATGAGGGCCGGCACGGTGTTGGGAAGAGCGAGGGCGACGAGCGCCCGGTGCGTGGTTTTGGCGGTCAAGACATTCCTCCTTCGTTGAGAGTCACTGCAGCAATCACTTCGATTCGGTTCGACAACTGGTTCAAGGGTTCCTCCTTCGTGTGCGTGGGCTCGTCTTCGGTTCGACCTCCTTTCGCGTCGAGTCGAGTGGGTGAGGGAGTTTCTTCGATCAGTTCGTCATCGATCTCGATCGATCCGTCGTCGATGTTGATCGGACCGGCGTCGATCGCGATCGCTTCGTCGTCGATCTTGATCAGACCGGCATCGATCTCGATCGCCTCGTCATCGATCTCGATCGAACCGGCATCGATCTCGATCGAACCGGCATCGATCTCGATCGTTTCGTCATCGATCTTGATCAGACTGGAATCGATCTCGATCGGACCCGCATCGATCTCGAACGGCTCGTCATCGATCTCGATCGGTGGGGCTTTCGTCTCGATCGGGCGTGCTGTGATTCGAGCGGGAGCACGTCCGATCGAGCAAATCGCCGGTCTGCGTCAGGAAAGAGCGGGTCTCGTGTCGATCGATGACGGTCTTTTCTCGATCGAAGCGTCGGCCATCAATCTCACAGCGTCACCTTGCGAGACGATTGAGGGTTTCGCTCGAATCGATGGGGGTCTTCGAGAGATCGATTCGGGTCTCGTGAAGATCGGCGCCGGTCCGTTCGAGATCATCGCCGGTTTCATGAAGATCGAAGCCGCTCTGATCGAGATCATCGCCGGTCCCGTGAAGATCGATGCCGGTCTCGTCGAAGCTCCGTCGAGGCTCGTGGGCCTCTCACCGTCGACACCCTGTTAAGACGTAAAATCGGGTCAAGTGCCGAGGGACTTTTTTCGGGACGAGGACGATTTGTCGCCCATCGTCAGGCGGCAGCTCGGAGCAGCGTCATCGCGGACGGACTGCTGACGACGAGGCGCAGCGGCTGCATCCTCGGCACCATCCCCAGTTTCGCCATGCGCTCCCGGCAGATACGGCGCATCTCGCGCATGCGCCACTCGACGAGGTCCTTCGAAATCCCCAGGTCCGTGGCGATCTCGCCGTACGAGTGCCCTGCCGCGACGCCCTGGAGGATGACCACGCCATCCCGCGGCATGCTCCCCTCACGGAACAGCGAAGCGAGGACCTCGACCTGCCTGACGGCGTCCACCCGCTCGTGCGGCTCGGCGCAATCCGGCTCGCCCATCCCGTATTCGTCGCGTTCGCAGGGTTCGGCCAGGTCCCGCTTGCGCTTGTCGGCCTCGCGTCGCAGGTCGATCACGAGGTTCTTCGCGGCGGTCGCGCAGTACGCCTTCATCGCCCGCAGGTCCGGCGGGGGTACGGCGCCCCCTTCCCGGAACGCGGTGAGCACCTTGACATAGACGTCCTGGAGCCGGTCCTCCACGTCGCACCGGCCGACGCCGTTCGCGCGCAGGGCGCCGCAGATGGCGCGGGCGACCTCGGGGTGCGGGAGCCAGCGGCGGATGCGGTCCTCGCCTCCCGGATCCCGGTAGTGCTTCGCGATGAACTCGTAGGGGAGGTCGCTGGTGGACTTGCGGACGGTGCTCATGACGGATCTCCACTGGTTGCCCCGGGGCCGGGGCACTTGCTGTCGGTTCACGAGAACGCATCCGGCCGCGCCTCATCGCCGCCGCCTCTTCGCTCTCGATCTACTAAAGGACCGCGATTTGGCGCCGTTCACACGGGCGGATGCTTTTTTCGATCTTTTCTTGCCGGCCGACGGCGTTTCGGGCACTTACGCCCGGTCAGCGGCGCAAGACGCAGGGGATTCGATCCGCGCGACGGGGCATATGATTCGTGAGGCAGGGGCGAGGCTGGAAAGGCGAAGGGACCGTGACGGTGCGGTAGGCAAGGCGCTCCATCTGGTCGAGGGATCCGTCAACGCCGAAAGCCTCGGTTACGAAGACCCTTTCCAGGTCCAGCTCCTACGCCCCCGCGTGGGGCCGGTATGCCGCGTGGACGACCTGTCGATCCTGGTCAACGACGCCGTGGCCGACAGGCTGCGCACTTTGTGCCCGAAGGGCCTGGTGCTCGAGCCGACACTCGTTTGGGCGCCGCAGCCGACGATGGGCAAACGCCTCGATGACCGCTTTCGGGTCTCCAGCAAGCACGCCGTGCACCTGCTGGCGTCGCTCGTGGAGCGGCGCCCCGATGGATTGGTCAAGCGCCTGATGCGACCGTGGATCCTCGAGCGGGACCCCCTTCCTTCGCGGGTCGAGGTGTTCTTCATCGCAGAGCACCCGCGAATGGTGCTGTTCACGCAACGCGCTCGGGACATCCTTCGCGAAGAAGCTCCGCGACTGACGTTCGAGGAGATCCCGTTCGCGACTGCGCCCGTCTGACGCGTTAGATGGGTTGCCGGATTCGACGGACGCGCCGCGATGCCATCGGATCGCGCCCAGCTTCCGAATCGGACTCGGGCACGCGCCGTCCCCATGTTGTAAGTTCCTGACGATACATGCCGATGAACGACCGCTTCCTTCGCGCCTGCCGGCGTGAGCCCACCGACGCGACGCCCGTGTGGATGATGCGCCAGGCCGGGCGGTACATGGCCGAGTACCGCGCGCTGCGCGAGAAGCACTCGATGCTCGAGCTGTGCAAGACGCCCGAGCTGGCGGTGCAGGTGACGCTCCAGCCCATGGTGCACGGCATGGACGCGGCGATCCTCTTCGCCGACATCCTCCTGCCCCTCGAGCCGATGGGCGCTCCCTTCGAGTTCGCCAAGGGCGAGGGGCCCGTCGTGCACGAGCCCATCCGGTCGCGCGCGCAGATCGACGCCCTCCGCATCATCGACGCGGAGCACGGCCTCGGGTACGTGCTCGAGACGATCCGCCTGCTCAAGCGCGAGCTGAAGTTGCCGCTCATCGGGTTCGCCGGCGCGCCCTTCACCCTCGCGAGCTACCTCGTCGAGGGCGGCAAGAGCGCCAACTTCGCCAAGACGAAGAAGCTCATGTTCGGGGCGCCGCAGGACTTCCGGGCGCTCATGGAGAAGCTCGCGGAGGTAGTCCGGCGCTACCTCCGCGCGCAGATCGCCGCGGGAGCGGACGCGGTGCAGCTCTTCGACTCGTGGGTCGGCGACCTGGCGCCCGAGGACTACCTCGAGCACGTGCAGCCGCACGTACGGCACATCCTGCGGGACGTCGCGACGACGGGCGTGCCGGTCATCCACTTCGGCGTGGGGACCGCGACGCTGCTCGAGGCGATGCGCGACGCCGGCGGCACCGTGATCGGCGTGGACTGGTGCACGCCGCTCGCCGACGCGTGGA
Organism: Polyangiaceae bacterium; assembly: GCA_035499695.1. Taxonomy (GTDB): domain Bacteria; phylum Myxococcota_A; class Polyangia; order Polyangiales; family Polyangiaceae; genus Palsa-1150. The sequence goes on from DATJYG010000716.1 coordinate 4,507, forward strand.
AGCGCGTCGGCCACGACCACGCGGTGCAGGGCAACATGGATCCCTGCGCGCTGCTGTCGACGCGCGAGGTGGCGCAGAAGCACGCGCAGCGCGTGCTCGACGCGGCGGGAGGGCGCCCGGGGCACATCTTCAACCTGGGGCACGGGATCCTCCCGGAGACACCCGTGGACAACGTGCGCGCCGTCGTGGACTACGTGCACGAGAAGAGCAGGCGGTGAAGAGGGCAGTACTCCTCGTCTCGCACGGCACCGTCGACGATCTCGACGATCTGCCGGCCTTCGTCACCAACGTGCGAAGGGGGCACGCCGCTCCGGCGGAGCTCGTGGCGGAGCTGCGCAGGCGCTACGAGGCCATCGGGGGGAGCTCTCCGCTCAACCGCATCAATGCCGAGGTTGCGGCGAAGCTCGAGGCGTCCCTCGGCGTGCCCGTCGCCTGGGCCAACCGCCTCTGGAGGCCGACGGTGGCAGAGGTCCTCTCGCGCCTCGTCCGCGAGGGAGCCACCCACGTGGCCGTCGTACCGCTCGCGCAGCACTCGGCGCACGTCTACGCCGAGGACGCGCGGCGCGCCGCGCAGGCCGCGGGGCTCGCCGTGGAGCTGCACTGCGCCGCCGACTGGGGCCAGCGGCCGGACCTGTGCTCTGCCTTTGCGAAGCGCATCACGGCGGCGCTCGAGGGGCTCGACCGCGCGCGCACCACGGTCGTGATGACCGCGCACAGCCTGCCGCGAGCCGTCGTGGAGCGCGGCGACCCGTACGAGCGCGAGGTGCGCGCCTCGGCCGAGGCCATCGCGAAGCTCGTCGGGGCCGAGCTGCGCTGGACGCTCGCCTTCCAGAGCCAGGGGATGAGCGACGTGCCCGGCGGCTGGCTCGGCCCGGATCTGCCCACGACCATCGCCGACGTCGTGGCGCGCGGGGACGCGGCCGTCGTCTTCGCGCCCATCGGGTTTCTCGCGGACCACGTCGAGATCCTCTACGACCTCGACATCGAGGCGGCCGGCATCGCGCGCGCCAAGGGGCTTCGCTACGCGCGCGCGCGCTCGCTAAACGCCGATGCGGACCTGGTGAGCGTCCTCGCCAGCGTCGCGAAAGAGGCGAGCAATGGCTGACGCCAAGCGCGTCGTCGTCGTCGGCGGCGGCATCGCGGGCCTCGCGGCCGCGCGCGCCGCGGTCCTGCGCGGGCGCGAGACGGGACGCGCCGTGTCGGTCACGGTGCTCGAGGGCTCCGGCCGCTTCGGGGGCAACATGCTCACCGAGAAGACGGAGGGCTTCCTCCTCGACGCGGGCCCCGACTCCTGGGTCGTCAGCAAGCCGCACGCGACGGCCCTCGCGCGCACGCTCGGCCTGGGCGGATCGCTCATCGAGACGAAGGCGGAGAACCGCCGCTACTACGTCGCGTGGGGCGACGCCCTGCACCCGGTGCCCGAGGGCCTCGTGCTCGGCGTGCCCACGCGCCTGCGCCCGCTGGCGACGACCACGCTGTTCTCGTGGCGTGGCAAGGCGCGGATGGCCCTCGAGCCGTTCATCCCCCCGCGCCGCTTCCACGGCGACGACGACGAGTCGATCGCCGAGTTCGCGACCAGGCGCCTCGGGAAGGAGGCCGCCGAGAGACTCGTGGCGCCGCTGCTCGGCGGCATCTCGGCCGGGGACGCGAGCGACATCTCGGTGCGCGCGGCGTTCCCGCAGCTCGTCACGATGGAGCGCGACTACGGGTCGCTCGTCCAGGGCATGCGCGTCGCGCGCCGCGCCAGGACCGGGGGCAGCGGCAGCGCCTTCACGTCGCTCGAGGGGGGCACCGGGCAGCTCGTGACGGCCCTGGTCGACCGCCTGCGCACCGACGGCGTCACGCTGCACGAGTCGCGGCGCGTCGAGAACGTGTCGCGCGAGGGCGACGCCTGGGCGGTGCACGACGGGGAAGGGGAGCGCCTGCTGGCCGACGCGGTCATCGTGGCGGCGCCCGCGCACGCGGCCGCCGCCGTGCTCGAGGGCCTGGACGACGCGCTGTCGACGGCGCTGCGGTCCATCGTGTTCGGCTCGACCGCCACCGTGTTCCTCGGCTACCGCACCGCCGACGTGAAGCACCCGCTCGACGGCGTGGGCTTCGTCGTCCCGCGCGCCGCCGGCCGGCCGATCCTCGCGAGCACCTGGGTCTCGAGCAAGTGGCCCGGCCGCGCGCCCGAGGGCCACGTGCTCCTGCGCGGCTTCTTCGGCGGCGCGTGGGGCGAGGACGTGCTCTCGCAGGACGACGATGGGCTCGTCCGAATCGCGCGCACCGAGCTGCGCACGCTGATGGGCCTCGACGCCGAGCCGGTGCTCAGACGCGTCTTCCGCTTCGTGAAGGCGAGCGCCCAGATGCGCGTCGGGCACCTCGCCACGATGCGCACCCTGCGCGAGCGCCTGGAGGCCGTCGCCCCGGGCCTGCGCATCGCCGGCGGCGGCTACGATGGCGTCGGCATCCCCGACAGCATCCGTCAGGGCGAAGAGGCCGGGCGCGCGCTCTTCTAGAACCCCGGCGTCGTCGCCACGGGCCGTGGATGCGGCGGCCTCGGTCTCGGCGTCGCGCTGTGCGCGGGCGTCGGGGCGGTCGCGGTATCGGTCGGAGCCGGAGCGGCCGATGCAGTCGGGATCGCGGTCGCGGTCGCGGTCGGGGTCGGGGTCGCGGTCGCGGTCGACGCTTGCGCCGCGGGCGTGAGGGCCCCCGTATCGCTCGCCGGCGCCTTCCCCCCACGTCCCGCGAGGAACACGATGGCCACGATGACCCCCAAGAGTGCCCCGGCCCCCAGCCACAACGCCGACGAGAGCTTGCGCTTCGCCGGCAGCACGACGGCACTGTGCTCGTCCGTCCTGCCCCTGGGCACCTCCTCGGTCACGTGGGCCGGTTCCTCGTCCCATCCGGGCAGGGTCGTCGTGCGCCTCAGCACCGCCTCGAGCGACCCTTCCGTCTCGTCGATGGCCAGCCGCAGCGCCGCGCCCAGCTCGTGCGCCGACGGGTGCCGCTCGTAGGGCCGCTTGGACATCGCCCGCTGGATCTCCATCCACAGCTTCGGGTCGATGCGCTCGTCCGGATCGATGTGCCGCTCGAGCACCGCCGCGAGCGACGCCGCCGGGTTGCTCGCCGCGAAGGGCGACACGCCGGTCATCGTCTCGTACAGCACGACCGCCGACGCGAAGACGTCGGCCCGCCCGTCGATCTGGGGCGCGCCGCGGATGCGCTCCGGCGCCATGTACCGCGGCGTCCCGAGCACGCGCCCGTCGATCGTCTTCACCGGCGCCTCGCCCTTCTCCAGCTTCGCGATGCCGAAGTCGACGAGCTTCGGCGTCACGTGCCCGTCCGGGTCCACGGCGAGGAAGATGTTCGACGGCGTCACGTCCCTGTGCACGATGCCCCGCTCGTGCGCGTGACCGAGCGCGCTCAGGATCGGCGAGATGATGGCCACCGCCTCCGCCGACCCGCGCGGCCCGCGCTTCTCGAGGTAGCGCTGCAGCGTCTCGCCCCGGAGCAGCTCCATGACGAGCACCAGCGTCCCGCCGGGCGCCTCGATGAGGTCGAACACCTTCACGATGCTGCGGTGCGAGAGCATCGCGGACAGGCGCGCCTCGTGCCGGAAGCGCGCCTCGATCTGCAGCTCCTCGGCGCGGTCGGCGTCCCCGCGGCGCAGCACCTTGAGCGCCACGTCCGCCTGCGTCGCCTCGTTGCGGGCGACCCAGACCTCCCCCATGCCGCCCGTGGCGATGCGCCGTTTCAGTCGGAACTTGTCCGCGATGCGGTTCTGCGGCTCGAACCGGGGGACCGAGACGGTCGTCATCGCCAGGGGGAATTATCGCACGACGGCTAGAACTCGGCAGGGTCGGTGTAGGTGCCGAACACCTCGCGGAGCACGTCGCAGATCTCCTGCTGCGTGCAGTACGCCTTGGCGGCCTCGATGATGGGGGGCATGAGGTTGCTCCCTGGCGTTCCCGGCTTGCCGCGCGCGGCGGTGCGCACGGCCTCGAGGGCGGCCTTCACCTTGGCGCCGTCGCGCCTGTCCTTCACGCGCGCCAGGTTGGCCACCTGCGTGCGGAAGACCTCCTCGTCGATGCGGAGCAGCGGGATCTCGACGTCCTTCTCGCTCCCGGCCTCGTGAGCGTACATGTTGACGCCCACCATGGTCCGCTCGCCCGCCTCGAGCTGCCGCTGGAAGCGGTACGCGCTCGCCGCGATCTCGCGCTGCGGGTAGCCCTTCTCGATGGACTCGACGACGCCGCCCATCTCGTCGATGCGGCGGATGATCTGCGTGGCCTCCGCCTCGAGGCGATTGGTGAGGTCCTCGACGAACCAGGCGCCGCCCAGCGGGTCGATGGTCCCGGCGACGCCGCTCTCCTCGGCGATGATCTGCTGGGTGCGGAGCGCGATGGTCACCGCTTCCTCGGTGGGCAGCGCGTACGTCTCGTCGAGCGAGTTCGTGTGCAAGGACTGCGTCCCCCCGAGCACCGCCGCCAGCGCCTGGATGGCCACGCGCACCACGTTGTTGTGCGGCTGCTGCGCCGTGAGCGACACGCCCGCCGTCTGCGCGTGCGTGCGGAGCTTGAGGCTCTCCTGCTTCTTCGCGCCGAAGCGCTCCTTCATGATGCGCGCCCAGAGGCGCCGCGCCGCGCGGAACTTGGCGATCTCCTCGAAGAAGTCGTTGTGCACGTCGAAGAAGAAGGAGAG
>DATJYG010000717.1:0-2931 GCA_035499695.1 Polyangiaceae bacterium
CGACCGATAGGGGGGCAGAGGGCAGACGAGCCCTCGATCAAACCGAGAGGATTCCCCCATGGACAGCTCCATTCCGAGTGGACCCGGCGTCCGGCCGGACGTCGTCACCGTCGAGACCACCCCCCGACCGACCGCGCGCGCCGCGGGCGCACCGTTCTCCGAGGTGCTCGCAGGCGGTGCTCGCGCCTTCGTGCGAGGTGCGACCGCCGCGGCGCGCGCCATCCCCGGCTCGCCGCTCATGGCCGTCGCCGTACGCAACGGGCCGGTCACCACGACCATGCCGCTCACGAGCACGGCGCTTCCGGAGGGGCCCGGCGCAGCGGCGGGCTACCCCGTCGGCCTCGGAACGAGCGCGACCGGCGCCGGAATCGGCGCGGCCGTCGGTCTCGGCGCGGGCAACCCGGCGGGGCTGAGCGCCGGCGTCGCCGCCACCCCCGGCGCCGCGTCCGCCGACGGCGGCGGCATCGAGTCCGTCATGGCGCAGGACCAGGAGATGAACCTCTACTACCTGCAGGTCCAGGAAGAGGTGAACGCCCAGAACCGCACGTTCAGCGCTCTCTCCAACGTCATGGAGGTCGAGCACAACACGGCCAAGACGGCGATCGGCAACATTCACTGAGCCATCGATGCGCTAGGCTGGAGGAGCGATGGGCATCGACGGCATCGGGAAAAAAGGGCCTCCGGGCGCGCCGCCTGCGGGTGGAGCGCCGGGGCCGTCGCGCGCGCAGCCGACGGGGAAGCCGTTCCAGGTCGACCAGAGCGACAAGAGCGGCGCCGCGGCGCGCGCGGCCGAGGTGAAGGCTGCCGGGTCGACGCCGCTCGAGCGGCTCCGCGCAGGAGAGATCGACGTGAAGGGGTACGTCGACGCGAAGGTGCAGGAAGCGACGGCCCACCTCGGGCCGATGCCTCCGGAGAAACTCGAGCAGATCCGCGCCGTGCTGCGTGAACGCATCGGGAGCGACCCGCTGCTCGTCGAGCTGGTGAAGAAGGCGACCGGGCACGTATCCCCGCCGCCGACCGACGACTGAGATGCACGCCATCTGACCCCAATACCGTCGCATCTCCATCCGGGTCCGACGGATTCGCGGCGCGGTCGCCGCCGACAGTAGACTGAACTCCGTAATGGTTGGACGGCGGGCGTTTCTGGTGGGCGTGGCTGCCGCGGGGCTCGCTTGCAAGAGCGAGCGCGCTTCGGGCGGGGGACCGCCGGGGCCTGCGCCGGTGCCCTCGTCCCCCAACGTGCGCCTCCTCGAGTGGGACCTCGGCACACAATCGTGGGGACCGACGCGCGCCGTCGTCGTCGTTCCGACCTGGGGCGACGCGAGCGCGCGCTTTCCGGTGCTCATCGCGCTGCACGGACGTGGCGAAGCGCTGAAGCCGCCGGCGGAAGGCGCCATGGGCTGGCCGCGCGACTACGCCATGGTCCGAGCCATCGACCGGCTCCGCGCGCCGCCGCTCACCACGGTCGACCACGAGGGCTTCGTCACCCCGGCTCATCTCTCCGAAGAGAACGCGTGGCTCGCGGCGCATCCCTTCGGCGGACTCGTCGTCGCCTGTCCATATCTGCCCGACATACGCCCCGCGACGACCGGGGACGTGGCCGACTACGGCCGCTTCCTCGTCGACGAGCTGCTCCCGCGCGTACGTGCCGAGACGCCCGCGATCGCCACGCCGGAGGCGACGGGGCTCGACGGCGTCTCGCTGGGCGGGGTGACCGCCATGCGCATCGGCCTATCGCGGCCCGACGTCTTCGGGGCCGTCGGGGGCATCCAGCCGGCGGTGCAGCAAGGGCAGGACCCCGAGTGGACCGCGCTCGCCCAGGCCGCTCGGGCCCGCCGCCGCGACCTCAAGCTGCGCTTGCTCACGAGCCACGACGACTACTTCCGCGACCCCATCCTCGGCATCTCGCGCGCCTGGCATCTCGCGGGGATCGACCACGACTTCGCCGAGGTGCCGGGCCCGCACGACTACGTGTTCAACCGCGGTCCAGGGTCGATCGAGCTCCTGCTCTGGCACGACCGGGTGCTCGCGCACGCCTGACGCGTGAAACGCACGCGCGCGAGCCTGCATCCAACCGGGTCGATGCCGGCTTTCAAGCGACGGGTTCTCGGCGCCACCGGGCGCGAGGTCGGGCCCATCGGGCTCGGGTCGAGCTATGGACTGTCGGGTCGCGAGGTCGAACGCGCCTACGAGCGCGGGGTCGACTTCTTCCTCTGGGGTTCGATGCGCAAGGGCGACTTCGGCCGCGGCGTGCGAGAGGTGGCCCGCAAGGACCGCGCGCAGGCGACCATCGCGATCCAGACGTACGCCCGGGCCGCGTGGACCATGCCCGGGTCGGTCGAACGGGCGCTTCGCGCGCTCCGCACCGACTACGTCGACATCCTCTGCCTCGCCTGGTGGAACGGGCTTCCGCCCGCGCGCATCGTCGACCGAGCGCTCGCCCTGCGCGACAGCGGCAAGGTGCGCCACCTCATGGTCTCCTGCCACGAACGCCCCACGTTCGCGCGCTTCATCGAAGACGGGCGCTACGACGCGCTGATGGTCCGCTACAACGCTGCGCACCCGGGCGCAGAGCGCGAGGTGTTCCCCTTCGTCGAAGCGGCGGGTCCGCGCGAGGAGCGGCCCGCCGTGGTCGCCTTCACCGCGACGCGATGGGGCACGCTCCTGCAGCCTCGTTTCACGCCCGAGGGCGAGCGAACGCCGACGGCGGCTGACTGCTATCGCTTCGCACTCTCGAACCCCACGGTCGACGTGTGTCTCTCCGGCCCGCGCAATGCCGCCGAGCTCGACGAGGCGCTGGCGGCGGTGGAGCGCGGCCCGCTCGACGACGCCGAGATGGCCTGGATGCGCCGCGTGGGGGCCCACGTGCGCGATGCGACCAAGCTCCAGCCCCGCGGCGGCATCATGTCGCTCCTGGATCGCATGGCCACC
>DATJYG010000718.1:0-2298 GCA_035499695.1 Polyangiaceae bacterium
ATTGCGCGCAAACGCGACTGCGGGCGAAAACCCAACGACCGCGGCGCCCGCCGCAGCCGCTCCGAGGAAAGCGCGACGGGACGGCGCCGAATCGCGCTCGATGCGGGCATGCGTCAGAGCCTCGCCTTTTCCATTCTCCGCGCTCATAGGAAGCCTCCAAAAGCCGCTGGCGGGTGCGAAACCCGTGCGTCGAAGTCGCGGCCTCTTTCTGGCCTATCACGACCCCGCGCAGCGGGCCAACGCCGCGGCCGTAGCACCGACGGTCGCGCGAGCGGGCGCGAACTCGCGCGAGCCCCGCGCGCGTCCCCTCCAAGCCCACGCGATCGTACGCGTGACATCGCTTGCTGCACGTGGCATGCGCCAAAGAAGAGGAGATCGACGCCCCCGATGCCGAACCTGCTTGCGATGTGCTTCGAGGGGGAGCTGGCGCCTTCGTTCGACATGCGCTGTCTCCAAGCAGGCCAATCTCTCCCCGACGGGTGGGGGATCGGCTACTACCCGGCCGGCGAGCCGTGCGCGTCGGTGCTCAAGGAGCCGTCACCGTCGCGCGGGAGCATCCGCGGCGAGCTCGTCAAAGCATGGGAGCACCTCGAGTCGTCGCTCTTCGTGCTGCACATCCGTGCGGCGACGTGGGGCCCGAACACCGACGCGAACACGCAGCCGTTCGTCCGCGGGTGGGCGGGACGCGAGTGGATGTTCGGGCACGCCGGAAGCCTCACGTCGAAGCTGGAGGAGCCGCTGGAGCCGCCTTTCGAGCCGGTCGGCGCCACCGACACGGAGCTCGTCTTCTGCACGCTCCTCAGCCGGATCGCGAAGCGCGGCTGGCGGTCGCTGGCGGACGCCGACCCGGAGGAGCTGCACCGGTGGCTCCTCGAGCTGAATGACCGGGGATCGCTCGATCTCGTCCTTTGCGACGGCCGCGACTTGCTCGCCTATGCGGATCGCTTCGGCCACGAACGGCTCCAGCTGGCCGAACTGCTGCCGCCGTACAACGGCCTCGTTTTCGGGGACGACGACGTGCGCATCGACCTCACCCGGCGTGGAAGCAAGCCTCGCAAGGGCTGCGTGATTTCGTCGTCGCCGCTCGCCGCGGAGGTGCTGACGGTGCTCTCGTGGCGCCGCCTCGAGCAAGGCGAGTTTCTTCTCTTGCGCCAGGGCGCAGTCACGTTTCGCGCCGTTCCCCGCCCCCCGAGCGCGCCAGCGGCGCGCGCCACGCACCTCCAGCCGACCCGCGCCGAGCGGCGCCATGCCGCGCGCAAGCCGGCGACGCGCATCACGACGGTGCACCGCACCTCGTACCGGTATCTGCACCCCGTCGAACGCAGCACGCATCTCATGCGGCTCTTTCCGATGCACGACCGTCTGCAGCGCCTCGTGCACGCGGAAGTCGAAAGCTCGGTCGAAGGGCGGTCGCATGACTTCGACGACGTCTTTGGCAATCGCGCGCGGCGTCTGGTCATCGAGACGCCCTATCGGGAACTGACGATCACGGGCCGCACGATCGTCGAAGCGCTCGACAGCGACCCGCTCGGCTTCGATTTGCGGCACGTCCGCTCGGCGGTGCCCCTCGTGTGGATGCCGTGGCAGCGCCACATGCTGCAGCCCTACTTGAACCCGCCCGAGCTGCCTGAGAGCGAGTTGCTCGAGCTCCTCGATTACGCGATGCGCTTCGTCGCCCGCAACGACGGCAACGTGCTCGACACGCTGCTCGATCTGAACGACACGATCTACCGGGAGTACAAGTACTTCCCCGGCGCAACGACGCTTGGGACGACGGCGTTCGACGTCTACGCGAAGCGACGCGGCGTCTGCCAGGACTTCACCAATTTATTCATTTGCCTCGCGCGCCTCATCGGCGTGCCCGCGCGGTACGTGTGCGGCTACCTCTTCACGGGTCCGAAAGATCCGAACAAGCGCATGGCCGAGGCATCCCACGCGTGGGTGCAAGTGTATTTGCCGGACGTAGGCTGGCGCGGGCTCGACCCGACCAACGGCGTCGTCACGAGCACGCATCACGTGCGCCTCGCCGTCGGTCGCAACTATCTCGACGCTACCCCCACGTCGGGTACGCTGTACCTCGGCGGCGGCGGCGAAACGCTGGAAGTCGACGTGCAGGTCAGCGTGGAGTGACGCGGCTTAGCGAGGAAACGGCGATTCGCATCTTGCGTGCGGCGTCGAGCATGCGCTCGTCGTAAGAAAGGAGCTCGACGGCGTGGCCTTCCTGCCGCAGAAACTCGAGCGAAGCGAGATGGAGCGCGTCGAGCGTGCGCACCGCCACGGGAAACGCCTCCAGAGCGC
>DATJYG010000719.1:0-7481 GCA_035499695.1 Polyangiaceae bacterium
CGCGCGCCACATTGTGCCGCGCCTCGGGGGGCCTGCATGCTCGCCTGGCACGACGACGATCGCGACCAAACCCGATCGGCCCGGTGACCCAGATGGCCCCTGAAGCTCGCGGTCGACGGGCCTCGATGCACTTCACCGATCAGGGCCCGCAGGGGACGTCGAACCAGGCGAGCATCTGCAAGATGCCCCTCGCCGGCGGCACCGTGCAGACGCTCACGTCGGGTCGCTCGCCGCGGGCCTCGGCGACATCGCCGTGGGGCCCGCCTACGTGTACTGGGTAGAGCTCGCCGCGAAGGTGATGGCGATTCCGAAGTGAGTGAAGCGATCCGTCACATCCCGGGGCCGCAGATCACGCTGATGACCTGCGTTCCGGTGCTGCACTTCGTGTTGCCGCCGGCGTCGACGGCGAGGTCTGTCTTGCAGGGCATGTGGTACGCGTCGTTGTAGGCGGAGCATGCGCCGCCGTTGGTTGCGGTCGACTGGCAGTTGTCGATGCTCATCTGGTCAGAGCACGCCTCGCAGGCGAAGTCGATGCACTGGACGTAGGCGTCGAGCGCCTGTGCGCAGGCGAGTCCGCCGCTCGTCGGGTCGATGAGCGCGATGCAGCCGCCGAAGTTGTAGTCGACGAGGTTCCCGTGGACGTCGAAGAGCATGGCGCCCGTGTTCTGACCCACGCCGGAGCCGTTCGTCGGCGCGATGCACTGGGCGCACTTCGTGTTCGACTGCTCCCAGTTGTGACACATGGTGGTGCTGCCGTTCGGCACGCACGCCGCGATGTAGTCGGAGATCTGCGTCGAGGTGCACGCGTTGAGCTGCTGCTGGGCCGTCACGTAGGGCACCAGCTCGCTCGACGGCACCGACGACGGCGGCATGCAGGGGGGAGTGCTCCCGGTTCCGCTCGACGAGCCGGAGGCGCTACCGGTGCCGGAGCTCGCCGCGCCAGCGCCGCTCGATCCGGATGATCCGAAGCCGCCGAAGTCGACCCCGCCGTCGCCGCCGCCTCCCGGGGAGGTCGGTGAGTGGCCTGCGCTGCCGTTGGAGCTGCATGCCCAGAGCCCCGTGGAGACCGCGAGACCCGAGATCGCGAGGAGGAAGAAGAGGCGAGAGTGCATAGTCTGCTTCGGTACCTGTCAGCCTCGCGTCCATATGGGTCGACGCTTCGGCAGTGACAAGTGACCCGCAGCGGCCTCGGCGAGTGGCTCGACGCCCATGTACGCTGTCGATGTCGCCGTGCTCTCGCAACGCCAGGCACTCCTCCGCGCAGTCGGGCCGGTCGCCGCCGCCAAGCTCCTCGTGCAGCTCGTCTTCGCAGGGGGCTACGGGTACTTCCGCGACGAGCTGTACTACCTTGCATGCGCGCGGCACCTGGCGTGGGGGTACGTCGATCACCCGCCGCTGTGCGTGGCCCTGCTGGGGCTCGTGCACGTCACGCTGGGTGACTCGCGCTTCGCGTGGCGACTGCTTCCCGCGCTGGCGGGGACGGCGGTCGTGCTGCTCGCAGCGCGACTCGCTCGACAGATGGGCGGAGGGCGGGTGGCGCAAGTGCTGGCGGCGCTCGCGGTGCTGGTGGCGCCGGAGTACCTCGCGATCGACCACTTCTACTCCATGAATGCGTTCGAGCCGCTGTTCTGGACGGCGGCGGCGTGCGTGCTCGCGCGCATCTTCACGGCGCAGGTTCGGGAAGGAGAGCGGACGCCACTCGCGACGTGGGCGTTGCTGGGCGTCGTGCTGGGCCTGGGACTGCAGAACAAGCTGAGCGTCCTGTGGCTCGTCGGCGGCGTGGGAGTCGGGATCGTGGCAACTCGCCACCGGCGACTGCTGCTCGACCCGGGACTCTGGCTCGCGGCCGCGATCATGGCGGTGCTGATCGCGCCATACGTCGGCTGGGAGAGCGCGAACGGGTGGCCGACGCGCGAGTTCGTGCAGCACGCGACCCAGGACAAGATGTCGCGCATCGCCCCGGGCGATTTCCTGCTCGCGCAGGTGGCCAACATGCAGCCGCTGACGGCGCCGCTGTGGATCTCCGGGCTCGCCGGTCTACTCGGGTGGTCGAAGCTCGAGCGCGTGCGGCCGCTGGGGATCGTGTACGTGGCGGTGCTCGTGCTGCTGCTCTTGCAGCGCGGGAGCCGCACCGAGTACCTGGCGCCGAGCTACCCGATTCTCTTCGCGGCCGGCGGGGTTGTGGCCGAGGCCGCGACGCGGGCCGGGCGCCGCCGTTGGCTCGTGGCGGCGTACGGAGGGTTGCTCGTGATCGGGGGTGCGGCTGCGGCTCCGCTCGCGCTTCCCTGCCTCCCCGTCGATCGCTTCGTCGCCTACGCGCGCGCTCTGGGGCAGGCGCCTTCCACGGAGGAGAAGAAGGAGGTGGGGCCGCTCCCGCAGTTCTACGCCGACATGTTCGGCTGGCCCGAGATGACCGACGCGGTGCTCGGCGTAATCGCGACGCTCTCGCCCCAGGAGCGCGCGCACGCGGTGGTGCTGGCCAACGACTACGGGCAAGCGGGCGCCTTCGAGTTCTTCGGCACCGGACGCGGGATGCCGCCCGTGGTCAGTGGGCACAACAACTACTGGCTCTGGGGACCGGCCGACCCCGAGGCGCACGTGGTCATCCGGCTCAACAAGGACCCGGAGGCGCCACAGTGGTACGCAGAACAGTTCGAGGAGGTCGAGGCGCGCGGCAGCTTCAGCAACGCGTGGAACATGCCGTACGAGAGCGGACTGACGATCTACGTGTGCCGGCGTCCGAAGGTGCCGTTCGGGCAGACGTGGGAGAAGAGGAAGCACTACGACTGAGGGGTGCCCGCTGTCTCGAACGGCTCATTCCTCGACGTAGCTCTGGGGGTCGCCGCCAATTCTGTGTCCACGGTCGAGCGAGGTGATCGCTTGGACCTCGCTGCTGGTCAGCGAGAAGTCCATGACGTCGATGTTCTCACGCATGCGAGCGACCTTGCTCGACTTGGGGATGGGCACCGTTCCCATCTCGACGTGCCAGCGGAGCACGATCTGCGCCGGGGACTTGCCGTACCTGCTGCCGAGCGATGCGACGAGGTCGTTGTGCAGGATGTCGCCGCCGTGGCCGAGCGGGCTCCACGCCTCGACCACGATGCTCTTCTCGGTCGCGTAGTCGCGAATGACTTTCTGCGAAAACTCGGGGTGCACCTCGACCTGATCGACGGCGGGGACGAGGCCCGTTTCGGCCACGAGGCGGTCGATGTGAGCGGGTTCGAAGTTGGACACCCCGATGGATCGGACGCGCCCTTCCTCGCGCAGTCGCACGAACGCGCGCCACGTCTCGACGAAGAGGTTCTTGCGTGGGAGCGGCCAGTGAATGAGGTAGAGGTCCAGGTACTCCAGCCCGAGCAGGTCCATGCTCGCGTCGAACGCGCGAAGCGCGGCGTCGTAGCCGTGGTCACGGCCACGAAGCTTCGTCGTCACGAAGAGCTCCTCGCGCCGAACGCCGGAGGCTCGAATTGCGCGACCGACACCTGCCTCGTTGCCGTAGCTGGAAGCCGTGTCGATGAGCCGATAGCCGCATGCGATCGCCTGTTCGACGGCTCCGGTCACCTCGGCATCGGACAGCGGCCATGTGCCGAAGCCGATCCGAGGCATGCGGTTGCCGTCGTTCGTGGCCAGCGCGGGGACCGTGGACACGGGTTGCTGACTCATCGTCCTTCCCTCGCATGCTCTTCAGCTCGACGCGGGTCGGGCCAGTCGTGCATCGCGGGACTTACACAGGGTGTGCCCGATCACCGCGTGGTCAGTGTCTGGTAGAGCGTCTTCCAGGTGGTGACGGCGTCCGGGTCGTTCTCGATCTTGAGGTTCGCATACGAGCCGGCGGCGCCCTCGTAGTACATGACCACCTCGACGTTGCCGTCCAGCTTCGCCAGACCGCCGAGCCACGCGGCTTGCTGCTGAGCGGTGCCGGTGAGGGACGAGTCGACCGCCACCTCGTCGATCTGGTAGCGCTTGCCGTTCTGCTCCGCGTACTTCGTGAAGGGCGAGATGACGCTGAGGATGTCGGTTCCGTATCCGCCCGGCGTGGAGCCCGGGTACACGTCGATACCGATGAAGTCGACCTGCGCGAGGATCCCCGAGGTGTAGTCGGACGCGTAGTTCGGCTCGCCGTGGTAGAGCGGGTACGACTGATAGATGACGCCGCACCGCACGCCGGCGCCTCGCACGGCGGGCGCGTAGGTCGCGTACATCGTCTGGAAGGCGGCGCCCGTCAGCTCGGGATACGGCTCGTGGTGCAAGGCGATCCACGTCTTCGACGCGAAGCCCTTCGCGGTGATGTCTTTCGCAAGCGCCGTGAGATTCGCGATGTTCACGGCCTGGCTGTCGGGCGACTGGTCCGCCTTGATCGAGTACACGACCGACTTGCCCGCCGCGTAAAACGTGTCGAGGTTGGCCGCGGCGACCGACGTGGGGATCGAATCGCCGCCCTTGAGGTACTGCCGGAGGACCTCCGACGTCAGGCCGGTCGCCGACACGAACTGGGATTCGCCGTTGGCGTCGACTCCCATCTTGACGGGTTCGAGCGCCGAAGCGTCGCCGCCACCGCCGCCGCGCGCATCGGTCTTCGCGTCGGTGGGTGCGTCCTCGCGTCCCCCGTCGCTCGGGGGCCCGCTCGCGTCGTCACCGCTACTCGTGGCGTCGCCTGCATCGGCAGCGGTGGACGCTGGGGCGTCCGGTCCAGCGTCAGTCCTGGTTCCGCCTCCAGTCCCGGCGACGTCGCCGACGCCCGTGTTGCTGGAGCCGCCGCACGCAGACATCAGGACGATCGCGAGGAGCCACCGGGTGTGTCGCTTGCTCACGCGAGACCACGGTGCACGCAACGTGCCCGGCGGCAGTGCGTCTCCGAGAGATCACATGGTGACCCATGTGAATGGGCGACCCCACTCGCAGCTCGCAGGCGACGAGCTGCTTGCCTCGGAGAACGCCTCGAAGGCCTCGGCCCCCGCCCGCCGCTCGTACGCTGCGCCCCCTGGCCGTCGCGTCCACGACGAGGACTCTACCACCGCGTGGTAATCATAGGACTGTAGCCATGCCCGCGAAGCGCAAGAAGGTCGCGAAGCGCAAGACGCCCGCCAAGAAGAAGACACCTGCGAAGAAGGGTCGTTCGCGGTCGAAAAAGACGCAGCGGCGCTGGCCCGCAGCCCGCTTGCTGGACGAAGCGCGCATGCGGACGCGACGAATAGGGCTCGACGCAAAGCCGGAGGTGCAGCAGATGCTGGTCGCCTTGCTCGACGAAGCCGGCTGGACGCGAGCGCAATTCGTGAGGGCTCTCGTCGCCGACGTCGAAGCGCGCCGCTGACCTATCCGGTCAGCAAGTCCTCAGCGACAGCCAGCGGCGGAGGAGCGTCCACTGGTCCGCTGACAGGGACCGGCGCGGCACGAAGAACTCGAGGCGAGGCTCGCGGCCGAGGAGGAGCTGCATGCCGCCAGCTGGAGTCGCAGTCGCGCCGAGGACGTACGCATTCCACGGCGTGTGAAACGCGATTCCGATCGCGACGTAGACCCCGACGTAGGCGATCAGCAGTCCCCTCGCGGCCTTCAGCCACCGCCGGAATCGAGACCAGTAGGTCGACCCGCGGTTGACGAGGCGGATGCCAATTTGCTCCGACCTGTAGACAGGTCGCCCATGTCGGTCGACTCACTGTAGGTTAGTCCGGCATGGCCACACGCAAGTCTTCGCAGTCCTTCACCGTGAAACTGACCGGTCCCGACCTGGATCGCCTGGAGCAGATCTCGACCAACCTGGGCGGCGGCATCCCTCCACGCGTCCTCGTCGCCGCGGGTCTGCATGCCCTCGACGAGCTGAGCGGGCGCGACCTCGTCCGCGTGATCCTCGCGTCCGTAGAGGGCGACAAGGGCCGTCCGCGACGGAGCAAGAAGCAGCCGCGTCGCCGGTCGTCGAAGCGAGCGGGGGCTGCGGCCCGTCGCTGACCGCCATCAGTGGACGGTGGGGAGACCATCTGATTCTTCGCCCTTCGAGCGAAAGCGGTTTTGCTCCCACACGATGGCTGCTGCTACCCGTTAATCGTGGACGATCCAAGCGACCCTCGTGCGCGGTCCAGGCCCGCGTCCGGAACCCGTCCCCGCGTGGGCCGGGTGCTCATCGTCGACGACGAGCTGCTCCTCGCCCAGTCGCTCCGGCGGATCCTGGCCGACGAGTTCGAAGTCACCGTCACGTCCGCTCCGTCGATGGCGCTGGGCTGGATCGCGTCGGGCAATTGGTACGACGTGGTCCTCTGCGACGTCATGATGCCTGGCATGAACGGCCTCGAGCTCCGTTCGCAGGTCGAGCGCGTCGCGCCGGAGCAGGCCGAGCGGTTCGTCTTCATGACCGGAGGGATCCGCTTGCCGGAGGTGCAGGCGCTCCTTGACGTCACGCCGAGCATCGTTCTCGCCAAGCCGTTCGACTACGGGGCGCTGCGGGAGCTCATTCGGCGCTGGGCGGCCGGGGAACCGGGTCGCCGCCAGGCTTCGCGGCCCTAGATATGGTGGATGGCCCTGCCCTCCTTCGCCCGCACACCGGACTTCGTCCCCGGCATCACCCCGCCGCGTGACGCCACGGACGGCGGCGCCACGCTGTGGTTCGCGTTCCGGAAGAACGAGCTGCTGGTCGATCCGTCGAGGGAGCGGGTGCCGCGCGCCTTCGACCCGGGCGTCACGCCGCCACTCTACATCGGTACTCTGTCGGGATCGCCCTGCTTCGCGGTGGACCTTCCCGCCTCCGCCGAGGCGCCGGCCGGGGGAGCGCAGTTCGTCGGTCTGCGCGAGGCGTTCATGTCGCTCGACCGACGCGAGCTCTCCGTCGCGCTCACGGCGTATCCGCTGCTCCACTTCGAGAGCACACACCGGTTCTGTGGCGCCTGCGGCGCGGCGACGCGCGACGTCGACGGCGAGCGGGCCAAGGCGTGCACGGCATGCGGCCACACCTGCTACCCGCGCGTGACACCGGCAGCCATCGTCCTCGTGCACGATGGACCGCGCGTGCTCCTCACGCGAGGCAAGCGCATGCCGAAGGGCGTCCCCTGGTATGCGCTCGTGGCCGGTTTCGTCGAGACGGGCGAGACGCTCGAGCAATGCGCCGCACGCGAGGTCCGCGAAGAGACCGGAGTCGAAGTGGACCTCATCGAGTACCAGGGGAGCCAGCCGTGGCCCTTTCCGCACCAGATCATGGTCGGCTTCCGCGCGCGGTACGCGGGCGGCGAAGTGGTCATCGACGAGAGCGAGCTGGAGGACGCGCGCTGGTTCGATCGCGGGCGGATGCCGCCGCTTCCGCCGGTCGGGAGCATCGCCACGGCGATGATCGATGCCTGGGTCCGCGGGGGCGACCGCTAGAGCGCATCCGACAACCTTCGAGTGAACGATTGGAGTCGATGAGGCTCGCGGTTGGGCCGTGCGGACGGCGTGGTTGGGCCGGAAGACGACCTCGTCGAGCAGGGAATGGCGCTGGTTGGGTGACGAATCGCGCTTTG
>DATJYG010000720.1:0-6200 GCA_035499695.1 Polyangiaceae bacterium
ACCGTGGGGGTACCGCGCGAGAAACGCCTGACGAGCCGCGGGACAGCGGGTGTCGTTCATGCGGTCGAGAGCCTCGACGCGCCGTGCCTCGGCGTCCTCGCGGAAGCCGGCGCGTGGCGCGAGGACGATGGCGTCGTCGAATGCCGCGAGGGCGCCCGCCGGATCCCCCAGGGCGTCCAGCCGTAGGCGTCCGAGCTCGAACGCGGCGAGCCCCGCGCGCGCGTCGTGGCGGAACCGGGTCCGGAGTGCGTCGAGGGCTTGTGCCGCCTCGCGCGGGTGTCCGGCGAGGCGCGCGGCGTCGGCTGTCGCGAGCAGCTCGCGCGGGGTTGCTGCCGTGGGTACAGGCATCGCCATCGCCGCGCTCACGCTCGCGCTCGGAGTCGGCGCGACCGGGAGGGACGTGGAGGGAGCCGGAGGCTCGCTCGACGACTCCACCGGCGGCGTCCCGCTCGTCCACGATTCTCCGCCCTCGAGCTTCCGCCCGACGCCGGACGTGCCGGCGCGAACCACCTCGACGCTGCCGCTCTCCACGCGCACCGACACGCCCGCGTCGCTCACGGCCACGACGAACCGCGTGCCGCGGTCGACGATGTCGAACCCGCGAGCGTGAACCGTCCACGTGCGCGCCTCCGAGTGGTGCACGTCGAACGTGGCCTCGCCGTGCTCGACGGTCGCTTCCACGCGCGACGGCTCGATCCGATCGAAGTGCAGACGCGCATCGTGCCCGAGCGCCGTGCTCGAGCCGTCGGGGAGGGTCATCGTCTGGCTCGCTCCGGACTCGAGGACGAGCCCAGCGATCGGCGCCGTGGGAGCCGCCGTGCGCCCCCGCACGACGAGGGCGATCACGGCGGCGAGCGCGAACCCTGCTGCCGCCGCGGCCAGGGGCATCCCGACCTTGCGCGGAGACCAGGTGAGAACACGACGTGCCGAGACGCCGGCCCACACCCGATCGACGCGCTTGCCGTCCATCGGAGGCTCGACGTACCGCGACAGGCGCCTTGCGGGCGGCAGCATCATGGCGTGCTCCTCGGTGGTGGGTCTCGAAGCGCTTCTCGCAGACGCTCCTCGCCGTCGGCGAGCAACCGTTTGGCGGTGGAGAGCGAAACTCCCATCGCTTCCGCCACCTCTTCCTGGGACATGCCTTCGACGCGCCGCAGGACCAGCGCGATGCGCGCGCGAGTCGGGAGGTTCTCGATGATGCGATAGATGGCTCGAAGCTCCGCCTGCACGTCGGCTGGCGCGTTGGGCGAGACCACCCGGTCGGCGTCGAGCGGGTCCATGGGTTTGCGCAACCCGAGGCGCGTGGCGACCGCGCGCCGGCGCAGCATCTTGTGCGTGGTGCGCACGATGAGCGACCCGAGCCACGCACCCAGCGCCTGCGGATCGTCGAGCCGGTGCAGGTTGGCGAGCGCCTGCGCGAAGCACTCCTGCACGAGATCGTCGATCTCGTGGTCCCGCCCGAGCAGGCGATAGACCATCCCGAAGGCCAGCCCGGAGTAGCGCCGGTAGATGGCCTCGCGCGCCCATTGCTCACCGGCGCGCGCGGCGACGACGAGCGCCGCGTCGGAAGGCCCTTGGGGGCTGCTGACGAGCTGGACCCGGGACACCAAGGTAGAAGGTACCGCTCCCCGGCACTTTCGGCTCACGACGCTATCCTTGGGAAGTGCATCGCTTTCTTCGCACGGCTCTCGCCGCTCTCGCCGCGGCAGCGTGCGCTTGCTCCACGGCGCGGCTCGACGTCCTCGATCCCGGCGCCTCGCAGGATGCGGGGGTGGGCGCTGGCGACGCCTCGGCGATCGATGGATCGCCTGATTCCAGGGGCGATTCGGGCTCGTTCGGAGGCGACTCTGGTGCCGACGCCGGCGGAGGTGTGGGATGCGAGGGGCCCTCGGCGCAGTGCAGCGTCGCCGGGCAGTGCTGCACGCTCGCGTGCGTGAACCAGGGGGCCGAAGGCGAGGGGCGCGTCTGCGGCAAAGCCCCCGCGTGTCAGCCTGCCGGCGGCCCGTGTCAGGTGGGCGCCGATTGCTGCGCGGACTTCTGCATGGGCGGCAAGTGCGCTCCTCCGCCACCGCCGTGCAAACCCGCCGGCGAGACGTGTGGCGGCAACGGCGAGTGCTGCGGACAGACGTGCACCGCGGGACGGTGCGCGCTCCTCGAGGGCTGCCGCGTCCAGGGCGAGATCTGCGCTTCCAGCGCCGACTGCTGCTCCAGCCAGTGCGCGCTCGACGCGCACTCGGTCGGCCACTGCGTCGCCTTGCCCATGTGCGTCGCCAACGACCACATGCCGTGCACGCGACAAGATGGCGAAATCTGCGGCGGCAACGGTGACTGTTGCTCGCGCGACTGCGAGATGCTCGGAGGCGGTGCTCGCCGGTGTGCGCCCGCGGGCGGGTGCCGTGCTCAGTGCGAGATCTGCGCGTCCAACGCAGACTGCTGCTCGGGCTCTTGCAGCGGGGCAGGCGAGGGGTTCGGCGTCTGTCAGCCGGCGACGTGCGGTGCCGACGGAGAGCTCTGCATGGGCAACGGCGACTGCTGCACCGGATCCACGTGCGGGGGCATGCCCATGCCCCCGAGCGCGCATCGCTGTCAGGCTCCGGCCGGCGACGCCGACTGCCGATCGGACGGCGCCGGCTGCTCATTGCCTGGCGAGTGCTGCGGCGGGCGCTGCCTCCCCGGTGCCAGCGGTGGATTCGCGTGTGCTTCGGCCTGCGTCGCCGATGGCGCTGCGTGCACGTCGGACGCCGACTGCTGCGGTCCCGGCTCTGCGTGCCTGGTGGTCTACGGAGCGCCTCGCTGCGCGCGTATCGCACCCTGACGCCCCCGCGCTGTCGCATTGCGTGAACCGCTTTCAGTGGTCGCGGTACCTTGGCGATCATGGGACAGATGCGCGTCACATTGTTCTTCGCATCATCGATTGGGCTCGCTGTCGCAGCGGCGTGTGGCAGCAACGGGGGCAACGGGGCCAGCTCGGCGGATGCCGGCGGCGACGGCATGAGCAGCAGCGGCGCCAGCTCGGGTGGGAGCAGCGGCGGCTTCGGAAGCAGCAGTGGGGCCGACGGGGCGCCCGTCGCCGACGCCGACTTCCCGTGCGACGGCTGCGCACCGTTCCCGCCCCAGGATGCCGGCGCTTGCTCTCCGCAGACCCTCGGCAATCCGACGCTCGTCTACCCGCCCGACGGCGTCCTGCTCCCGCCGAACATGAACGTCCTCGAGGTCCAGTGGGTGCCGCCGACTGGCGCCACGCTCTACGAGGTCGACTTCACGAACGGCATCACCGACGTGCGCATCGAGACCCCGTGTAACGAGATCACCTCGGTGCGCGGCGTCGCCAACGTCGGCTGTGGGCTGACTCTGTCGCAGCAGGCGTGGAACGACATCGCGAACACCAACCGCGACGGCGACCCCGTGAACGTCACCGTCCGCGCGACCCCCGCCAACATGCAGTGCGTGACCGCATCGCAGCAGAGCGTCAGCATCGCCTTCGCCAAGGACAACCTGACGGGCGGCATCTACTACTGGCAGTCCGCCACTTACGGCGGGATCGCCGGCACGACGGGCGGCATCTACTACCACGACTTCGGTACGTTCACGCCCACGCCGACGCCGTTCTGGACGTCGGGAGGAACCGGAACCTGCGTCGGATGCCACACGCTGTCGAAGGACGGCGTTCGCATGGCCGTCATGAACGACGATCCGGACGCGGACGACGAGTACGGCGACGTGCACATGAACGGCATGGACGTCGCCACCCGCACCATCATCAAAGGTGGCAACAGCGTCGGCCCGGGCTTCCAGACGTTCACGCACGATCACGCCCAGATGATCGCGACGAGCTTCCACCCCATGGGCGGCATGATGGGGCCGCCCCCGATGATGGGGATGGATCAGTCGTTCAACGTGTGGGACGGAAACACCTTCGCCCTTCTCGCCAGTGACGCGCTCCCGAGCGGAATGTACGGAGACCATCCGAACCTGTCGTGGGACGACAAGACCCTCGTCTTCGTGGCGCCGAGCGTCACCAACAACATGAGCTCCATCTCCATGGCAGGCGACCACCACTTCCTCGGCGGGTCGCTGTGGTCGGCGAGCTTCGACACCACCTCGCACGGCCTGAGCAACTTCACCGAGCTGCTCGCCGCCAGCGGGCAAGAGAACTTCTACTACCCCGACCAGTCCGTCGACGGGAAATGGCTCGTCTTCAACGAGAACGACGACACATCGGCCGCCAACAACGACGGGGACTGCTTCTACAGTCGCCAGGCCGCCGTCAAGATCATGCACTTCCCGCCGCAGACGGGCGACGTGCCGCTGACGCTCACGAACCTCAACGTGGGCACGGGTCTCAGCAACTCGTGGCCGCGCTGGAGCCCGGCGCCGACGAGCTACCACGGCGCGCCGGTGCTCTGGGTCACCTTCTCGTCGAACCGGGACTACGGCCTTCACCTCAAGAACGGTGGATTCGACAACTACTACCCGCCGGAATCGCCGACGTACGACCAGCCGCAGCCCGCGAGCAAGCAGGGCATCACGTTCGACAACTACGCGGCTCCGCAGATCTGGATGGCCGCGGTCGTCATCGATCCGAACCGCGCGCTCGACTCGAAGGACCGGTCGTACCCCGCCTTCTGGCTGCCGTTCCAGGACGTCACCGCGCACAATCACTCGGCGCAATGGGTCGCGCAGGTGCAGGGCCCACCCGGCACCGACGGAGGCACCAGCAGCAGCTCCGGGAGTAGCTCCGGAGGAAGCCCCATGTGCGGCGAGTCGGGTGCGACGTGCGGGAGCGGCAGCGCCCTGTGCTGCACCGACGCGGTCTGCTGCGCCGGGACCTGCCAGAGTGGCTGCACGCAGTGACGGAGCACCGTGAAACGCGCTCTCTGCCTCGCGGCCGTCGTGCCCGCGGCCGCCGCGGCGTGCGGCGGGCACCTCGCTTCCTCGAGCATCGCGCCCGACGGCGGACCGCCGATCGAGGTCGACGGAGGGCAATGTCCCGAGGGTGTGCACGTGCCCTCGGCCGGGGACTGCAGCTCGGATGGATGGTGCTGGACCAACCCTTCGCCGCAAGGCGGTGATCTCTACGCGCTCTTCGGCAGCGGTCCCCGAGACCTCTGGGCGGTGGGTCTCGGCGGCACCATCCTGCACGGCGACGGGCACGACTGGACGCTCGCGGGCGCGAGCACCGGTAGCGGCGCCGCCACGCTTCGTGGCGGATGGGCAGCGAGTCCGTGTGAAGCATGGGCGGTCGGCGACGCGGGGACGATCGCGCACTGGAACGGCTCGAGCTGGAGCACCTCCGCGGTCACTTCCGCCTCCCTCGCGGGCGCCTGGGGAGATGCGGCCGGGGACGTGTGGATCGTGGGCAGCAGCGGTACGGCACTGCGTCGATCGGGCTCTGCCTGGGTGACGGCCGACACGGGCTCGGCGAGCGATCTTCACGGCGTTTGGGGAAGCGGGAGCGACGACGTCTGGGCGGTGGGCGAGCAGGGCGCGATCCTGCGCTGGGACGGCACCGCCTGGACGGTCGCGACCAGCGGCGTGGCTGCACAGCTCGACGCCGTCTGGGGATCTTCCGCGAACGATGTGTGGGCCGTGGGCGGCGAGGGGACTGCGCTCCACTGGAACGGCGCGGCGTGGTCGCAGACGACGAGCGGCACGAGTGAGGAGCTGACATCGGTCTGGGGAACGAGCGCGAGCGGGGTCTGGGCGGTCAGCGCCGCCGGGACCATGGTGCACTGGGACGGGAGCGCATGGTCCCCGGCGAGCGCACCATCCGGAGCCCCGCTGCGAGGACTCTGGGGGACGCCCGGCGGCGCGTGGGCCGTCGGCGGATGGGGCGGGACGATCCTCGAGCTTCAGGGCAGCGCGTGGAAGGTCGTCACGTCGGGCAACACGGCGACGTTCACCGCTTCGTGGGGCTTCGGTCCCGGCGACGTGTGGGCGGTGGGCAGCGCCCTCATGCACTACGACGGGAAGACGTGGACCACGGTCGTGCCGAGCACCACGATCGCCGTCGGCGATGCACCCACGGGCACGAGCGACACGATGAACGGCGTTTGGGGCGCCTCGTCCGACGACGTATGGGCACTGGGCACCGACGGCGACGCCCTGCACTGGGACGGTAGCGCGTGGACGTACTCGAACGTCGGAACGGGGAACAAGGACGTCGAAGGCATGTGGGGCACGTCGGCGACCGACATCTG
>DATJYG010000721.1:0-5803 GCA_035499695.1 Polyangiaceae bacterium
TCGGTGTGAATCGTCACCTGCACGTCTTCGCCCTCGGCGACGCCGAGGCAGCAGTCGATCGTCGCCGGCGTCGTGCCCCAGTCTTCGTGCAGCTTCAGCCCGACGGCGCCCGCGCGGATCTGATCGACGAGCCCCTCGGGCTGCGACGTGTTCCCCTTGCCGGTGAGCCCGATGTTGAGCGGCAGCGCGTCGGTCGCCTCGAGCATGAGCGCGACGTGCCGTGACCCGGGCGTGCACGTCGTCGCGTTCGTGCCGGTCGCGGGCCCGGTGCCGCCGCCGATGAACGTGGTGACGCCGCTCGCGATCGCCTCGAACGCCTGCTGCGGGCAGATGAAGTGGATGTGACTGTCGATGCCCCCCGCCGTCAGGAGCAGCCCTTCGCCGGCGATCGCCTCGGTGGTGACGCCCACGATCATGCCGGGCGTGACGCCGTCCATGGTGCGCGGATTGCCAGCCTTGCCGATGCCCGCGATGCGCCCGTGCTTGATCCCGACGTCGGCCTTGTAGATGCCCGTGTGATCGAGCACGAGCGCGTTCGTGATGACCACGTCGAGCGCGTCGGCGTCGCCCACTCCGGGCGTCTGCCCCTGCGCGTCCCGGAGGACCTTGCCGCCGCCGAACTTGCACTCGTCACCGTAGCGAGTGAAGTCCTTCTCCACCTCGACGACGAGCCCCGTGTCTCCCAGCGCGACGCGGTCGCCCGTGGTCGGGCCGTACATCGCGGCGTAGGCGCGGCGGTCCAGACGCGTCACGACGCCTTCTCCACCAGCGTGACGGTGCGCGTCTCGCCCGGCTCGAAGCGCACCGCGGTCCCGGCCGGGATGGCCAGGTGCTTGCCCGTCGCAGCGGCGCGATCGAACTCCAGCGCCGCGTTCACCTCGGCGAACGGGTAGTGGCTGCCGACCTGGATGGGGCGGTCGCCCCGGCTCGTGACCTCGATCGTCGTCATCGACCGGCCGGCGTAGAGCGTCACCTCGCCGCCGGCGATCTCGAGCGCGCCCGGCGCCGTGGGCGATCCCGCATGCGAAGCAAAGAGCGCGAGGTCAGGGACCGGCAGGAAGCTCCCGTGCAGAGCCAGGGCGAGGTCGCCGTCGGCGAGGACGATCGGATCGTGCACGGTGACGAGCTTCGTGCCGTCCTCGAACGTGCCCTCGACCTGCACCTCGTGGATCATCGGGGGCACGCCGGAGAGCACCTGCCTCTGGCCGAGGATGCGCCGGCCGAGGTCCATCAGCTCGGCGACGTTCTTGCCGTCACGAATGAGCTCGAGCAGCTGCGTCGCGAGCAGCGCCACGGCCTCGGGGTAGTTCAGGCGCAGCCCGCGCGCGAGTCGCTTCTGCGCGAGGAAGCCCGCGCCGTGGAGGAGCAGCTTGTCGATGTCACGCGGCGCGAGGTGCATGTGGCCTCAGGAAGGGGGGAAGGGATCCACGGCGTCGATGTCCGGGAGGTTTCGCAGACGGCGGCGCGCCTCGGCGAAGAGGGCCTCCGGAGTGCGGGCCGCGATGCGGCAGAGCGCACCATCGCCACCGGCGAGAGGGCTCGGCGCGGCGACCGCTGCGGGCGAGACCAGGGCGGTCGCCAGGATCCCTTCGGCGACCGAGCCCACGCGGGGCCCCACGGCCAGGAGCGTCCCGAGCGCGTCGTAGGGCGCGACACGCGCCGCGATGTCCCCGTCGAGCACGAGCGCGTCGCGAACGAGGCTGCGCCCGTCGCGCGAGACCGTCGTACGCAGATCGAGCGACTCCATCGCCCAGCGGTCCCCGTAGGCCGGGCGGCCGGAGGTGAAGGCGTCGAGCACCACGCACGAGCCTTCGCCGGAGAGCCGCACGTCGATCCGCTGCGTGTACCTCGCGCCTGCGAAGCACGAGACCGCATGGGGCAGGAACACGAGCGTGCCCTGCACGTGCGCCGTCAGCGTCTGCCGCGACGCGCCCCGGAACACCTTGGTCGACGCCTGCGTGAAGGCGACGAGCGTGGCGCCCTCCTCGACCGAGAGCGACACGTCGATGGCGTCGCCGTCCAGCAGTCCCCCGCCGAACGTCACGAGGCAGACGGACGCCGAAGACGTCGCCGGAAAAGAGGGGCTCACCAGGCGGAGCGGACTGGCGGCCCGGGCCTCGGAGAGCACGGTCCTGCCGCCGATCCTGCGCGCGATGACGCTGTTCGCGACGGCCACGGCGACCGGACGGTCGCTCGCCTGACGCGTCATGTCAATCTATGCCGTCGCGTCGTCGCCCCCGGCGTCGCCGCCGGTTTCATCCTCGAGCGCGGCGCCGTGGCACTTCTTGAACTTCTGCCCGCTGCCGCAGGGGCACGGGTCGTTGCGACCGATCTTCGGGCCGTCGCGCCGCGCCGGTTGCATCTGGATCTGCGGCTGCGGGCGTCGCGACGGCCTCTGGGCCTGCGCCGCGGCAGCGGCCTCGGCCTCCTCGCCGCCGGCGACCTCTCCACCGTGGCGCATCTGCATCGCGCGCTGCTGCGCCGCGTGCTTCTCGGCGTCCTCGCGCTCCATGCGCTCGATGTCGTTCTCCTTGCGGACCTGAACCTTGAAGAGCTTCGAGCAGACGTTGCTGCTCGTGGCCGCCATCATGGTGATGAAGACGTCGTAGCCTTCCTTCTTGTACTCCTGCTTCGGGTCGCGCTGGCCGTAGCCGCGCAGACCGATGCCGTCGCGCAGGTGCTCCATGTTCGTGAGGTGGTCGACCCACTGCCGGTCGATCTCCTCGAGGTAGAAGTGACGGAAGACGCGGAGCAGGAGCTCCGTCCCCATCTCCTTCTCCTTGGCCTGCATCTGCTTCTCGGCGGCCTCGAAGAGCACCTTGGCGATGGGCTCCGGGTCGTGCAGGTGCTCGACCTCGGGGGGCTTGCTCGCGAAGTGCTCGATGAAGCCGCTCTTGATGCCCTTCCAGTCCCAGTCCTCCGGCGGCTTCTTGGGCGGACAGCACTCCTCGACGATGGCGCCGACGATGTTGTCGAGCAGGTCGAGCAGCTGGTCGCGCTGCTCGGTGAGGCTCTGCGGGATGTCCTCGAGCAGTCGCTCGTAGACCTTCTGCGGCTTCTTGCCGTCGCCGTCCTTGTAGTCGAAGCGGTAGCCCCAGAACTGGTAGACGTCCTGCTGCAGCGAAGGCATCGAGTAGATCTCGGTGACCTCCTCGGGAGTCTTGGGCGGCGGCTTGCCGTCGGTCTGCCCGATCGGCGTCCCGTGGTGCACCACGATGTCGCGCACCGCCTGCTTCACCTCTTCGGCGATGCGCGGATCGGCCTTGATGTCGCGCATCTTGCCGGTGGGCTTGCCGTCCTCGTCGATCTTCTCCGGCTTGTAGATGCCGAGCAGCAGCTGCTGGCGGACCTTGTAGACCGTCTTGCGCTGCTCGTTCATCACGTCGTCGTACTCGAGCAGGTGCTTGCGGACGTCGAAGTTGCGCTCCTCGACCTTGCGCTGCGCGTCCTGGATGCTTCGCGTGACCCACGGGTGGACGATGGGCTCGTTGTCCGGCATCCCCATGCGCTCCATGAGCGACTTGACCTTGTCGCCCGCGAAGATGCGCATCAGGTCGTCCTCGAGCGACAGGTAGAACCGGCTCGACCCGGGGTCTCCCTGCCTGCCGGCGCGACCGCGGAGCTGATTGTCGATGCGCCGTGACTCGTGTCGCTCGGTCCCGAGGATGTGCAGGCCTCCCAGCTTGCGCACCTCGTCGCCCTCGGCTCGGCACGATTCTTCGTACTTGGCCACGAGCTCGGAGAACGCCTCCGGCTCCTTGTCCGAGTCGCGCCCGCTCTCGCGGAACTCGAGCTTCGCGATCATCTCGGCGTTGCCGCCGAGCAGAATGTCCGTCCCGCGCCCCGCCATGTTGGTGCTGACGGTGATGGCGCCCTT
This sequence comes from Polyangiaceae bacterium, assembly GCA_035499695.1. Classification (GTDB taxonomy): domain Bacteria; phylum Myxococcota_A; class Polyangia; order Polyangiales; family Polyangiaceae; genus Palsa-1150. Next base: position 3,878 of record DATJYG010000721.1, read on the forward strand.
CCGCCCCGCCTGCGCGACGACGAACGCCTCGCGCTCGTGGTGCTTCGCGTTGAGCACCGCGTGCGGCACCTTCTTCTTCTTGAGGAGGCTCGCGATGGCCGCGCTCTTCTCGACGCTCGTCGTACCGACGAGCACCGGCTGCCCCTTCTCGTGGCACTCGAGGAGCTCGGCGATGACGGCGGTGAACTTCTCGCGCTCGGTCTTGTAGACGACGTCCTGCTGGTCGTCGCGGATCATCGGCTTGTTCGTCGGGATGGTGACGACGCCGAGCTTGTAGGTCTCGTGGAACTCGGTGGCCTCGGTGTCGGCCGTGCCCGTCATCCCCGAGAGCTTCTTGTAGAGGCGGAAGAGGTTCTGGAAGGTGATCGTCGCCATCGTGCGCGTCTCTTCCTGGATGCGCACGCTCTCCTTCGCCTCGACGGCCTGGTGCAACCCGTCGCTCCAGCGGCGCCCGGGCAGCACGCGCCCGGTGAACTCGTCGATGATGAGGACCTTGCCCTCGTCGGTGACGAGGTAGTTCACGTCGCGCTTGTAGAGCGCGTGGGCGCGCAGGCACTGGTTGAGGATGTGCAGGCTCTCGAGGTTGATCGGGTCGTACAGGTTCCCGATGCCCATGAGCTTCTGCGCGGCATCGACGCCGTCGTCCGTGAGCGTCACCGAGTGCTGCTTCTCGTCGACGACGTAGTGCTCGTCCTTGCGCAGGCGCGGAATGACCTCGTTGATCTGCCGGTACTTGTGGCTCGACGGCTCGCCCTGACCGCTGATGATGAGCGGCGTGCGCGCCTCGTCGACGAGAATCGAGTCCACCTCGTCGACGATCGCGTAGTTGAGCTCGCGCTGGACGTAGTCGAGCGCGCTGAACTTCATGTTGTCGCGCAGGTAGTCGAAGCCGAACTCGTTGTTCTGGCCGTAGGTGATGTCGCTCCGGTACGCGATCTTCTTGTCGTACTCGCCCTGCGAGTGGACGACCGTGCCGACGGAGAGGCCGAGGAAGTTGTAGAGCTTCCCCATCCACTCGGCGTCGCGCTTGGCGAGGTAGTCGTTGACGGTGACGACGTGGACGCCCTTGCCCTCGAGCGCGTTGAGGTAGCAGGGGAGCGTGGCGACGAGCGTCTTGCCCTCGCCGGTGCGCATCTCGGCGATGCTGCCCCTGTGGAGGACCATGCCTCCGATGAGCTGCACGTCGTAGTGGCGCATCTTGAGCGCGCGCTTGCCGGCCTCGCGGGCGGTGGCGAAGGCCTCGGCGAGGATGTCGTCGAGGGTGGCGCCGTTGTCGAGCTTCGTCTTGAACTCGGCGGTCTTGGCCTTGAGCTCGGCGTCCGACAGCTTCGAGATGGTCGGCTCGAGGGCGTTGATCGCCTCGACCCTGGGGCGTAGGCGGCGAACCTCCCGTTCGTGCGAGGTGCCGAAGACCTTCTTGAGCGCCCAAGCCAGCATGTGTGAGTCGGGGGAAACTAATGCGCGAAGGGCGGAAACGCCAGCGGGGTGGTCGAGCTGGGGGGTGGAGCGGGAGCGTCTCGGGCTCGGGCCGCCGGGTTCAGTGGCGGCGCGTGCGGTGGTGGGCTCGAGGAGATCCCGTGCACGACGCTCTTCGCACGTTCGAACGTCACCGGCTCGATGCCATCCGGCGGACGCCGAGCGCGTCGTCGGCCTTCTCGGTCGCCTTTGCGCCATGTGGCTGCCCAAGGCCGCGTGATTCCTCGCGGTTTCGAGAATCGATAGAGCGCGCGAAAAAAACGAGGGGCGAAACCGCGGTTCGCGCAGTTAAATGGGTGAGAGGGGCTAGAGGGTGAGGGCCGGGACGGCGCGCTCGAACTACCGACCCCTCGCTCGCAGACCGGATCGCGCCAGGAGCGTCACGACTCACGGGTGATGCGGCGTGACTCGTGATGAACGTCGACCGACTCGTCGTGAATGTCGACCGAC
>DATJYG010000722.1:0-2868 GCA_035499695.1 Polyangiaceae bacterium
ACCGTGGGGGTACCGCGCGAGAAACGCCTGACGAGCCGCGGGACAGCGGGTGTCGTTCATGCGGTCGAGAGCCTCGACGCGCCGTGCCTCGGCGTCCTCGCGGAAGCCGGCGCGTGGCGCGAGGACGATGGCGTCGTCGAACGCCGCGAGGGCGCCCGCCGGATCCCCCAGGGCGTCCAGCCGTAGGGCGTGGACGTACTCGAACGTCGGAACGGGGAACAAGGACGTCGAAGGCATGTGGGGCACGTCGGCGACCGACATCTGGGCCGTGACCGACCGTCCGCCTGGGGAAGCGCCCGACGTCGTGCACTGGGACGGTCAGGCGTGGACGGTGACCGTCCTGGACACGAGCGTGGCGAACCTGGATCTCTACGCGGTGTGGTCCGACACCCCGGATGATGTGTGGGTCGTCGGCGCGGGCGGCACGATCGTGCACTTCGACGGGACGACGTGGTCCTCGGCGGTCGCAGGGAATGGACTGACGGGCGACAGCCTCTTCGGCATCTGGGGGAGCGGACCGAGCGATGTGTGGGCCGTCGGCGCGCAGGGGGCCGTCGTCCACTGGGACGGAACGACGTGGACGAAACTCGCGAGCGCCAGCGCCGGCACCATCAACGCGATCTGGGGCCAGGCCGCGGGGAGTCTTTGGCTCGTCGCTGACGATGGACTCATCCTCCATGGCGACGGCAATACGTGGAAAGCGTCCGTCAGCGGGGCGGCGACCGACCTGACGGCCGTCTGGGGCGACGCCTCCGACCTGTGGGCGGTCGGCGGCGGCGGCACCGCGCTCCACAAGAAGCAGTGAGCTCTCAGCCCAGCTGCTTGCGCAGGAAGTCGAGCGTACGCTCCCACGCGAGCTTCGCCGAAGGCGCGTCGTATTTGCTCGGGTCCGTCTCGCGCATGAAGGCGTGGCCCGCGTCGTAGACGAAGAGGTCCATGTGACCCCCCGCCGCGCGGATCTTCTTCTGGATCTCCTCGGCGACCGAAGCCTTGGCCCACTCGTCCGTCTTCGCGAAGTGCGCCTGGACCGGGATCTTGATGTTCGCGAGCTTGTCCGGCGGGATCTGCGGCAGGCCGTAGAACGGCACTGCGCACGCGAGGCCATCGACGTTGAGCGCCGCGGCGAAGGCGAGGGCGCCGCCCATGCAGAATCCGAGGACGCCGACCTTGCCGTTGCTGCGCGCGTGGCCACGAAGGTGCGCGGCGGCGGCGCCGATGTCGGCGACGGCATGGCCCCAGTCGAGCTGGTTCATGAGGGAGGCCGCGTCCTGATCGTTCGTCGCGACCTTGCCGTGGTAGAGGTCCGGGCAAAGGGCGAGGAACCCTTCCTTCGCGAAGCGGTCGACCTTCCCCTTCATCTGGTCGTTCAGGCCGTGCCACTCCTGGATGACGACGACACCTCCGACGTGACCGGTGCCTGCGGGCTCGGTGATCGCGCCACTCAGCTGTCCTGCCTTCGACGAGAACTTCACCATCGTGCTCATGGTGCCCTCCGTTGTGGTGCTCGAGGCGCGCGACTATACCCCTCGCATGCGCGTCTCGCACCAGGCCCTGACGGCGGCGATTGCTTGGACCTTCGGTCTCGTTTGCCTCGGCAGCGTGTCTTGCTCGAAGAGCTCGGCAGCAGCGGGCCCGCAAGCGGACGTGACCGCCAGCGAGCACGGCTTCACGCCGGCATCGCTGAACGTGCCCTCGGGAGGGCCGGGATCGCACCACACGGTGACCTTCGTGCGCACGACGGACAAGACGTGCGCGACCGAGGTCGTGTTCCCCGATCTGAACATCGAGAAGAAGCTGCCGCTCAATCAGGTGGTGGCGGTCGACCTGCCGACGGACGCGGCGAAGACCCTGACGTTCCAGTGCGGGATGGCGATGTACAAGGGCGCGGTCGTCGTCACGGCGCACTGAACGTGAGCGCCGCGCGCACGCTCTCCTCGAGGATCGCGAGCAGGCGATCGAGGTCGGCGTCGTCGATGACGAGCGGCGGGCACACGTAGACGGTGCTGCCGAGGGGGCGCAGGTAGGCCCCGAGGGCGCGCCCTTCGTCGTACACGCGCCAGCCGATGCCGCCGAGGTAGCCCTGGCGGTCGTCGGCCAGGTCCGCCGCGCCGATCATCCCGAGGGAGCGGACGCGGGCGACGCCCGGGATGGTCGCGATGCGCTCGAAGGCGCGCGCGATGCGCGGGGCGGCGCTCGCGACGCGCTCGAGGATCCGCTCGTCGCGGTAGATGGCGAGCACCTCGCGCGCGAGCGCCGCGCCGATCGGGTTGCCGCAGAAGGTGTGGCCGTGGAGGAAGGCGCGGTCGCGCGCGCCGCGGAACGCCGCGAAGACCCGCTCGCTCGCCAGGACGGCGCCCATCGGCACGTAGGCCGACATGGCCTTGCCGACGCACATGATGTCCGGAGCGATGCCGGCGTGCTCGCACGCCCACATGGGGCCCGTGCGGCCGTAGCCGGTGAACACCTCGTCGGCGACGAGCCAGACGTCGTGCGCGTCGCACAGTTCGCGAAGCTCGCGCAGGAACGCGGGGTCGTAGACGAGCATCCCGGCGGCGCCCTGCACGACGGGCTCGACGAACACGGCGGCGATCGAGTCCGACTCGGTCGCGAGCAGCTTCGAGATGGCCGCGAACGCGCGCCCGTACGCGTCCTGAGCAGGGAAGGGGACGTGGACGCACTCGAACGTGACGCCGGCGAAAGGCTTGCGGAACACCTCGACGCCCCCGAGGCTCGTCGCGCCCACCGTGTCGCCGTGGAACGCGCCATCGAGGGCGACGAAGCGCGTCTTCTTCGGCGCCCCGAGCTGCTTCCACGACTGCGCCGCCATCTTCACCGCCGCGTCGATCGCGGTCGACCCGTCGTCGACGA
>DATJYG010000723.1:0-3398 GCA_035499695.1 Polyangiaceae bacterium
GCGACGTCGAGATCGACGGCCACCACACGACCGAGGACCTCGGCCTCGTGCTCGGACAGTGCGTGTCCAAGGCCCTGGGCGACAAGGCGGGCATCGTCCGCTACGGCTGGGCCACCCTGCCGATGGACGAGGCGCGCGCCACGGTCACCCTCGACCTGTCGGGTCGCCAGCACTTCGTCTGGGAGGTGGACCTGCCTCGCGGGGCGAAGCTCGGCACATGGGACGTCGAGCTGGCGCCCGTGTTCTTCGACGCGTTCGCGCGCGGGGCCGCGTGCAACCTGCACGTCGTCCTGCACCGCGGCGAGATCCTGCACCACATCGTCGAGATCTGCTTCAAGGCGCTGGCCCGCGCGCTGCGTGAGGCGGTGCGCGTCGAGCCGCGCGCGAGCGGTGTGCCGTCGACCAAGGGCACGCTGGTGGATTGACGGCCTGAGGTCCCGCCGAAGGCGGGCCGACGGCCCGAAGGGCGCACCAGAATGAGCGCGCGCGTCGCCCTCGTGTACGCCGTCGTGGCGTGCATCTGGGGCACCACCTGGTTCGCGATCCGCCGCTGCATCGGCGAAGGCGGCTATCCGACGCTCGAGTCGGCGTCGCTGCGCTTCGCGATCGCCGCCGGCGTGCTCGGCGCGTTGTACGCGTCGGGGCGCGGGCGACCCGGGCCGAAGGGCGCGCGGCAGCTCTGGGGGCTCGCGGCGTGCGGCGTGCTGTGCGCCGTCGGCTACGCGCTCGTGTACCTCGGCGAGGAGAGCATCTCGGGAGGTCTCGCGGCGGTGCTCTACGGCACGTTCCCGCTGTGGACGGCGCTCTTCGCGACCGTCGGCGGCGTCGAGCGGGTCACGGGTCGCGCGCTGGCGGGCTCGCTCCTGGCCATCGGCGGCACCGCGTTCCTCTTCGCCGACCGGCTCGACGTGTCGCGCGCGCAGGGCAAGGGGGTGGTGCTGGTCCTCGTGTCGGTCGTGGCCTCGGCGCTCTACACGACGCTGATGAAGCGGGTCGCCGCCGGAGTGAGCCCGCTCGCGTCGACGGGCGTCTTCCTCGGCACGTCGGCGATCGTGCTCGGTGCGGCGGGTGCGATGGCGGAAGGGCGTCCCCTGCCCTGGCCTCCCCCGCCGGGCCCCACCCTGGCCCTCCTCTATCTGGCGCTCGTGGGCTCGGTCGTGGTGTTCGCCGCCTACTTCTGGCTCCTCGAGCGCGTGAGCCTCATGACGCTGTCGACCCTCGTCCTGGTGGAGCCGATCATTGCGCTTGCGGTGGACGCCGCATGGGAGCGCGGCGTCGTGCTCGTCGCCAGGAGCTACGCGGGCATCGCGCTGACCATCGCCGGGGTCGCGGTCAGCATCGTGCGCAGGCCACGGGACTGACGCGGCCGGTGCGGGACCCGCGTGGTACACCAAGGTCGGCGCGGACCTTGCGGACGCTCCAGGACATGGACTCCCGGCGTCACCCCCTCCTTCTTCTCGGGGCCTTGCTCCTCGGGGCGGGCGTACTCGGGATGCCAAGCGGCTGCATCGTGGGAATCCTGGCACCGGAGGATGCCGGCGCCGACGCCGCGGGCGACGGGCCCGGAGTGGACACGGGCAGCAGCAGCGGCGCCAGCGGAAGTGGGGGGAGCAGCGGCAGCAGCAGCGGGGGCGGCGACGCCGGGTGCAGCCCGAACCTGTCCACCGACGCCATGAACTGCGGGCGCTGCGGCCACGTGTGCGACCCGGGGATGATGTGCAGCGGCGGTACGTGCGCGCCCAAGACGCTGCGCACCGGAAGCGGCACCGTCTCGGACCTGCGCACGGTCGGCAGCCAGCTTTTCTGGATGGAGGGCCTCGCGGGACTCTACTGGTGCACGCTCCCCGATTGCTCGTCCGTCACCACCGTCGTGAGCGGCACGACGCTCGCCGGGTACGCCGTCTCCGGGAGCACCGCGTTCGTCGTGGAGGGCGTCATCACCAACGCCGTCGTCCGGGCGTACGGCACCGACGGGAGCGGCGCCAAGGGCGATCTCACCGTCGCGTTGCAGGGCCTCAAGGGCCCGATGGACGTCGACTCGACGAACGTCTTCTACACGGCGCGAGACGGCTCGGGCTCGCCGTTCTTCGGCTACCTGCCCCAGAACTCGAGCAGCGCGACCGCCACCGACGTCACCACCTACATCTCGAACTTCCAGGTGCAGATGCGCGTCGCGTCCGGGGGCGGCACCGAGTACGCGTTCTGGTCCGACGGCTCGAGCCTGATTCGCTGCCCGACGGCGAACAGCTCGACGCCGACGACTCTCGGCATGGGCAACGGGATCACGGGGCTCGCCGTCGACTCACAGTACGTGTTCTGGACGGCCTCGGGCGACGGCAAGGTAATCCGCTGTGACGGCACGGGGGCGAACTGCTCCCCGATCCTGCAGGGCCAGGCCACACCGTCGCGCGTCGCCGTGGACACCACCGGCATCGCGTGGGCGAACGCCGCGAGCGGCTTGAGCGGCACCGTCTCGGAATGCACGTACCCAGACTGCGGCGGCGCCTTCCTGCTCGCGCAGGGGCAGGCGTCTCCGAGCGAGCTCGCGATGGATGCGACGTACGTCTACTGGGCGACCGGAGCGACCATCTGGCGCGTGCCCCGCTGAGGCCATGGGAAGGAACCGATGTCTGCTCCCGATCGCGACCCCGATGATCTCTCGACGCTGCTGACCCGGCGCGTCGACCCGACGCCGCTCGCGCCCATCGCGTTCACCGTGTCGGTCGTGAACGGCCCGGATGCCGGGGCGTCCGTCGTGGTCGACGGGGCGTGCGAGTCGCGGGCGCTCGTGGGCACGAGCCCCGCCTGCGCCCTGCGCCTCACCGATCGCGAGGTGTCGCGACGACACGCGGCCGTCGACGTCGAGGGCCGCGCGTTGCGCATCGTGGACCTCGATTCCAAGAACGGCACCTGGATCCAGGGCGTACGCGTGCGCGACGCGCTGCTCGCCGGGGACGAGGTGGTGACGATCGGCGCGACCACCCTGCGCGTGGAGGCGACGGCGGCCGAGCAGCCGGTGGTCCCGGCGGCGATCCGGTTCGGCCGCTTCGCCGGCGGCAGCACCGAGGTGCGCCGTCTCTACCCGCTGTTCGAGAGGCTCGCGCGCTCGAGCGTGCCGGTCATCATCGAGGGCGAGACGGGCACCGGCAAGGAGGTGCTCGCCGAGGCGCTGCACGAGCAGGGCCCGCGCGCGGCCGGCCCCTTCGTGGTGTTCGACTGCACGCAGGTGACGCCGACGCTCGTGGAGTCGGAGCTCTTCGGGCACGAACGCGGTGCGTTCACCGGTGCGGTGGGCGCCCGCAAGGGCGTCTTCGAGCAGGCGCACGGCGGCACGCTGCTCGTCGACGAGATCGGCGACCTGCGAGCGCCGCTGCAGGCGAAGCTGCTCCGCGCGCTCG
>DATJYG010000724.1:0-4167 GCA_035499695.1 Polyangiaceae bacterium
GGAGCCGCTCCTCGCCCATGAGCGACGCGCGCGCGGCGGTCAGCACCGTGTCCTGGGGATCGTCGAAGTTCCGCGCGACCTCCCACCAGAGATAGAAGAGGTCCCCGCGGCCCACGCCAGGCGCCGGCGGCAGCACGTAGCGCGTCCGGGAGCAGAGGTCCGGCGCGTAGTATTCCCAGAGCGTCGTGGCCGCGCGTCCCGTGCACGGGGTGGCCGGCTCGCGGCCCACGAGCCAAAGCTCCGAGTCCGCATGCATGGCGCCCCTCAGGTGCTCGGCGGCCCCGCGCCAGTCCTCGCGACGCCCGTACCTGTCCGGCTGCAGGAAGTGCACGTAGGCCACGAGGAGGGTGGCGGCGCCCATCGCGCCCACCACTTGAGACACGCGCCGCCCTAGGGCGAGGAAGCCGGCCGCGACCGCCACCGCGAGGAAAGGCGCGCTGAAGACCATGTACTTGGGGTGGATGAAGTTGCGGTGCGTCACCGCGGCGACGGCGAAGCTCGCCGCGACCGGGACTGCGAACAGCTCGATGCCGAGCCACACGGCCGGTCCGGGCCTGCGCGAGACGCACATGCGCGCGAGCTTCACACCGATGACGAGCACCGGCACTCCCGCGAGGATGGCGAGGCCCAGGTTAGGACCGAGCACCGAGGAACGGATGGCGCGGTCGAGCCCCATGTCGGGCAATTGCGGGTAGTTGAAGCCGACGAGGAATGCGACCAGAAGCTTCGGCAAGGCGCTGGGCAGGTCCGTCGCCATGAGGTGAGCCTGCTCGCCTCCCTCGTGCCCGAAGCGGATCACGTTCGGGACGTCAGGCAGGTACGCCGCGACTATCCCGGCCATCGCCGCCACGCCCGGGCGAAGCACGATGGCGCGGCGTCGCAGGATGGCCAGCCCGAAGCCGACCAGCAGGAACCAGTAGTGCAGGTGCGTGTAGATGCCGACGACGCCCGCCAGCACGAAGCAAAGCCACGGTCCGAGCGTGGAGCGCCCCTCGGCCTGGCGCGCCGTCGCGACCACGAACGCCCACGCCTGCAGGAGAGCGATCAGCGCGACCAGCGAGTACATGCGCAGCTCCTGCGAGAACTCGACGAGGATCGGATCGACGCAGAGCAGGAGCGCGATCGCCACCGCGAAACGCCTCCCCGCGAGGCGGCGTCCGAGCGCGTACCCCACGGGGATCTGGAGCACCCCGAAGAGGAGGGACAGGCTGCGCAGGCCGACCTCGCCGTGGAAACCGATCTGCTTCCACAGGTAGAGGAGCGTGAAGTACACCGGCCGGAACCGGTCGTCCGTGGGCGTCAGCCAGGCGTTGGTGTCCCGGAGCAGCGAGAACCCCTCGTCTCCGTAGAAGCTGGCGCCCAGGCCTGGCAGGCGCAGGAGGAGGGCGACGACCGAGATCGCCGCGAGTCCCGCGAACTCCCGCGTTCGAACCGACGGCTCGCCGGATGTGTCGTGACGGTTCATGAGGCGGGCCCTGCAATCCGGGCAGAGGCGCTCACCTATTTGCCATTTGTTAGACTCGTCCGGAAGTGCGGCGCTTCGTCCAGATCCTCTTCTTTCTCGTCTGGGTCGACGAGAAGCAGTCGGTGTACGCCGAGCACGACATGTGGTGCCCGTTCAAGTGGGTGGAAGACTGGCTCATCCTCCCCGTGGCGAAGGTGCGCCCGCTGGACATTCTGCTGCTGCTGGTGCTGGCCTACGCGGTTTCCCAGCGGGCGTTCAAGGTCGCGACCGTTCGCCCGATGAAGCGCACGATCTTCGGCGCCATCGGCGTGACCCTGCTCGCGCTCGTCTATGGTCTCTCGACCGGAGGCGATTCCCGCGCGGCGCTCTGGCAGTCGTACCTGCCGATGTCGATGGTCCTGGCCGCGTTCACGATCGCGGCGACGCACCACACGGCCGAGCACTTCATCGGCTTGCTCAAGGCCTTCGTTGCGGCGGGCGTCGTGCACGCCGTGATGATCATCTTCTTCCACTACCTCTACATCAAGCCGGGCCTCATCAACCCGCTTCCCGAGTGCGAGTCGAGTCACCACGACACGGTGATCTGGAGCGCGAGCGTCGGGCTGCTCCTCTTGCTCGCCGTGCGATTCCCGACCCCGCGAAACAGGCTCGTCGCCGGCGTGCTCGTCCCGCTGCTGATGGTGGCCATCCAGTTCAACCGGCGCCGGCTCGCATTCGTGAGCCTGATCGCCGACCTGCTGACGCTCTACTTCGTGCTTCCCGCGAGCCGGACCAAGCGCGTGGTCCAGCGCATCGCCCTCGGCATCGTCCCCGTGGTCCTGCTCTACGTCGTCATCGGCTGGGGACGGCCCGAGAGCATCTTCCGTCCCCTCCAATCCTTCCAGACCGTCTCGGTCGACCAGGACAAGTCGACGAAGGCGCGCAACATGGAGAACCTCGGCCTCATCGCGACAGCGACGAAATACGGCTGGGTGATGGGAAGCGGATGGGGCCAGAAGTACGTCGAGGTCTCGTCGCTCTACAACATCTACTTCTTCGAGCTCTGGCCCTACGTCCCGCACAACAGCGTCCTCGGCCTGTTCGCGTACACCGGGTACGTGGGGTTCATGGGGTTCTGGATGGTCTTCCCCATGTCGGCGTTCTTCAACGCGCGGGTGGCGAGGCAGGCCAAGCGCCCGATGGATCAATACATGTCGACCGTCGCGCTCATGCAGCTCGTGTCGTGCGCGGACCAGTGGTACGGCGACATGGGCTCGTTCTCCCTCGTGACCATGTACACGCTGTCGACTTCGCTCGCGATCGCGTTGCGGCTGCCGGTCGCGAGCGGCGTGTGGTCCAACGGCAACCTCGCTCGACCCGCCACGCCCCCGGCCGTCAGGGTCGGCTGAGGAGGGTCAGATGGGCGTTCACCAGATCCCGCTGTCGATCGTCCTGGTGAGCATCGTCGTGCCGATGATGCTGTCGGGGACGAAGCGGCCGAAGCAGGCGATCAAGATCCTCTATGTCTCGATCGCAATCGCGGCGTTCGTGTGGTGCATGCTCTGCCTGCACGTGTACCCGCAGTACGTCCTGCCGGAGCACTGACGGAGAGCGTCTATTCGACGACGACGAGATCGCCGTCGTGGAGGACGAAGGCGACGCTCGATGGAGCTCCCCGCGACACGTCTTCGTACGTGAAGCGTACCCGCACGGCGGGAGGGCCCGCGCGGACGACGAAGATGCTGTCGCGTGATGCGAACTCCGTCAGGCCGCCCGCGCTGGCCAGGACCTGGGCGACAGTGGCCCTGGGATCCAAGGGGTACGAGCCCGCCTTCGTGACCTCGCCCAGGACCGACACCGTGATCGGCTGGAACTCTTCCACCGTCACGGTCACGCTGGGCGCGTTGACGTAGTCCTTGAGCCGCCCCTCCAGCTCTGCCTTGAGCGTGGCCGGGTGCTTTCCGCGGACCTCGATGTCGCCGAGCGCCGGCATCGCCATGCGACCGTCGCTGCGCACTTTGGCCTTGGTCGAGAGGGCTTCCTGGTTGAACACGCGGATGTTCAGCGTGTCCCCGTCGCGAATCACGTAGCTCTGGTCGGGGTTTCGGGCGAGGTACTCGGCGGGCAGTTCGTTCACCCACACGTACTGGCCTGGCCCGGCGCACGCGAGGGTGGAGCCGAGCAGCGCGAGAGCGAGCATCCGAAAAGTCTTGAGCGCCAGCATGGCTTGCTATTATCGCGGGGCGCATTGCCCTGGCAATCAAGCCTTCTCGTCGGCGACCGCGTCGTGTCCCGATGCGACCGCGGCCTGCTCGAAACGGAGTACGCCCTGTTCGACCGTTCCGAGGTCCTGGTCGGCACGACGCCGGCGGGCCACGGCGTGCAAGAGCTCGGGTACATGACGACCGCGGCGTATGCCCGGGCGCGGATGCACCAGGCGGCCGTCACCTCCGATTTGGCACACGAAGCGTTCTCCGCGCTCACCGCGCGCGGTCACGCCGGGCAGCTCGCCCGCGCGCAGTCGGTCGTCAACGTCCTCGACCAGCTCGGGCCGTACGAGGCGTTCGAGGGCGGCAGCTACGACCCGCTCCAGCGCCGATACGTGGGGACGTGGCTCGACCTCGACACGCTCTCCGCTGCCTGCCCGATACCCGACGCGACGAATCTGTTCCAGGCCCTTCACCTCCTGATGGTCCTGGAGGAGGTGGAGGACGACGTCCCCG
>DATJYG010000725.1:0-5597 GCA_035499695.1 Polyangiaceae bacterium
TCTCGCCCGAGCGGCGGCCGAGCTCTACGATCGCGCCGACAAACCGGACGAAGCGCGTCAGGTGCGAAACTGGCTGTCCGAGCACCCGGTCGGCCAGGTTCCCTGAGCCGTCAGTGCAGGCCGGCGTCTCTTGCACCCGCCGTGCGGCACCCCTAGAGCGCCAGAACATGCATCGCACGAAGACCGAGGCCGCCCTCGCCGAGGCAGAGGCCACGCATGCCGATGATCCCGAGCGCGCGGAGCTCCTTCGCCGCGCACGCCAGTTCAAGTCGAGCTGGATCGAGCTCGCCGAGGGGCTCACGCAGGCCAAGCGCTCCGGCCGCTGGAAGGACTGGGGGTACGACTCGTTCGAGGCCTACGCCAAGAGCGAGCTCCGCCTGAAGCAGGAGACCGTCGACAAGCTCACCGGCTCGTACTCGTTCCTGCAGCGGCGCGCCCCGGCGGTGCTCTCGCGCGATCCCATCAGCGAGCCCTTCCCCACCTACCAGGCCGTGGACTTCCTGCGGCGCGCCGAGGAGAGCGACACGGCGCCGCGCGAGGCCGTCGAGGAGATCCGACGACGGGTCATCGAAGAGGCGGCGCCCCTCGGGGCGGTCTCGCGCGCCTACCGCGACGTCGTGTTCCCCGTGGACGAGGACACGCTGGTCGCGCGAGACGTCGCCGGGGTCAAGAACGTGGCCAAGCGCCTTCGCGAGCTCCTCGAGGCGACGCGCGCCGTCCCCCGCAAGGTGGCCAGCGACACGGCCGCCGCGCTGGACCGACTTCTGGAGGCGATCGACGACCGCGAGGAAGCCGCCTAGACATGCGGTAACCTTCGGGCGCGGTGACACGCTTTCTTCCCCTGACCCTGGGCGCGCTGGTCGTCGCGGCGTGCTCGGTCGACACCATTCCCACGCCCCTCCGCTCGACGCCGGCCGGGACGGGCCCGGCGGTCGTGTTCGACCTGCTCGCGACTCCGTTGCCGGACATCCCGACGCCGAACGACATCGCGACCTTCGTCGATCCGACGAGCCGCACCGGCCGGCGACTCAATGCGAGCCTCGTCGCCCCCACGCGCCTGGAGCGCGCGGCGCGCGAGCAGTTCGACGAGATGGAGGGCTGGGGCACCTACGCGCCCGTCACGGTGCGGTTCGCCCCCGAGCCGGGCCGGCCCGCGGGCGAGGCTGCCGTCGACCTGCAGGACGTGCAGAACCGCATGTCCGGCGACGGCTGGGACACGAGCAACGACCCGGTCTACCTCGTGAACCTCACGACGGGCGTGCCGGTGCTGCTCGACGCGGGGAGCGGCAACTACCCCCTCACGGTCCTCGACGACACGCTCTACTTCCCGAACGACCCGCGCGTGTCGTCTCAGAACCTCGTGTTCGAGACGGCCAACGAGGCCGTGGGTGCGTGCGCCGACGGCGTGTACCGCCCGAAGTGCGACACCGACTTCGACGGCGTGCTCGATCGCCCCAACACGCTGGGCCCCGCGTCGCCGCCGCTCGTCGACGGCGTCGACAACCTGCTCTCCTGGTACGAGCGCGAGACGGACACGATGGTCCTGCAGCCGGTGCTCCCGATGCAGGAGAAGACCGAGTACGCCGTCGTGCTCACCGACCGCCTGCGTGGGCCCGACGGGCAGCCGGTGCGGTCCCCGTTCCCCGCCGTGTACCACCCGTCGCAAGAGAGCGGCATCTCGCGCCTGCAGGCGATCCTCGCGGATGGATCGCGCAACAACTACTACGGGAGCATCGCCGGCACGGGGCTCGACCACGTGGCCTTCGCGTGGACCTTCACGACCCAGCCGGTGCAGGAGGACATGATGCTCCTGCGCGACGGCATCTACGGCAAGGGCCCGTTCTCGTACTTCGCGAACGACTTCCCGGCCTCGTCGCTGCAGGCCTTCAACCTGGTCGGCACGACGATCAGCCCCGCCGACGAGACGGCCGGCTGGCAGAAGACACCCTCGTGCCAGAAGCTCCTCGAGACGCCGTTCATCGTTCACTGGGCCGACGTGAAGCCGGCGCTCACGCCGTTCCTGCAGCTCCTCGGGCAGGCGTTCCAGAGCAACTTCAGCCAGGCGCAGCTCGACCAGTTCATCGCAGGGCTCGACGAGTACGTCGATTACCTCGTCATCGGGACGTACGACTCGCCGTACCTGATGGGCGATCCGCAGTCGCCCGATCCGGACCTGCACTTCGACGTGAACTTCCAGACCGGCGCCGGCGACGTGCGGCACACGCCGATCCCCTGGATGGCCGCAGTGCCCAAGGCGACCGCCGCGCACAAGCCTCCCTTCCCGGTCGCCTACTGGCGGCACGGCACGAGCATCTTCGACCTCGAGCTCGTGGTGCACGCGGCGAAGTACGCCCGCGAGGGCATCGCGCTCGTGAGCATGGACGCGCCGGGGCACGGCCTGGCGCTCGTCTCGGGACAGCAGATCCTCCTCGGGGCGCTGCTCAAGGGAGCCTGTCTGGGCCCTGCGGCGAGCGCGATGTTCGCGAGCCGCGCCATCGACCTGAACGGGGACGGCGCGCCCGACTCGGGAGGGCTCATCTGGAGCGCGCACCTCATGCACACGCGCGACGGCATGCGCCAGTCGGTGCTCGACGGCGTGCAGCTCAATCGCATCTTCAAGGGCTTCGACGGCCACAGGAAGAGCGGGCAGGACTACAACGGCGACGGGAACGCGGACGACGACTTCGCGGGCGACTTCAACGGCGACGGGCACGTCGACTTCGGCGGGCCGAACGTGACCTACTCGTCCTCCGGCGGCTCGTTCGGCGGCCTCGTGGCCCAGATCAGCGGGGCGATCGATCCGACGTTCGGACCGACCATCCCGGTGTCCGGCGGCGGCGGGTTCGTGAACATCGCCACCCGGTCGAAGCTCACGCCGGACCCGGTGCTCGAGGAGATCATCGGCCCTCTCATCGTCGCGGTGCCGGCGTCGTCTCGTCCGCCCACGTCCACGGGACCGGTCACGCAGTGCACCGGCAAGCAGATGAGCGTCCGGTGGGTCGTCGACAATCTGCTGAACTCGAGCGAGATCGAGATCGCCTGCCTCGAGCCGAGCGAGCTCTCGAGCGGCATGACGGTCGTCGCGGGGGACGTCGACTCGAACACCAAGCGCTGCGCGCGCACGCTCTCCGACGGCGGCTTCCGCGTGCCGCTCCCGACGACCATCGGCGACCGCATCGACGTCGCCATCTACGAGGGTGCCGACGTCGTCGACTCCTACGCCACCTGCAACGTCACGCGCGCCGCGAAGCTCGTGCGCGAGATAAACACGTGGGAGCAGCCGGCCACATCGTTCACGCCCGTCGCGACGCCCGGGCTGACCTGCAGCGCGCAGAACGGGTGCGCCCAGTTCTGGCAGAACTTCTACCCGGTCGGCTCGACGCTCGTCGCGCCGCAGGAGGGCCTCGGGTACCTGCGCCAGTCGCCCGACTTCCGCCGTCTCATGAACCTCGCGCAGGCGGCGCTCGATCCGGCAGACCCCATCAACTACGCGCGCCTCTACCTCCTTTCCCCCGCGAAGGACTGGAACGGCAAACCGATCCCGCCGCGGCCCATCGTGGACGTGCACACCGTCGGCGACTTCCTCGTTCCGACCGGCACCGGCATGGCGTTCTCGCGCGCCGCCGGGCTCCTGCCGTTCCTCCCCCCGTCCGCCGCCGACACCATGCCCGAGTACGCCGACTGGGCGACGCCGCCGGCGCTCTGGGACGCGTACAACGGCCGCTCGCCCGACCAGGTGATGATCGACGGCTTCGAGATGGAGAGCGTGGCCCGCATGAAGCGCGTGCCGCTGCCCGCCGGGTGCGGCGTGAACTACGTGTCGCCGACCACCATGGCGTGCGACATGCCGCCGCCGAACGACGCCGACACGTGCGCCCAGACGCTCTACGACGGCGACTACCTCGGGGAGGCGACGCAGAACATCTACCAGCAGCACCCGACGCCCCCGCTGCGGCTGGCTCGCGTCGTGGGAATGCACCCGTCGTCCAGCGCCGACCTCGACGCCGTGTGGGCGCCGCGCATCCAGGGAGCGCCGTTCTCGGTCGACGGCTCGTGGAAGCAGGGGCCGCCCGTCGCCGGGATGATCAACGCGTACCTCGAGCCGCTCGGGGACCACGACTGGGCCTTCGGCGACCCGTGCCGCGCGTGGGACGGCGTCACGTACATGGATGACCTGCTCGTGCACTACTTCGCGACCCGGGGCACGGACCTCTACTTCCTGACCCACGCGAAGTCGCACGAGTGTCTGGCCACGCAGACGTGTCCGTTCATGCAGCCGTGATACGTTGCGCCCGTGCGTTACTACGTGTCGCTCGACCCCGATCCGGCTGCTCCGTCCGTCGTCGTCGACGTCGTCGAGCTGCCGAGCGGCGCGCTCCGGGCGACCATCGACGGCCGCCCGGTGGACCTCGACGTCGTGCCCGTGGGCGCGCAGCTCAGCGTGCGCGTCGACGGCCGCGTCGTCGACCTGACCACCGAGGGCACCCCGCCGGAGGTCGGCGCCGTCGCCAGCGGTCACCGCTCCTACGTGCGCGTCGAGAGCGAGCGGATGCGCTCGGCCGCCCAGGCCAAGAAGGCGACGGCCGCCGGTGGCGACAAGGTCGTGCGCAGCCCCATGCCCGGCCGCGTCGTGAAGGTCCTCGTCTCCAAGGGCGAGGCCGTGCAGACCGGACAGGGGCTGCTCGTGCTCGAGGCGATGAAGATGGAGAACGAGGTGCGCGCGCGCGTCGCAGGCACCGTCGCAGAGGTGCACGTCGCGACGGGCACCGCCGTCGAGGGAAACGCGAAGCTCGTGACGCTCGTCTGAGAGGAACGAGAGTGCCCGATCTGCCCCGCATCCGCATCGCCCTCACGCCCACGCAGATCGTGAAGCGGCCGCACCTCGATGCCCTGCTCGGCGTCGACCTGTGGATCAAGCGCGACGACGCGACCGGCGGCGCCGAGGCGGGCAACAAGGTGCGCAAGCTCGAGTGGCTCCTGGGCGACGCGATGGCCCGGGAGGCCGACACGATCATCACCTGCGGGGGCCTGCAGTCGAACCACGCGCGCGCGACGGCGCTCTGCTGCGCGGCGCTCGGCCTGGGGTGCGTGCTGCTCCTGCGCGTCGACGATCCGGCGAACACGCAGCTTCCCCTCGTCGGCAACGTGCTCATCGACCGCATGGCCGGCGCCGAGATCCGCTTCGTCTCCCGCGAGGAGTACGCGCGTCGCGCGAAGGTCATGGAGGGAGTCGCCGCCGAGCTGCACGCGGCGGGTCGCAGGCCGTACGTGGTGCCGGAGGGCGGTTCGAACGGGCGCGGGTCGCTCGGCTACGTCGAGTGCATGCGCGAGGTCGCCGAGCAGGCCGGGACGGGATCGCCCTTCGACGTCGCGGTGGTCGCGTGCGGCTCGGGCGGTACTGGCGCCGGCGTCGCGCTCGGCGCCGCACGACACGGCGTGGCCAAGCGCGTGCACGCGATGGCGGTGTGCGACGACTCGGCTTACTTCGACGGCGTGGTCGCCCGCATCCTGGCCGAAGCGCGCGCGCTCGACCCGAAGCTCGGCGAGGCGGCGCCGCTCGTCATCGACGATCGCTTCAAGGGTCCGGCGTACGCCGT
>DATJYG010000726.1:0-5666 GCA_035499695.1 Polyangiaceae bacterium
ACGACGCGGCGGGGACGTTCAACGAGCGGTTCGCGTTCAAGCCGACGGGGGCGCTGGCGGTGAACGGGAGCACGGGCACGGCCGGGCAGGTGCTGCAGACGAACGGCGCCTCGTCGGCCGCCACCTGGGTCTCGCCGACGAGCACGCAGAACGCCAACATCACGATCATCGACTCCAGCCACACGCTCGGGCTCACCGACCACATGGGCGCCGACCTTCCCGACCTCACGAAGACCGTCACGCTGACCGGCGCGGCGAAGGCGATCGTGAGCGTCAGCGTGTACGTCTCCGATCCCGGCTGCGTCGCCTGCGGCGCGTCGTTCGTCTCGGCCTACCTCGATCTCGACAACGTCGACGTGCGCGTCTACGGCAAGTACGTCGCGAACGGCGGCGTCGACTGGATCACGTTCACGGACGGCGTCGCGCTCGCCTCGGGCACGCACACGATCAAGGTCAAGGGATACACGATCAGCGGGAGCAAGACGGTCACGTTCGGCGACTTCAGCCCCGTCAGCGGCAATTCGATGACCGTGCAGATCATCCCGCAATGACCGCGCGCGGGTAGCACCCTCCGCGTCGACAGCCGCGGACGCCCGTCCTACACTGATCTGACCTCATCCGGCGGCCCGCCCGGCGGCGGGCTAACGCCCTCGCCCGGACGGCTGCGCGACCTCCGAGACCCGCATGTCCGACTTCCACCGGCTCTCGCGCCGGGCCGAATCGATGCCCGCTTCGCCGATTCGCCGCCTCGCGCCCCACGCGGTCGAGGCGCGAAAGCGCGGGCTCACGGTGCACGGGCTCAACATCGGCCAGCCCGACATCCCGACGCCGCAGGCCATCCTCGAGCGGTTCGGTCGCTATCCCGGCACGTGCCTGCCGTACGGGCCGTCGCAGGGCCTGCCGGAGTTCGTCGACGCACTGCGTCACTACTACGCGGGCGTCGGCGCGACGCTCTCCGTCGAGGAGATCTTCGTCACGACGGCGGGCAGCGAGGCGATCCAGTTCACGCTCGGCGCGATCGCCGATCCCGGCGACGAGGTGATCGTTTTCGAGCCGTTTTACACGAACTACAACGGCTTCGCGACGATGGCGGGGGTGCGCTGCGTGCCCGTGACGACGCGCGGCGAGGACGGCTACCACCTGCCCGCGCGCGAGGCCATCGAGGCGAAGATCGGCCCGCGCACGCGCGCGATCCTCATCTGCTCGCCCAACAATCCCACCGGCACGGTGTACTCGGACGCCGAGCTCGCGCGCCTCGCCGCGATCTGCCGCGACCATGGGCTGTTCCTGGTGGCCGACGAGGTCTATCGCGAGTTCACGTACGACGGCCGCACGAGCCGCTCGGTCCTGGCGCTCGAGGGCCTCGATCCCGCGCAGGTGATCGTGGTCGACAGCGTCTCGAAGCGCTACTCGCTCTGCGGCGCGCGCATCGGCAACGTCGTGAGCCGGAACCGGGCGTTCATGGATGCGATCCTGCGCTTCGGCCAGGCGCGCCTCTGCCCGCCGACGCTCGAGCAGTTCGCGTGCGCCGCGCTCACCGAGGTGCCGGCGTCCTACACGCAGGGCGTGATCGCGGAGTACCAGAAGCGCCGAGACCTCGTGTTCTCGGCCCTCGCGGCGATGCCCGGCGTGCGCGTGAGAAAGCCGGAGGGCGCGTTCTACCTGTGCGCCGGTCTGCCGGTCGACGATGCGGACGCGTTCGCCACGTTCCTGCTGCGCGATTTCTCGCTCGATGGCGAGACCGTCATGGTCGCCCCGCTCGACGGCTTCTACGCGACGCCCGGACTGGGCCGCGACGAGGTGCGGATCGCCTACGTGCTCGAGTGCGCCCGGCTCGAGTCCGCGATGCGCGTGCTCGCCGCCGCGCTGCAGAGCTACGGCGCCAAGGTGCGCGCGTGAGGGTGCTCGCTCGCGCCGCCCTGGGCGCGATGCTCGCGGCGTCCCTTGCTGCTCCCGCGCGCGCGCTCGATCTCGAGGCGACGGCCGGGGTGTCGGAGTCGAGCTTCGGGGGCGAACACTTCCCGACCGCGAGCACGCGCAACGGCATCACGGTCGGCGTCGCGGGTCGCTGGACGCTCGCTCCACACTTCTCGGTGCGCTCCGGGCTGCAGTACGTCGAGCGCGGGGCGGTGCTCGGCAGCGAGGACTTCATCAACTTTTCCGGCGTGCCGAGCGGCGCGCTCCACGTGACCGACGAACTCGCGTACGCGGAGGTGCCAGCGCTGCTCGGCTGGTCCCCCGCGGCTTCGGGCGGCGTCAGGCTCACGCTCTTTGGCGGACCCGCGATCGCGTTCAAGCTCTCGGAATGGCTGCACGAGACGGGCGCGATCGAGGTGAAGATCCGCCGCGACGACCTGCAGGACGAGGACGTGCTGGGCGTCCTCGGCGCCGGGCTCGAGACGCTGATCGACGGCCAGCGCCTGATGGCCGAGGCGAGCTACGACCAGGGGCTCGTCAACGTGCTGCGGCCCGAGGCGGGCGACGACACGCTGCGCAACACCGGCCTGCGGGTGCGCGTGGGCGTCGCGTGGACGGTCGCGACCCACCACTGACGAGACCCTCCGCGGCACGGTCGCCGCGGCCCGCAAGCACATCGAACAGGGAGGTTCCCCGCGTGAGCTGGCCCGCGCCGTATCGCCGCGTCGACGAACTCGATCCCATGCCGTACGAGACCGCGTGGCCCGACCTGCGCGGCGTGACCGGTCGCGTCGACGTGCACTCGTTGATCGCGTTCTACGTCCTGGCGCAGCGCTTCCGCGGCATGTACCTCGAGTTCGGCGTGGGCGCCGGCCGCTCGGCCGTCGCCGCGATGCGCGCGAACCGCCGCTACAACCCGGAAGGCATCGACCGCTTCTTCCTGTTCGATTCGTTCGAGGGACTGCCGGCCCTCGAGGGCCGCGACGAGGGTTCGAAGGTCTTCCAGCAGGGTCAGTACGCGTTCTCGGTCACCGACGTGCGCGCGAAGCTCGAGAAGCACGGCGTCTGGGACGAAGCGCGCGTCACGTTCGTGCCGGGCTTCTTCGAGCAGTCGCTGCCCGCGTTCGACCTCGCGCGCTTCGGCGGCCGGTTCGCCCCGATCGTGCACGTCGACGTCGACCTGCACGCCTCCGCGCGCCAGGTGCTCGATTTCGTGACGCCGCTGCTGCGCCAGGGCAGCGTGATCCTGTTCGACGACTGGAACGTGTTCGACGCGAGCTGGCAGAAGGGGGAGCGCGCGGCGGCGCGCGAGTGGCTCGTCGCGCACCCGGGCTACAACCTCGAGAGCTACGCCAAGTACGGCTTCCACGGCGAGGCGTTCATCGTCCATTGCTGAGCGGCGCGCATGCCCGGGCATCGGGCGGGCAGGCGCGAGGAGCAGGAACTCAGGCCGCCGCGCGCGGCCGCGCGGCGCTCATGAGCGCCCAGTGGAGGAGCCCCGCCACGAAGAAGCCCACGAACCAGGCGTAGTCGTACAGCGTCCTGAGCGCCGGTACGACGAGCCCGATCCACGCGAGCACGCACCCCGCGAGCGTCGCCACGACGGCGCGCCAGTTCCAGCCGCCCGCATAGGCGTACGCACCCTCCGGGCGATAGAGATCGCCGAGCTCGAGTTGGCGCTTGCGCACGAGCCAGTAGTCGGCGATCAGCACCCCCGCGATCGAGCCGAGCCCGCCCGAGTAGCCGACCAGCCACGTGAAGATGTAGCCGTGCGGATCGGCGAGCAGCCGCCACGGCTGCATCAGGATCCCGACGATGCCGGTGATGAGGCCGCCGGTCTTGAACGAGATGCGTTTCGGCCACGCGTTGGCGAAGTCGTTGGCGGGCGAGACGACGTTGGCGGCGATGTTGACTGCGAGCGTCGCGATCACGACCGAGAACATCGAGAATCCCACCACAAACGCGTTCGAGAAGTGTCCGACGAGCTTGACCGGATCCCAGATCGGCTCGCCGAAGATGATCGTGCTCGCGCTGGTGATGAGCACGCCCATCGCGGCGAACGCGAACATCGTGGTCGGGAGCGCGATCGACTGGCCCAGGATCTGCTCGCGCTGGCTGCGGCCGAAGCGCGTGAAGTCCGGCATGTTGAGCGAGAGCGTCGCCCAGAACCCGATCATCGCCGTCAGCGAGGGCACGAAGACCGGCGCGAACTCGGCGAACGTGTGGAACTTCCCGGGCTGCGAGAGCAGCGGGCCAAGCCCGTGCGCGGCGCGGATCGCCCAGACGAGCAGGACCGCGGTGACCATCAGCACGTAGGGTGCGGACCAGTTCTCGACGATGCGCAGCAGGTTCATGCCGCGGTAGATGATTCCGATGTTGACGCCCCAGAAGGCCAGGAACGACAGCCACTCGGTGGTCGTGTGCCCGGCGAAGCCGGGCCCGAGCAGGTGCGGCCACGAGGGGATGAGCGCGCCGAAGAACGTCTGCAGCGCCTCGCCGCCGATCCAGGCCTGGATGCCGAACCAGCCGCACGCGACGAGCGCGCGCATGAGCGCGGGCAGGTTGGAGCCCGCGGTGCCGTAGGCGGCGCGCGCGTAGACCGGGAACGGGATGCCGTAGCGCGTGCCCGCGTGGGAGTTGAGCAGGATGGGCGCCAGCACGATCGTGTTGCCGAGCAGGATCGTGAGCAGCGCCTGCTGCCAGTTCATGCCCTGCGTCATCAGCCCGGACGCGAGCATGTAGGTGGGGATGCAGTGCGCCATGCTGATCCACAGCGCGGCGTAGTTGTAGGTGCTCCAGTTGCGGCGCGCGACGGCGACGGGCGCGAGGTCGGCGTTGTAGAGCGGGCTGCCGAACAGCGCCTCGGGCGTCCGCAGCTCCACGCGGCCGTCCCGATGCGTGATGGTGAGCAACGGTCGGGGCGATGACATCGGGCGTCCTCGCGGGTGGCGTCGTTCCGGCAACGAGCGCGCAGACTAGCACGCGATGGAAGTCGCGCCGCGGGCAAATCCGGTCGCGCCGTGGCGAGGGCGGGCCGGGCCGCGCCGAGCGCTCGAGGCGAGCGCGCTGCCGACAAAGTCACGCTTTGCTCCGGGCGCGCCTTGGCCGACACGCGGCATGCGCGATGCTCGCTGGGTCCCCGTCGCTCCCTGCACCGGGCCTTACCCTGCGACGCGCACGCGAAGCTGCGACACGCTTGCCTCGCCTCGTGCTCGGCTCGCTGAGGCCGCTCGCCCTGTCGCCCTCCCTGGCTTCGGGCTCGCGGACTCATCGCATTTCGCGTGCGCGCCTCCGGGCGCGGCCCGGCTGCGCAGCGAGGGCGGGCCGATGCCGGTGCGCAGGCGTGCACGTCGCAGGGTAAGGCCCGGCTTCGGTCCCGAGTGCAGCGTGCGCGCACCATGCATGGCCGAGCAGTTCCTGCGCGCGCGCAGCTTGTCGTGCGTTGCCTGCGCCAGCGTGACCTGGAGTGCGAGGCGCTGCGGCGAGAGCGGCATGACCTTAGCCCGCGTGACAGACATCTCGACCTGGTTCGGGTCGGGTTCGGCGTCGCCCCCTTCAACTGTCCCCGGGGACAGTTTCGATTCGTGTTGGTGAACCACGTTCAGCACGGGCTCGTCGCGCAGGGGTGACCGAAGCGGCGTCATGCTCGAAGCCACGTCCGGCTGCGGGAAGCGCTCCGCAATGAGTCGATCGATCTCTTCGCGCCGCCTGCCCGCCGCGGCGTCGAGGAGCTCGCGTGCGTTGTCGCG
>DATJYG010000727.1:0-11131 GCA_035499695.1 Polyangiaceae bacterium
ATCCCCTTGCTCCCCATTGCCGCTGGCGCGGCGGGTGCGCGCTCTCTGCGTGAGGCCGGCGATCGAGGCCAGGCACGAGCAAACCACCGCACGCCGCCCGAGTCCGAGCCCCGACTCCGAGCCCGAGTCCGAGCCCGAGTCCGAGCCCGAGCCCGAGCCCGAGTCCCGAGCCCGAGTCCCGACTCCGAGCCCGACTCCCGAATGCTCCTTCTACAGCCCGACGCTCGGCTGCGGCGATCCCTCAGCGCCGGTCGCCGTCGTCTCCGCGGGCTCGCCCACGGGTCGCTTGTACCCGCACTCCTTGTTCGCGCACGCGATCATCGGCTTGGTGCGAGAGCCGCCCATGACGACGAACGGCGCGTTGCAGCTCGGGCACGGCTCGGCGATGGGCTTCTGCCACAGCTTGAAGTCGCACTTGATCGACTCGCTCGCGTAGTTCGAGCAGCCGTAGAACGTCTTGCCGCCGCGCTTGCGGGGGCGAATCTCGATGAGATCCCCGCCGCACTTCGGGCACTTCACGCCGAGGGGCACCGGCTTGGCGTTCTTGCACTCCGGGTAGCCGGTGCACGAGAGGAACTCGCCGTAGCGACCGCTGCGGATGACCATCGGCTTGTTGCACTTGTCGCAGGAGATGCCCGTCTCCCGCGGCTGCGTGGGCTTGCCGTCCGGCCCGAGGTCGCGCGTGTTCTTGCAGTCCGGGTAGTTCGCGCAGCCGAGGAACCAGCCGTTCTTCGACCAGCGCTTGAGCATCACGCCCCCGTCGAGGTCGCACTTCTCGTCGGTCGGCTCCGGGTCGGGGTTCCAGCGCTTCTGCTTCTTGCTCTTCTCGAGCTGCGCGCGGAATCGCTTGTAGAAGCGCTTGAGCAGGTCGACGCGCTCCTCCTTGCCGGCCTCCACCTCGTCGAGATCCTCTTCCATCTTCGACGTGAAGGCGGGGTCCATGAAGTCGAGCTCGCTCTTCACGAGGCCGTCGACGACGAACTTGCCGAGCAGCGTCGGGCGGAAGCGCGTGCCGTCCATCTTCTCGACGTAGTCGCGCGCCTGCACCTTGCTGATGATCTCGGCGTAGGTGCTCGGGCGCCCGATGCCGCGCTCCTCGAGCTCGCGTACGAGCGACGCCTCGTTGTACCGGGGCGGGGGCTGCGTGAACTTCTGCTCGGTGACGACGCCCGGCGGCGTGACCAGGTGCAGCGCCTGCCCCTCGCTCAGCTCGGGAAGCGAAGCCTCGGCGTCCTCGGCCAGGAGGTCCTTCGCTTCCTTCTTGGGCTCTCCGTCGGCGTCGCCCTCGCCCTCGCCGGCGAGCGGTGCTGCCGCCTTGGGGATCTCGCCCTTGCCGTACGCCTCGAGCCAGCCGGAGAACTTCAGCGTCCGTCCGCTGGCGCGCAGGCCGTAGACCGTGGCGTCCTTCGCCGTGGCCTCGATGTCGACGCTCGTCTGGTCGTAGACCGCGGGCGTCATCTGGCTGGCGAGGAAGCGGTCCCAGATCAGCTTGTAGAGCTTGAACTGGTCGTCCTTCAGGTGCCGGCGAACGCTGTCCGGCGTGAGCTCGAGCGACGTCGGCCGGATGGCCTCGTGCGCGTCCTGCGAGTTCTTCTTCGACTTGAAGACGTTCGGCTGCGCGGGAACCCACTCGGCCCCGTAGCGCTGGCCGATGTACTCGCGCGCCGCCTGCACCGCGTCGGGCGAGAGGCGCGTCGAGTCCGTTCGCATGTACGTGATGAGACCGACCGCGCCGCCGTCCTTGCCGAGGTCGATGCCCTCGTAGAGGCCTTGCGCGATCTGCATCGTTCGCTTGGCGCCGAAGCTGAGGCGGTTCACCGCGTCCTGCTGCAGCTTGCTCGTCGTGTAGGGAGCCGGCGGGTTGCGTCGCCGCTCGCTCTTGGTGACCTTGGCGATGCGGAAGCGCGCGCTCTCGAGGTGCGCCCGCACCGCGGCCGCCTCGTCCCCCGTCTTGACCGCGAGCTTCTCGTCGCCACGGGTCGCCAGACGAGCGAGGAACGGGTGGTCCACACCGTTGGTCGGTGACAGCGCCGCGCCGCAGTTCCAGTACTCCTCGGGGACGAACGCTTCGATCTCGCGCTCCCGGTCCACGATGAGCCTCAGCGCGACGCTCTGCACGCGTCCCGCCGACAGGCCGAAGGCGAGCTTGCTCCAGACGAGCGCCGACACGTCGTAGCCCACGATGCGGTCGAGCACGCGGCGCGCCCGCTGGGCGTCGTAGAGGTGCTTGTCGAGCTCGCGCGGGTGGTTGACGCCGTACTCGACGCCCTTCTTCGTGATCTCGTGGAACTCGACGCGCTTGGTGTGCTTCTTGGCGTGTTTCAGTTCCTCGGCGATGTGCCAGGCGATGGCCTCGCCCTCGCGGTCGGGGTCGGTAGCGAGCAGGATTTCGTCGACGCCCTTGGCGGCCGCCTTCAGCTCCTGGACCACCTTCTCCTTGCCGGGGACGATCTCGTAGGTCTCCTGGAACCCCTTCTCGATGTCGATCCCCATCTTCTTGGGGAGGTCCCGGATGTGGCCCTTCGAGGCGAGAACCTCGTACTTCGGCCCCAGATATTTCTTGATCGTCTTGGCCTTCGCGGGCGATTCGACGACGACGAGCGTCTTGGACACGTTGTGGCTCTTTCTCGGATTACTCAGTGAATCTGCGTCTTTAGATTGCGTCGCGTCGGCGGAAGAACCCTGGCGGGCCCTCTACTACTACGTTCTCCAAGGCGAGCGTCAAGAGCGCGGCGGCGGCCGCTTGGGGCGAAAGGTGTGCCCGAGCCGCAATCTCGTCCAGGTGTAGGGGTGGCTCGACCGGGGCCGGAAGCCCCGCCAGGAGGGCCCCTTCGGCCCCCGAAGGGGCCCCGGCCGGGCCCCTGCGGACGAGGTGCGTCAGCGAGGCCAGCAGCGGCCCGGCGCCCTGGAGCGGCTTGGCTCCCAGGTCGAGGAGCCGGCGGGAGCCGCCGAAGTCGAACTCGTCATCCCGCTCCCAGGGCGAGACCGGTACCACCCACAGCGGCTTGCGCTGCAGCCGGGCGCGGCCTGCGGTCGACAGGGCGCCGGAGCGCAGGCCGGCCTGCACGACCACGACCGCATCGGCGAGAGCCACGAGCACACGGTTGCGCTCGTGGAACGCGCGCGCGCGAGCGTCGAGATCGGGAGGGAAGGGCCAGACCATGGCCCCGGGGCCGCTCGCGATGCGCTCGAAGAGCGGCCCGTGCTTCGGTGGAAAGCAATGGAGCTCTCCCGTGCCCGCCACGCACCAGGTCCTGCCCCCGACCTCGAGGGCGCCTTCATGCGCCGCCGCGTCGATGCCGACCGCCCCGCCGGAAGCGACCACGACGTCTGCGCGAGCGAGCGTCCCGGCCAGGGTGCGCGCAAAGGCGACTGCCTTGGGTTGGGCTTCGCGCGATCCGACGATGGCCACGACACGGTCGGCCTCGAGCGAGCCACCGCGCAGCGTGATCGTCGCTGGTGGACGCGCGAGGCTGCGCAGCCGGGAGGGGTAGGTGCCGTCGAGGGGCGAGAGGCAGATGCTCTTCACACCCTCCCATCGGCGGTCGCGCCCGCAGAGTTGCGTGGCGCGTGCGCGACTAGAGGCGCGTCACTGTCCCTTCGAGAAAAGCTGCACCGCGACGTCGCCGGCGCCCTGGTCGGCGAAGATGTCGAGCTTGTAGGTGATCGCGCTCTGCGACACCGGGCACATGGGCTGCGGCGGGCCGCCGATGATCGGCTTGTTGTCGTCGCTGAGATCCTGCCCCGAGAGGATCCCCGGCGGGAGGAGGAGGTAGAGGTCGAGGTCCTTCACCTTCTTCGAGTAACCGACGATCGAGTAGCACTTGCCCGGCTGCAACGTGACGTCGGTCTGGAGATGTTGCTTCTCCTTCACGGCGCCCATCGCGAGGGGCCCGTCGGGCTGCATTCCCGCCGGGAGCTTCTTCGCGGCGTCGCGCACGCCCTTGGCCAGAGGGTCGCCGCCTTTCGCGCCGTCCGGCTTCAGCGTGGCCGCGGGAGCCGCGCTCGCCGCGTCGAAGATCTTCTGGATCTGCCCCGTGTCCGTCGTGAGGACCTGCGCGAGCGGGGAGGGCGACGAGTCCGTCGATGCCGCGGGCGCAGCCGAGGACGAATCGGCAGGAGACCCGGTGGCCGATGCGGCGGGCGTCGCCGTATCGAGCACCGAGCTGTCGGTCGGTGCGCTCGCGGTCTCGGCCGGCTTCTGCCCTCCGCCGCACGCCAGCGCGGGAAGGCTTCCCACGCCGGCGAGGGCGCCCAGCACGAAGAGGTGTGCGGTCTTCTTGGTCATGACTGTGGGCCGGAGCATAACCCGTCTCGGCCCCCGCCAGTCACTTCGACTTCGAATACAGCGCGACCGCCACGGTTCCCGAGCCCTGACGCGCGAACACGTCGAGCTTGTACTGGAGCGGGAACGCGATGACCGGGCACATCGGCTGCGAGGCGCCGCCGATCGACGGCGTATTGTTGTGCGACAGGTCCTGGCCCGCGAGCGTCATGTAGAGCGGCGGAGCGAGCAGGTTGAGGTCGACGTCCTGCACCGCGCCCGGCGCCGAGAAGCCGACGATCGTGTAGCACTTGCCGGCTTGCAGCGTGTACATGACCACCGCGTGCTGGCCCTGCTGCATCTGCTGCTCCATCACGCCCTGCTCTTGCTGCATCCCGGGCGCGGCCTTCAGCGCGAACGCCTGTAGACCCGCCGACGTGATGTCGCCCATGCCGCCGCCGCCCGGGGACACGGTGCCCTGGAAGGCACTCTGGAGCCCCTGGAGGATTCCCTGGAGGCTGTTCGGATCCGTAGGTGCGAGCGGGCCGGGCGGGGCCGAGCCGGTCGGCGCGGGTCCCGGCTGTCCGCCGGGCTGGGGCTGCCCGGGGTAGGGCTGCGGCTGCCCGGGATAGCCGCCGGGTTGCGGCTGGCCGTAGCCGGGCTGCGGCTGCCCAGGGTATCCGGGCGGTGCGCCGTAGCCGGGGGGCGGCTGGTTGTAGCCCACGCTCGCGGACGCGGCGGTGTTCGCCCCGGACTGATTGCTGCCGCCGCAGGCGACGACCACCGGCAGGACCGCCGTCGCGCCGAGCGCGACGAACGACCAGGTCCGGACCTTGATGCTCCTTGCGATCATTGAGAAGCCTCCATGGAAGAGCCGCAAGCGGCCCGACGATACCGCTGGTTCAACGTGGCTACGAGGGCGGCCATTACACCGTTTCGACGGCCGCTGTGGAAGGGGCATTCAGACGAGGGGCCCGCGATATCCGGCGAGGGCCTGGCTATTGCCTCACGAAGTGGAAGCTGAAGCTCGTCTGTTGCGAGCACCCCATGGCGGGGAAGCGCCAGCTTCGCACGTCGTTCTCCACGCACTTGGCGACGGAGGACTCGTCGGCGTTCGCCGAGACGGACTGCGGGCTGCCGTCCGGACCGATCGTCAGGCTGACCGACACGTTGACGGTCGGCTTGGTGGTGGGGTTGCGCTCCCAGCACGCACGGCGGATGCCCGGCTGGTGCAGCCCGATGACCTGCGTGACCTGGCCGCTCGAGAAGCACTGTCCGGGCGCCTTGGAGCCGTTGTCGCCCTGATCGTCGGTGGGCGTGACGGCGTTGCCGGTGAGGCCGTGCAGATCGAGCGGACCGCGCCCGCCGGCGCCGCCCGGGCTCGCGCCGGGGTTGCTGTTGCCGGTCGCACCGGGCTTCGGCGGGCCGCCCATGGCGACGGGGCCCTTCGGAGAGGGGGTCGACGTCGTCGTGCTGTCGGGGGGCGTCGAGTCGGCCGGTCCCGCGGTGGGCGCCATGGAGGCCGCGCTGGCCGTCGGCTGCGCGGGGTTCGCAGGGACCTGCACGACGACGGGGGCCGGCGCGGGCGCCCGGCCGACGAAGAGCGCGATGGGCGTCGTGACGCCGAAGGCGATGGCCGCTGCGACCATCGCGATCGCGGCCCAGTTGGTCTGCTTGCGCTGCGGTAGCCCGGCTGCCTGCGCCGCAGCCAGCGCCGCCTCCGCCGTGAGCCCCATCTGCGCCATCACCGGCTGTCCCGGCGGTGCAATCGCCGCGGGTGCCGAGTGCGCGCCGAAGGGCGTGGCAACCGGCGGCGACGCGAAGGGATCGGGCACGGCGTGCCCGGCGAGGGCAGAAACAGACGGTTCGCGAGCGGCAGAAGGCGCCTCGCGCGCCGGGCCGTCCGGCGTGATGGGCGGCCCGGTGTAGGGCCGCGTCATGTCGTCGGTCGCTTCCTCGAGCTTCTCGGC
The DNA here is from genome assembly GCA_035499695.1 of Polyangiaceae bacterium. Lineage (GTDB taxonomy): Bacteria > Myxococcota_A > Polyangia > Polyangiales > Polyangiaceae > Palsa-1150. The sequence continues at coordinate 6,235 of DATJYG010000727.1, forward strand.
GGTCGCGAGGCGCGACGTGATGGGTACGACGTTGCTCCGCGCAGCTGGCGCCGGCGGCGTCGCGCGCGCGGCAGCACGCGGTGGGCCTGCCGGGGAGGCGGGTTTGGCAGCCGCCGCGCGCGGCGCCGGAGGAGGCGCGCTGGGTCGCGGACTCTCGCCCGCCGCCGGCGGCGGCAACGACGAGCGCCCGGAGCTGAACGCCTCGTGGACGATCGCGACGAGCTCGGGGAACGAGCGGAGCGCCCGCCACTCGTCCATGCCCTCCTGCCAGCAGAGCGAATCCTCGGTCACCGCACCGAGGGCGGCCTTCCTCCGCACCTCACCGATGCGGATGGGCCCGACGGGCACGCCATTGATCGCGACGTACCACTCGTCGCTCGGCGAGAGGTCCGCCATGTCGAACGGCGCCGAGCTCTCCTCGTCGCGCTGGACGGTCGACTTGAAGGCGCCGGCGAGCGCGCCCGTCGTCGACCGCTCGGGCGCCCTGGCCGGAGACTTGGCGGACGCGAGGCTCGTGGCGAGGGGGCTGGCGGCGCGCGGCGGCGCCGGCTTCTGTGCGGCCTTGGGGGCGGCGGGCGCGGTCCCGGTCTGCCCGTGTGACGCGGCGTGCCCGGCGGGGGGGCGGCTCGAGGAATGGGCTTTCGCCTCGGACGCCGCAGAGCCGGCGCCCACCCCGCTGGTCGCCACCCCGGCGAGGGACGTATCGGTGACGGCCGCGCGCACCTCGATGAGGTAGCCGCACTTGCGGCACTTCATGCGCACGGTCTTGCCCGCGGCCTTCTCGTCGGCGATCTGGTACTTCGCCTTGCACTGTTCGCAGAGGAACTTCATCGCGTGGCGCTGCCGTAGAGCTTCACGTTAGCAAGGAAGCCGCTGCATGCGCGAGGGGGCTCAGATCAACTTCAGAAGGTGGTCTTTCACGCTGGCACGGGTCGCGTCGTCGGGCGCCGTGGCTGCGCACCGCTCCCACATCTCGATTGCCTTGTTCTTGAAGCCCGCCTTCTCGTAGAGCACGGCGAGGTTCTTCAGGGCCGCGAAGTGCTTGGAGTTCAGGTCGATGGCGCGCTCGAGCTCCTGGATGCCCTCGTAGACGTGGCCCTTCTTCCCGAGCAGCAGGCCGAGGTGGAAGTGGAGGCGGTAGGCGAGCGGGTCGATGCCGACGCCACGCCTCAGGTGCTCGATGGCCGCGTCGATCTGCCCGGCCTTGTAGGCGGCCACGCCCTCGTTGAGGGCCTTCTCGGCCTCGGCCGACAGGTACTCGGGGTCGCGCTTCGACTCGGGCGCTCCCCCCGCACCGGCCGCGCGCGCCTGGTCGCGATTGATCAGGCGCTGGACGGCGTCGATCACGTCGGCGATGCGGAAGGGCTTCTCGAGGTACTCCTCGATCCCGTAGTTCTTCTTGAGGTCCTCGGCGATGCGCCAGCCCCGGTAGACGGCGCTCACCATGATGATGGGGATGCGGCCGTACTTCGCGCTCCCCTTGATGCGCTTGGCGATGTCGAAGCCGTGGAGCTCGGGGAGCATCGCGTCCAGGATGATGAGGTCGGGCACATGCTCCTTCACGAGGCGCAGTGCGAGGAGCCCGCGGTCCGCTTCGATGACCCGGTAGCCCTTCTGGCCGAGCAGGCGATTGAGGAGCTTGCGGATCTCCTCCTCGTCGTCGACCACGAGGACCAACTTGCCGGCCCCGGTCGCGCTCGCGCTCGCCGCCAGAGCCGCCCCCGCCCGCAGATCGTCGGGCAGGTTCGTGACGCTCGAGACGTCCTGTCCGAGCACGCCGAAATCGCTGGTCGACACCTCGGTGTTGCGCGAGGCGGTCTCGGTGGCCTCGTCGACGATGACCGACTCGCGCGGCGGCGACGTCGGCGCCTTCGGGCGCATGGGGGGAAGGGGAGGCGCCTGGCCCCTCGTCAAGGGCGCGGGCTTCGGCGGAGGAGGCGGCGGGGGAGCGGCTGCAGGGCGCGCGGGCGCCGGCGGAGCTCCGGCAGGGGCGGGCAGACCGAGCGCCTTGAGCGTCTCTGCGGGCACACGCGGACCGAGGTAGTGCTTGTCGCCGCGCGCCTTGGCCTCGTACGCCGCCTCGGTCGTCTTCGCGAGCGTCGAGCTCATGGCGATGTACGCGTAGACCTTCTTGCCGGTGACGAACTCGAGCTCGTCGATCACGCGCTTGTCGTGCGGGTCCGCCATCGCGAGGAAGATGCGATCGGTGCGCATGAGGACCGGAAGCACCTTGTGCGTCTCGGCGACCTCGCGCGGCACGACGTCGAGGTGCTCGAGGACGATGGCCACCTGCGTCAGGTCGATGCCCGGGACGCCGTTCTGCTCCGAGAGCGCGCGCAGCGCCTCGATCTCGTCCACCTGCCCGTCGTCGACCAGCACCGACGCGAGCGGCGTCGGCGTCGGCGAGCGCTTCTGGGCCCGAAGGGCCTCTTCGAGCTGCTGCTGCGAGACGAGCTTGCGCTGGAGCAGGATCTTGCCGAGCGGCCGCTTCTCGTCGCGCTTGTCGTCGCTCATGACGCTAGTTGCTCCAGACTAGCCTACGCTCACCCGACCCCGGCTTCCAACTCGGAGGTGACCTCGCGCGCCCACTCGGCGTAGCGGCCTTCGGCGATGGCGGCGCGCGCCCCGGCGACGATCTCGCCGTACCAGTGCAGGTTGTGCAGGGACAGCAGCCGCAGGACGAGGATCTCGCCCGCGAGATAGAGGTGACGCAGGTATGCGCGCGAGTAGCCGCCGGCGCAGCACGCGCAGGTGCAGCGCTCGTCGATGGGGCGAGCATCGTCCTTCCAGCGGTTGTTCTTGATGACGATGCGCCCGAATCGGCAGAGGGCCTGGCCGTTGCGAGCGTTGCGCGTCGGGAGGACGCAATCGAACATGTCGACGCCGGCGCCCATCGCGAGCAGGAGGTCGCGCGGCGTGCCCACGCCCATCAGGTACCGAGGACGCTCGCGATCGAGGCTGGGGGCGACCTGGCAGAGCGTCTCGTGCATGCGCTCGTTCGGCTCGCCCACAGAGAAGCCGCCGAGGGCAAGGCCGTCGAACGGGAGCTCTCCGAGCTCCTCGGCGTGGGCGCGTCGCAGATCGACGAAGCACGCTCCCTGCACGATGCCGAACAGGGCCTGCTGCGGAGGGCGTTCGCTCGCGAGCGCGCGCTTGGCCCACCGGGTGGTGCGAGCGACGGCGGCAGCGACGGCGTCGCGGGGCGACTCGCCGGGAGGGCACACGTCGAGCTGCATCTGGATGTCTGCCCCGATGAGCCCTTGCACACGCACGGCTTCCTCGGGCGTGAGGCGGTGCGTCGAGCCGTCGAGGTGCGACTTGAAGGTGAACCCCTCTTCGGAGGCTCCGACGAGCGGTTGTGAACCGTTGGCAGCGAGCGAGTAGGCCTGGAAGCCGCCGGAGTCCGTGAGCATCGCGTGCGGCCACTTCGTGAAGGCGTGCAGGCCCCCGAGGCGAGCGATCGCCTCGGCGCCGGGCCGCAGCATCAGGTGGTACGTGTTGCCCAGCACGACGCGCGCCCCGGTGGACGCGACCTCCACCGGCGTCAGCGTCTTCACGCTCCCCTGCGTACCCACGGGCATGAACGTGGGCGTCTCGACGTCGCCGTGAGGCGTGGTCAGCACGCCTCGTCGAGCGGGTCCGTCCTCGGCGACGACGCGGAATGCGAATCCCGGAGTGGGCGGCCTCAAGCCGCCCTCCAGAGAAGCATGGCGTCGCCGTACGAGAAGAAGCGGTAGCGCTGCTCCACGGCGAACCGGTAGGCGTCGAGCACCCGCTCGCGTCCGGCGAACGAGCACACCATCGCCAGCAGCGTCGAGCGTGGCAGGTGGAAGTTCGTGAGGAGCCCGTCGACGACGCGCCAGGCGTGGCCGGGCTGGATGAGCAGCGACGTATCCCCGCTGCGCGCCGACACGCATCCGGGTCGCTCCGGGTCCGCAGCCGACTCGAGTGCCCTCACGGTCGTCGTGCCGACTGCGACGACGGGCGCACCGCGTGAACGCGCGCGGGCCACCGCGTCCGCGGTCGTCTGCGACACGACGAACCGCTCCGAGTGCATCGGGTGCTGGTCGAGGTCCTCGACGGTCACCGGCTGGAACGTCCCGAGACCCACGTGCAGCGTGACGCTCGCCACCTCGCATCCGCGGACCGCGAGCCGCCCGAGCATCGCGTTCGTCAGGTGCAGACCCGCGGTGGGCGCTGCGACGGCTCCATCGTGGCGCGCGTAGACCGTCTGGTAGCGCTCGACGTCGTCCTGCTCGTCCTCGCGCTTGATGTACGGCGGAAGCGGAACGTGCCCGCACGCCTTGACCGCGGCGTCGACGGGCTCGCCGGAGACGGTCCACACGGCCACTTCGAGCAGCCCGTCATCCTCGGAGCGCCCGAGGAGGCGAACGACGAGCATCGCCGGCCCGTCCTCCGCGCCGCGCAGCGGGATGTCGACGTCGGATCCGAACTTGAGCGGCTTGCTCGCCTTGCCGAGCGCGCGCCACACCTCGGCCGCGCGCACGTCTCCCGGAGCGACCTCGAGCTCCCGGACACCGGTGCGCCGCACGAGCAGCACTTCCACGCGCCCCCCGGTCTCGCGCTTGCGTCCGAGCAGTCGCGCGGGCACGACGCGCGTGTCGTTGACCACGACGAGCGCCCCGGGGGGCAACAGGTCCGGCAGCTCCGACACGCGCCGTTGCTCGGGCGCGCCTCCGCCGCCCTGGGGCAGGGCGAGCAGCCGAGCGAGCTCGCGTTCCTCGGCAGGCCGCTGCGCGATGAGCTCCGGGGGGAGCTCGTAGCTGAAGGCATCGACGCGCATGGCCGGGTCGCTTCTACAGCGAACCCGGCGACTCTTCTAGCCGCGCTTCGCGCCGTCGTCCCGCCTCTGGCGGGACTCAGTCGCTATGCGGCG
>DATJYG010000728.1:0-13224 GCA_035499695.1 Polyangiaceae bacterium
CTGGCGCGGCATCCTCGGCGCTGCCGGCATAGTCTTCTTCGCGTTCATCGGTTTCGACGCAGTGTCGACCGCGGCGCAGGAGACGAAGAACCCCAAACGCGACATGCCCCTCGGCATCCTCGGATCACTGGCGATCTGCACCGTTCTCTACGTGCTGTTCGCGTTCGTGCTCACGGGTCTCGCGCCGGTCGACTTCTTCCGAGGCTCGGGCAGCGAGGCATCGGTAGCGCGAGCCATCGACGCGTTCATGCCCGGGTACAAGTGGCTCTCCAACGCGGTGACCGTCGCCATCCTCGGCGGCTTCTCGTCGGTCATCCTGGTCATGCTCCTCGGGCAGTCGCGCGTCTTCTACACGATGAGCCACGACGGCCTCGTGCCGCCCGCGTTCTCGCAGGTGCACCCCCGCTACCGCACGCCGTACAAGAGCAACTGGCTCTTCTTCGGCTTCACGGGCCTCTTCGCCGCGTTCCTGCCGGAGGACATCGTGGGCGACATGACGAGCATCGGGACGCTCTTCGCGTTCATCCTCGTCTCCATCGGCGTGTGGGTGATGCGCGTGAAGGAGCCGAACGCGCCGCGCCAGTTCCGCGTGCCGGCGGTCCCCGTCGTGTCGACGCTCGGCGTCGTCGTGTGCGGCTCGATGATCTTCGGGCTCGGGTGGCCGAACTGGACGCGCCTCGGCGTCTGGCTCGTCATCGGCCTCGTCGTCTACTTCACGTACGGCATCAAGCACTCCAAGCTTCACCGCGCGTAGACGCGGACGAAGCTCCGGGGCGCGCGGCGCCGGCGCGTGCAGCGCGTCGCCGCGTGCATGTACGACACCGTGAAGGCGCGGCGCGGGCGGCCCGTCGCGTTGGTGCCCGACCGGTGCCACACGTGGTTGTGGATGAGGAGCACCTCTCCGGCGCGTGCGGGGAGGGCGAGCCTGCGTGCGTCGGCGCCGGCGCGCTCGAGGACGTCGCGCGGGATGGTGCCGCCGAGCGGCGTCGCGAGGCCCCCGCGGTGGCTGCCGTCGAGCACCTCGACGCATCCCGAGCCGTCGGGCACGTCGTCGAGCGCGGTCCACACCTGCAGCTCCGGATCGCGGTCGAGCCCCCAGAAGCTGCCGCCGTCCTGGTGCCACGGGAGCTCGGTGCCGCCCGCGGCGCTCTTGGTGAAGAGCGTCGCCCGGTAGAGCGCCACCTCGTCGCCGACGACGGCGCGCACGATGCCCTCGAGCGCCTGGTTCTCGATCCACGCGCGGAACACCGGATCGCGCTCGAGCTTCTCGATCTTGCGGTACGAGAGGCTCGGGCCCACCCAGCCGCGGCCGAACTCGAGGTCCTCGTAGCGGCCGCTCCCGGCGTCGTGCTGGAAGAAGAGCCCCTCGTGCACGACGCGCCCGAGCATGATGTCGTCGGCGCGCGCGCGCAGCGCCGCGAGCGCCGCCTCGTCGGCCATCACGCCGAGCCGCGCCCAGCCGTGCTCCCGGTAATGGGCGATCGCTTCCTCGTACATCGCGGCTTCGGCTTGTTCAGTCTAGCGTTCGAGTCCGCACTCTTCGAGCGTGCGGTACTCAGCGCACGTAGTTCGTGTCGGTGCCGTTCCACGTGCGCCACAGCTCGTCGAGCTTCGCCAGCGCCTCGGGGGACAGCTTCTTCTGGACGGCGTCGATCGCGTCGTCGAGCTGCTCGACGGTCGCGGGCCCCACGAGGATCGAGTCCACGTCGGCGCGCGACGCGACCCACGCGTACGCGAGCTGCACCATGTTGATCCGCTCGCCGTGCGCCACGGCCCGGAGCTGCTCGACGCGCTCGAACATCGGCCGCGTCCAGTAGCGGCGCCGGTAGATGGCGTTGTCCTCGAAGCGCGTCCCCTTTCCCGGCCCCGCGTCGAAGAGGTGCTTGCCCGAGAGCAGCCCTCCCGCCAGCGGGTTGAAGATGGTCGTGTGGATCGGATGCTCGAGCGTGTACGCGAAGTACTCGACGTCGAGCTGCCGGTGCAGCAGGTTGTAGAGGACCTGCGAGACGACGGGCCGCACGAGCCCCATGCGGTCGGCGAGCAGGCTCATGTCGAGGATCTGCCAGGCGGCGTAGTTCGAGACGCCCCACTCGCGCACCTGCCCGCCGTTCCAGAGCTCGCGCATCGTGGCGAGCGTCTGGTCGAGCGGCGTCGCGTGATCGGGCGTGTGCAGGTAGTAGACGTCGACCCACTGCGTGCCGAGCCGCTCGAGCGAGCCGGCGATGGCGCGACGGATGGTCTCGGGCGACAGGCCCTCGGGCTTTCCGGCGATGCGGGCGAAGCCGACCTTGGTCGCCACGACGGCGGTCGCACGGTCGCGCCCCAGCGCACGGCCGAGGATGCGCTCGGCCTCGCCGTCGTTGTATGCGTTGGCCGTGTCGAAGACGCGCACCCCCCGCTCGAGGGCCCGGCGGACGATTCGCTCGGCGTCGCGCGGGAACGTGCGCTTCCCGAAGTTCATGGTCCCCAGGGCGAGCGCCGGGGGTCCGCCCGTCCTCTTGGGCATCGCGGTGGTCGTCGTCGTCATGGCCCTCCTCTTCTTGCCACGGCTCGCGTCCGCGCACACCCCCGGCGTTTCGACGGCGGAGTTCGACGTCGCCCCGGACGGGCACGTGGACGCGCACCTCGTCTTCGCCAGCGCCGAGCCGCTCAACGGCACGCCGCTCCGGGACGACGACCTGCGCGCCTTCGTCCTCGACGGCGTGGACGTGACGGCCGACGGGTCGCGCTGCGACCCGACCTGGCGCGGATCGTACCCCACCGAGGGCGACGGGCTCGCGCTCGACGCGAGCTACGCGTGCGGCGCCGGCGCGTCCGAGGTCGCCGTCACGCTCTACTACCTGAGCGCCTTGCCCGCCGGCCACCGCGAGGTCGCGCGCATCGTCGCCTCGGGAGCGAGCATCGAGGGCGTCCTCACGGGCGACCGCCGGGCGCTCTCTCTCCGCCTGCCCGCGGCGACGGCCGGCGCCGGCGGCGGCGCGCCGGCCGCCCGGGCGGCGCGCAAGGCCCGGCAGCTCACGGTGCTCACCGCCGCGTTCGCGGCGTTCATGGTCGCCCTCTTCGTCTGGCGCTGGCGCGCGACCCGGAAGCGCTAGCTACTTCTTGAACAGGCGCCCGAAGATGTTCGCACCCTTCTTGTCGTCGGTGGGCTTGCCCGGCGGCGTGCTGTCGCGCCCCGCGGGCGGAGGCGGCGGCGTGCTCCCGCGCCCGCTGGCGCGCATGGTGTGCAGGCGCACCTCGCGCACGGCGTCGATGTTGCGGGGGTTCATGTCGGCCACCCGCTTGAAGTCCTTCTGCGCGACGTCCATCTTGCCGAGGCGCTTGTAGAGCATCCCGCGCCAGAAGTAGGCCTTCTCGCAGCGGTTGCTGAGCGAGATCGCCTTGTCGAGCATCCTGATGCACGACATCGTCGCCTCGGCCGACTGGCTCTCGGGCTTCATCGCCACGAGCCACGCGAGAAGCGCGTGGTAGTCGGGCTGCGTCGCATCGAGCTCCAGCGCCTTGCGGCAGAGCTTCTCCGCCTGCGCCATGTCGTTGCGCTTGAAGCAGACCTCGGCCTTCTGGAAGCTCGTCGCCGCGTCGACGATGGCCAGCACCGTCTCCTGCGTCTCGGGCGAGCCGCTGCCCTCGTTGAGCAGCTTCATGTACTTGGCGCGCGCATCGTCGTCGACGAGCGTCGCCCGCGCCTCGCTCATGCGCGAGAAGACGCGCGCGCACGCGTCGCGTGCTCCCGCGAGCTCCGGCGGCAGCCGGTCGGGGTGCCACTTCTTGGCGAGCCCGATGTAGGCGCTCTCCACCTCGTCGCGCGTCGCGTCGCGCGCCAGATCGAGCATCGAGAAGTAGTCGGCGCGGTCGATGGTCTGGGCGCGCTCGAGGATCTCGCGCCAGCGCGTCGCCACCTCCGGCGAGATCCCCTGCGGCGTCGGCACCTTCATGTTCGCGCCGGGACGCTTGCTCGGCGGGAGGCGCGACGGCCGCGACGACGGCGGCCGCGACGAGGTCGACGGCGGGCTCGGAGGGGCCACCGACGGATCCGCCGGCATCACCTCCACCTGCTTCGTCGCGAGGAGCAGGTACGCCAGGAGCTGCGCATTGCGCTCGTTGATGTGCGCGGCGCGCGCGATCTCGGACACGCGCTGCGGCCTGCTCCGCAGCAGCTCGATCGCCGCGAGCTCCTCACCCTCCAGACCGAGACGCGTCCCGTCCACTCCGGAGCGTATCTTCAGCGCCGACGTCGCGATGCGCCCGAGCGCCGCGTTCACGTGATCCCAGGGCGGGAACTCGCGCAGCATTCCCCAGAGCACCGGGAACGGATCGACACCGCGCACCGTCTCGCGCCCCCACCCGTGCAGCGAGTCGTGGGCGTCGTAGTAACCGTACTTCGTGTCCGGCGGCAGCCCGGCGATGTGACGCAGCTTGCGGCCGACCTGCTCGCGCAGCGCCGCCTGCACCTGCGCCTCCTTGACGACGCCCATCGTGACGAGGACCTCCCCGTGCAGCTTCTGGCCCGACGCCTTGGCCTTCGCGAGCTCGGCGAGGGAGCGACTGAGCTCCTCTTCCGTGACGAACCCCAGCTCGAGCATGACGCGTCCGAGGTAGGCGACCGGCTCGCTCGTGCGCACCTTCGACGGCTCGCCGTTCGCGAAGACGATGGCGGCGCTGCGCTTGTCGGCCGTGAGCAGCTCGATGGACCCGGTGAGCCGCTTGTCGTGCGCGTAGACCAGCAGATGCACGAGCGGCGTCTTCGAGAGCTCGCCGTTCGCGGTCGGCGCAGGACGGATCGATTTGGCTTCAGCCATGCTGGGCCCGCGGCTTTGCAGTGTAAACTATACGCCCGCGTTCGCTATCCGCGCAGCGCCGTGTCCGAAGAGCCAGCTCACGTGCCCAGCGAGCAACCAGCCGCCAAGCCGCCGAAGGAGATCGCACAGTTCGAGATCGTGCGGCGTCTCGGTGCCGGCGGCATGGCCGAGGTGTTCCTCGCGAAGAAGCGCGGCGCCGAGGGGACGTACAAGGTGCTCGTCCTCAAGCGCATCCTGCCGACGCACGGCGGGTCGCGCCGCTTCCGCTCGATGTTCATCGAGGAGGCGCACCTGGCGACCCGCCTGAACCACCCGAACGTGGTGCAGGTGTACGAGTTCCAGGACTTCGGCGACGAGGGCCTGCTCCTCGCGATGGAGTACGTCGAGGGCTGCGACCTCGGGCGCCTGATGAACGCGGCGCGCTCGCGCGGCACGCGCATCGCACCGTGGGTCGCCGCGTGGACGATCGCCGAGGCGGCCAAGGGCCTGCACTACGCCCACGAGAAGAAGGACGAGGCGGGGCAGCCGCTCGACATCGTGCACCGCGACGTGAGCCCGCAGAACATCCTGCTCTCGTACGAGGGCGCCGTGAAGATCGCCGACTTCGGCATCGCGAGCGCTCGCCTCTTCGCCGAGGAGCAGGGGGTGCTCAAGGGCAAGTTCGGGTACATGTCGCCGGAGCAGGCGCGCGGCGAGTCGGTCGACAGGCGGAGCGATCTCTACGCGCTCGGGGTGATCCTCTGGGAGACCCTGGCGGGGCGCGCGCTGCACGGGGGCCTCGGCGGGGAGGCTCTGCTCGACATCGTGCGCTCCGGCATCGTCGAGACCCCCTCGACGTACACGAAGGACGTGCCGGCCGACCTCGAGGCGATCGTGATGCGGGCGCTCTCGCCGGCGCGCGAGGACCGCTTCGCCACGGGGCGCGAGCTCGCGGCGGCGCTCGGGCGCGCGATCGTCAAGCAGGGAGAGCTCATCGACGCGTCGTCGCTCGAGGCGAGCATCGGGCAGCTCTTGCCGCGGAGCGCGCAGGGCGAGAGCGAGCCGCCGCCGTCGGTCGAGCCCTCGCGCGGGTCACGGGCGGAGGACGCGCGCACGCAGGCGGCGGTGCCGCTGGCGCGCAGCATGGAGGAGTCGCGCGCCAGCCTGCACAACATGCCGGCGGTGGTGCTCCCCTCGGAGGCGGAGCCGCCGAAGACGTCGGCGCACCCGGAGGGCGCCGAGGCGAGCGTGACGCCGATACCGCGCAAGGCGCCGCCCGCGACCGACGGCCCGCGCGAGGTCCGGCACGTCGCGGTCGTCACGCTGCACCTGCACGGGCTCGAGGCGCTCGCCCTGCCCAAGCGCATGCAGGACCAGCTGCGCGGGATGCTCGACGACCTCGCCTTCAAGCGCGGCATGCGCTGGGTGTGGACGGGCGACACCGACGCGCGCGCCATCGCGGGGCTGACGGCGAACCCATCGCGGGCCGCCATCGAGGCGACGCAGCTCGCCCTCGACGTGCACGAGACGATCGCCGGATTCAAGGAAGACCTGCCGACGCCGGTCTCGGCCTCGATAGGCATCGTGCGCGGCATCGCGAGTGGCACGCGCGACCCGCAGGGGCACCTCGTGCGCTACGTGCTGCACGATCCCGCGACGTATCTCGCCGACGTGCTCGGGCGCGCGACGCCGACCGGGCGCACGTGGGTCGCCGGCGGCGTGTATCGCCTCGTGCGGCGCGACTTCCGCTGGGGCGACGCGCCGACGCTGCAGCTCGACACGAAGCAGGGCGGTGCCGCCGCCGACCTGCCGCCCACGATGCGCATCTACGCGCTCGAGCGCAGTCTGTCGCGCGACGAGCGCCTGGCCGAGGCGCAGGGCGGGTCGAGCGACCTCGTGGGGCGCGACGCCGAGAAGGCCGACCTCCACGCGGGCTTCCACGCGGCCGTGAGCGGCGGCGGCGGCGCCGGGCAGCTCGTGTGCCGCGCGGTCGTCGGCGAGATGGGCATCGGCAAGACGGCGCTCGTCGCGACGTTCCTCGCCGAGCTACCGCCGAACGCGCGCCTCGTGCACGTCGAGTGCACGCCGGTCCGCATGGAGGTGCCTTACGCCACGATCGCGGAGCTCGTGCGCGCCGCCATCGGAACGACCGGCGACGAGCCGTTCGAGGAGGTCGCGGCGCTCATCGCCGGCGCCGGCGGCGGGGCGGCGGGCGGCGACGCTTCGAACCCGATGGTGGCGCGACTCGCCGAGCTGGCGACCAACCGCCAGACGGCGGCGGCCGGCGACGACGACGCGCACGCGCGCAAGCGCAACATCGTGGCCGGCGTGCGCAACCTCATGGCGGCCATCGCGCTCGCGCAGCCGCTCGTGCTCGTCGTCGAGGGAATCCAGTGGGCCGACAAGGCGAGCCTGGAGGTCCTCGGCGAGATGGTGCACGGTAGCGATCCGCTGCCCATCTTCGTGCTGCTCGTCACGCGTCCGGACGACCGCGTCGTCCACGTGCTCGAGGGCGTCATGCGCACCGAGCTGCGCGGCCTGGGGCCCGAGGAGCAGGTGCGCCTCGTCGAGACGCGCCTCGGCGTTCGCGGCGGCGCGCGACAGGTGTGCGCTGACCTCTTGCCCAAGGTGGGAGGCAACCCGTTCTTCCTGCTCGAGATGATCGACGCGCTGCTCGAGCGAGGCGCGCTCGAGATCCGCGAGAACGAGATCGAGGGCGGCGATCGCGAAGCGGTGCTCGCGCGCACCGACCGAGCCGACGCCGGCTTCAAGGGGCTCCCCTCGACGCTCGAGCAGCTCCTCGGCGACCGCATCCGCGAGCTCCCGCCCGAGGAGCACGCGGTGGTCGACTGGCTCGCGATCGCCGGCGGCCCGTTGCTGCTGGCGGACGTGCTCAAGCTCACCAGCGCGGCGGACGACGAGGCCGTCGTGCGCCTCTGCGCGCGCGGCCTCTGCGACCGCAGGGGCGACCTCGTCGACTTCCGTCACCCCCTCACACGCGACGTCGCCTACGTCGAGCTCGATCCCGTGGACCGCGTCCGCATGCACCGCACGCTCGGCGACCACCTCGGCGGTACGTCGCTCGGGCGCGGGCTCTCGGCGGCCATCGTCGCGCGCCACCTCGCGCGCGGCGAGAGCTACGACCGCGCCGCCGACTTCTACTTCGAGGCCGCCTCCGCGGCGCGCGCCACGCACCAGGTGCAGCTCGCCATCCGCTACTACCAGCGCGCCCTCTCGTACGTCAGCTTCGACGACAGGCGCCGCGTCATCGGCCACGAGGCGCTCGAGAGCGCGTACCGCATGCTCGGACGCCGCCGCGAACGGCTCTGGCACCTCGAGGCGCTGCGGCGCATCTCGCGGCTCGTCGGCACCCCGCGCGCCGTCGGTCTCGCGCTGCTGCGGAGCGCCCGCTACGACTTCGACGAGGGCCACCTCGTGCGCGGGCTCGAGGTCGCCAAGCGAGGCGCCGAGGTGGCGCACGCCTCGCACGTCGCGGCGCTCGAGGTGGAGGCCGAGGCCATCGTGAGCGACTACCTGCGCGAGCTCGGGGACGTGCAGGGCGCGCTCGCCGCGTGCGACCGCGCCCTCTCGGCGTTCGCGCCGGCGGCCGCGGGGCACGCCGAGGTTCCCGCGCGGCTGCGCGGCGAGGTGCTCCGCTCGCGCGGCATCCTGCTCCGGCGCGTGGGGCGCGTGCGCGAGGCGGTGGACGCTTACGTCGACGCAATCGCGATCTTCCGCAAGGTCGGCGCGCGCCGCGTCGAGGCGCGCGTGAAGAACGCGCTCGCGTACGCCATGTTCGTGCAGGGACGCTACGAGGACGCGATCGCCCTCGCCCTCGAGTCGCTGCAGATCGATCTCTCCGTGGGCGGCCGCTTCCAGCTGGCCAAGACGCTGACCAACATCGGCCACGCCTACTTCCGCCTCGGCGACGTGGCGCGCGGTCTGGCGTACCTCAAGCGCGCACGCGAGGCGCACGACCGCTACGGCGACCAGGACGGCTGGGCCGACACGCTGCTCGTGAACGCGCTCGTCACCGTCGAGATGAACGACCTCGACGCCGCCGAGATCCACCTGCGCGACGCGGGGGCACTCAACGAGGCGACGCAGAACGCGTACGACAAGACGCACGAGAGCGTCGTGCGCGCTCTTCTCGCCCGGGTGCGCCGGCAGCCGCAGCAGGCCATCGAGCACGCCCTCGAGGCGCGCCACGCGGCCGAGAAGATGGCGCTCGTGTCGTTCCACTTCTACGCGATGGCCATCGAGGCCACCGCGCGCGTGGACCTCGGCGAGATGCACGCGGCCACGCTCGTGGCGACGACGGCGCTCGGCGCGGTCGAGAACCTCCAGGGCTGCGAGTACGGCCTCGAAGTCCGCTCGCTCTGCGCCGACGCCCTCAAGCGCGCCGGCTCGCCGCAGGCTCCGAGCGCCCACCAGCGCGCGGTGGACTTCGCGCAGGCGCTCCTGTCGAACGTTCGTGACCCACGATTGCGCAAGCTGTTCCCGAACCGCCCCGCACATGCTGCACTGTTCGAGACAACGCCGGCCCCGTCGGCAGGAGCGACATGACGAGCACCACCCTCGCCTCGAAGAGCGCACGCCGTCGCGTCGCCATGATTCTCTCGGGGGGTGGGGCTCGTGGCGCGTACGAGGTCGGGGTCCTCTGGTACATCTTCGACGAGCTGTCGCGCATGCTCGGCGCGCCGCCGAAGATCGACATCCTCTGCGGCACGAGCGTCGGCGCCATCAACGCGTGCTACCTCGCGGCGCACCTGGGCGATCCGGTGCTGGGGCTGCGGCGCCTCGTGGAGCTGTGGAGCGACTTGGAGCTGGCGCGCGTGCTCGGTTTCAGCCTGCGCCAGGTCGTCACGCTCCCGCGCGTGTTGCTCGGCGGCGGCCCCGGCTACGGCCTCTTCGACGTGCGCCCGATGGCGGAGCTCGTGCAGCGCGAGATCAGCTGGCGAGCCGTCTCGCGGTGCCTGCGCAAGCACATGCTGCGCGCCCTCACCGTCTCGTGCACCGAGGTCTCCGCAGGTCGCACGGTCGTCTTCATGCAGACGTCGCCGGACCTGACGATCCCGGCCGCCGCGCCGCCGCGCACCCTCTTCCGCGCCGACCGCATCGGCCCGCAGCACGCGCTCGCGAGCGCCGCCATCCCGCTGCTCTTCCCGCCGGTGAAGATCGACGACGAGCTGTACCTGGACGGTGGTCTGCGCCAGAACACCCCCATCGCGCCGGCCCTGCGCCTCGGCGCGACGCACATCTTCGCGATCGGCAGCTCGCGCGAGGTGAAGGGGCGCGTCGTGCGCGAGGCAGGCCACCAGGAGGCGGTGCGCGCCCCCGGCGCCGCCTTCCTGCTGGGCAAGGTCCTCAACGCGTTCCTCCTCGACCACGTGGACGTCGACATCGAGCTCCTCACGCGCATCAACAGCGTCATCGTCGACGGCACGCGCGCCTACGGACCCGGCTTCGTCGACGCCCTCAGCACCCAGGCCCGCGGCCGCGGCGCCCCCGAGTACCGCTACGTCCAGTGCCTGCGCGTGCGCCCGAGCGAGGACATCGGGCGGCTCGCGAACGACCACCTGAAGCGCGGGAGCCTGCGCGGCGATCCGATCCTCACGAAGCGCCTCTTCAACCTGCTCGACCTCGGGGCGGACCACGAGGCCGACCTCGCGAGCTACCTGCTCTTCGACGGGCCCTTCTGCCGCCGGCTCATCGAGATGGGCCGCGCCGACGCGCAGGCGCGCAAGACGGAGCTCGTCGAGTTCTTCCGCGACGAGCGCGAGCGGGGCGGCGGCCCCGCCATCGAAGACAGTGGCACCGAAGAGTCGGGCCGTTTCGACCGCGACTCACTGCCGCTGGGTACGTAGCGTCATCTGAACTCGTCGACGGACCCCGCACCCTCGCGCACGATGGCGGGCGGCGACGTCGTCAGATCGATCACGCTGGTCGGCACGAGCCCGCCGGCACCGCCGTCGAGCACGAGCGCCAGCCCGCGGAAGATCGCGTCGATCTCGTGCGGGTCGACCAGCGGCTCCTCGCCGGGTCGCGCAGCCGTGCTCGAGATGATCGGCCGGCCGAGCTCCCGCACGAGGGCCCGCGTCGCCTCGCACGCCGGCACGCGGATGCCCACGTTCTTGCGGCGCATCTGCACGAGCTTCGGCACGTCGCGCGTCGCCTCGAGGATGAACGTGTACGGCCCGGGCAGGAACCGGCGCAGCACGCGGTACACCTGGTTGTCGACCATCGCGTAGCGAGCGATGTCCGACAGGTCGGGGCAGACGAACGCGAGCGGGTGGGAGCGATCCATGCCCTTGATGGAATAGAGGCGCTCGACCGCGTGCTTGTTCGTGAGGTCGCACCCCAGCCCGTACACCGTGTCGGTCGGGTACGCGATGACTCCGCCGGACTGCAGAGCATCCACGGCGCGCCGGATCTTGCGCGGCTCTGGGTGATCGACGTTGATCGAGAGGAGCATAAGCTAGGCTCCCCCTCCTACCATGACGCTGGCAGAGCTCGACCTCTCCCCTTGGGCGCTGCGCGCGTTCGCGTTCGCCTGGGGTGCGGTGTGGGGGAGCTTCGTGAACGTCGTGGTCTGGCGCGTCCCGCGCGGTGAGAGCCTGGTGCGCCCCGGGTCGCATTGCCCCGCGTGCGGCAAGCCTGTGGCCCCGCTCGACAACATCCCCATCGTCTCGTGGCTGCTGCTGCGTGGGCGTGCACGCTGCTGCGGCGCGCGCATCACGCCGCGGTACGTGGTGGTCGAGGCGATCGCAGGGCTCATCGGGCTGGCGGTGTACGAGGTGATCGTGCGCGGCATGCCCGCCGAGACGTCGCTCTACCACGCCGGCGTCGTGTTCCTCGCGGACTTCGGCCTCGCCATGGGCCTTCTCGCGGCGGCGTTCATCGACGCGGAGCACATGTACCTGCCGGACCCGATCACCATCGGCGGCTCGCTCCTCGGCCTCGCCACCCCCGGGTTGCGCGGCCTTCACTGGATGGACGCAATCATCGGCGCAGTCGCCGGCTTCGTCGGCGTGTGGCTCCCGTTCGTGGTCCTCTACAAGCTGGTGCGCGGCCGCCACGGCATGGGCCTGGGCGACGCCAAGCTCACCATGCTCGCCGGCGCGTGGTTCGGCTGGCCCGGCGTCGTCTTCGCCGTCTTCGCGGGCGCACTCCAGGCGACGCTCGCCACGATCGTGATGCTCGCCGTGCGCGGCAAGATCGAGGAGCCCGAGAGCGTGAAGAAGGACCGCGAGGAGCTACAGAAGGCGGCCGCGGAGGGCGATGCCGAAGCGGCGAAGCTCATCGAGCAAGACCCGCTCGCGAGCGCCCCCGGCGAAGGCGTCCTCGCGGCGCGCCTCCCGTTCGGCCCTTTTCTCTGTCTCGCGATGATCGAGTGGATGCTCGCCGGCCCGTGGATCGCCGACCGCTGGGCGCCCTGGTTGGCTCCGTGACGCCCCCGCGCTGAGCTACCACCGGAGCCCGGGCCGGCCGAATCCCCGTCGGCCCCAGCCCCAGCCTGCGCGGCCCCAGGCGGGGAACCCGAAGGCTCCCACCCCGCCCCATCCGAAGCGCCGCCGTCCCCAGCCCCAGCGGCCAATCAGGTCCTGCTGCGACTCGTCGAGTTTCTCGGGCGGCTGCGCCAGGTCGGCACGCTCCTCCGGGGTCATCTGCGATGCGGCTCGCTCGCCCTGGTCGATCACGGCATCGATGTGGTCCTGCACCTCCCGGCGCGCGTCTTCCGGGAAGGACGCGACGGCGTCGTGGATTCGGCCCGACAGCGCCTCGCGATCGATCGCTCCGCGGACGAACTGGTCCGAGAACGCGCGCTCGAGGTCCATGGTGGTCTCGGCCATTCGAGCCTGCGTTGAATCCGCGGCCCCCGAGGAGGCCTGACCGTCCTCTCGAGCGTCGTCCGCCGGGAGCGTCTTGCATTCGGCGAACCACGGGCCGCGGTTCAGTCGACGTGCACGTTCACCAGCGGCATCAGCTTGAGCAGCGAGCTGTTGTCGGCCCAGTTGAGGAGGCCGATCTGCACGCCGTGGAGGCTGTGCGCGTAGTTGACGACTCCGATCGCGAGCCCGCGTTGCTCGCCGCGGATCCGGTTGACGGCGCTGACGGAGACGCCCTCGACGGAGCCACCCGGGACGATCTCGAACCAGGCCGGGGCGATGAAGACACCGCGAGCGTCTTTCGCGCCGACGGCGAGCGCGACGTCCACCCCGTCGAGCTCGGCCGCGCCCAGCCCCAGGCCCGCGATGCCGACGCCTGCGAGGGAGCCGCCGGAACCCATGCCGAGGCCCGCGATCATCAGTCCGCGCACGTGCTCACCGGCGCCGAGGGCGCCGAGCGCGAGCGAGATGCCGTCAAGGTCGTGCCCTGCGCCGAGCCCCAGGCCAGCGATGTTGACGCCGCGCACCGAGCCGCCCGCCCCCGCGCCGAGACCCGC
>DATJYG010000729.1:0-3081 GCA_035499695.1 Polyangiaceae bacterium
CGTGGGCTCCGCACAGACGATCGTCAAGGGCGGCGTCGTCCTCATCAACTGAGGGAGCTAACCATGGGAATGCCCGCAGCACGCATCGGCGATCTGGTCTTGCAGAAGAACCCTCACTGCCACGCCCCGATCCACCCGCCCGCTCCTGTCCCCACTCCCGTACCGCACCCTGCTGTGCCGCTCGCGATCGTCGGAGGAGCGCCGACGGTCCTGATCGGAGGGCAGCCCGCGGCGCGCGTCGGCGACAAGACCGTTCCCTGCATGCTCCCGACCTGCGTGCCCGGTGGCCCCGGCGTCCTCCAGGGCGGCTCGGCGACGGTGCTCATCGGGGGCCAGCCGGCCGTCCGTGTTGGCGATGCCACCGTCCACCCGACTTGCGTCGCACCGATCCCCGCGCCCACCGGCGTCGTCATGTCTCCGGGCTGCCCGACGGTGCTCATCGGCGGGTGAAATCGGGGCGCGCGTGCGACGAAGCCACTTCGACGAGTTCCGTCCCGTCTGCCCGCTGTGCGCCCGCTCGGGCCAGCAGTCCTTGTTGACGCTCGGGGCCGTCCACCGTGCGGAAGACGAAGGCGCCGAGATCGTCGATGCCATCCTCGGCTGCCCGCGCGCCGGGTGCTCGCGGGAGTACCCGGTGCTGGACGGCATCCCGCTCATCGTGGTGGACGTTCGGCGACTGCTGAGCGAGCGCGCCTTCGAGCTGCTCCTGCGCGACGACCTCTCCCCATCCCTCGAGAGCCTCCTCGGCGATGCCATCGGTCCCGACAGCTGGTTCGACGGCCTGCGACAGATGCTCTCGACGTACGGATGGGACGCGTACGCCGATCTCGACCCGTCCGAGGACCCCTCGTCGCGCGAAAAGAGCGGGGCCGCCGCGCGGTGCCTCGAGCGGCTCGAGGCTCTCGCAGGCGAGCCGCGCGGCGAGGTCGCCCGAGCGTTCGACGTCGGCTGCGGCGCCGGACGGACCGCCTTCGCGCTCGCCCAGCGTCACCCCAGCGCGCTCGTCCTGGGCGTCGACCTGCACCTGGGACTCTTGCGCCTCGCGCGCGACGCCGCCCGTGGCCGCGTTTCCTATCCGCGCCGGCGAATAGGAGTCGTCTACGACCGTCGTACGTTCGACGTGCGCCTCGACGGCGCCGCGCGGGTGGACTTCTGGGCGTGCGACGCGCTCGCCCTGCCGTTCGCCGATGCGACCGCCGACCACGCGCTCGCTCTCAACGTACTCGACACTGTCCCCGAGCCTCCGGCGCTTCTGCGATCGCTCGCGCGCGTGCTCCGACCCGGCGCGAGCTTGCTGCTCGGCACGCCCTTCGACTGGGCGACGCGCGCCACCCCCCTCGAGCAGTGGATCGGCGGCCACTCGCAGCGAGGGCCGGACGAAGGGAGCGCCATCGGCCGGTTCCGTACGCTTCTCGGAGGCGACGTCCCGCTCGCCACACTGGCGGAGGATCCCTCTTTCCCGTGGCATACGCGTGTGCACGAGCGGGCGACGATGCAGTACCTCGCGTATCTCGTCGCCCTCCAGCGACAATCGTGAAGACAGGTCGTGTGGGAAGCGTGCCCACTGGTAAACGAGCTGTTCATTCTCAGTGGTCGCGCTCGGTGGGAACATGCAGGTCGGAATGGTGCGCAAGACACGAGAAGGGGGAGCTTCTGGGAAACCGGCGCTGCGACCGCTCGTGCTCCTCGTCGACGCTGACGCGCTGACCCGATCGCGTCTCGCGCGCGCGCTCGTGAGCGAGGGCTTCGACGTGCGCGTCGCGCTCAAGGACTTCGACGACGCCGAGCGTCCTCGGCTCGCCATCGTTCACCTGGACGACAATTCGGGAACGCGCTCGGAGATCCTCCGCGCGCTGCTCGACGGCTATCCCAAGGTCCCGGTGATGCTGCGTGCGACGAGCCCGGCAACGGCTGCAGCGCAAGCGCAGCAGCTCGGTGTGCAGGTCGTGCAAGCGTTCTCGTCGAACGATTCGTTCAAGGACGTCATCGCCCGGGCCAAGGAGATGGTGATCGGAACCGCCCACACCATCCCGCCTCCTCCGCCGACGGAAAGGGACGGCCGGAGCTCGGCCGAACGGCTCAAGCCGGAAGCGCTCCGCCGCGTGCCGATCCTGCTCGTCTCGCGTGAAGACGTCGGGTGGTTCGACGGCGACCCGCAGGAGGGCGCCCTCCTCACGAGCGTCGACGGGCATTCCGATCTGCACGCGCTGTCGATCCGCTGCGGTGTCGACGAAGCGACCGCGCTGAGGCTGGCCGACGCGCTGGTCGCGCGCGGTCTCGTCGCTCTCGAAGAACCGAGCTGACTCGCGCGATCTTGCAGTCCGAGCAGGACTGCCGTCCGCTCGCGCGGACCGAATGTTGCTCGGAGCACTCGCGGCATCCGCGCGATGAGAGCTTCCGCGGCCTTCGGATTCCTGACCTTGCTCCTATCCGCTACGGCGTGCGGCGGCGAGGTTGCCGAGATCGGCGCTACGCTACCTGCGGGCGACGGCGGAGAAGTCGAAGCGAGCGCGGGCCCCTCCACCAGCATTTGCCCCCTCGTGCCCGCGAGCGACCCCGGGACTCTGCAGGGCTGCTCGCTCGTCGGCACGTGGACGTTCAGCAGCTGGCACGGCAGCGTGAGCAGCACCGGCGTCGTGCTCATCGATCCCGAGGGCGGCTACTACGGTGGGCCAACGGGGACGGACCTGACGCAGACCTATGCATTCGACGGCGCGTACGCGGTCGACGACGGCGCTCACGATGCGGGCGGGCCGACGTTCCACCTCCTCCATTCGTGCGGCGACGGAACGTGCTCTGGCGAGGGCGTGTTCCAGGTGCAGTTCCGGAGCGGATGCGACGTCGTGGAGCTCACGGAGCTCGTCACGGCGTGCACGGGTGACCGAACTGCGATCGCCGGCCACCTGGTCCTGACGGTGCGGTAGGTCTCGCGATCACCCGCTAGAGCGCATCCGACAACCCTTTCCTGGGGGACGCGCCTTGCTCAAGGGTAGACGCGCCTTGATCGATGGGAGAGGCGCTCGGAGCGCGGGCGACGACGCCTGGGCGAGATTGGACCGGCTCTTCGCCCTGGCAGAGCGC
>DATJYG010000730.1:0-16599 GCA_035499695.1 Polyangiaceae bacterium
CGCGAGCGTGTACGTCGAACGCTCGAACGGAGGGCCATCTCTGTTCGAGGCGTTTGCCGATGCGGGCGAGGCCCACGCGCGCCCGGCACGCGACGACTCCACCCTCCGGCCCGAGTCGCGCGCGCATGCCCTCGTGTTCGACGCTTCGGGAGCCAAGAGCCCGTCGGACCTGCGCGCGGTCTACGACTTCTTCCATCGGCGAATCGGCCTCCTCTCGCGCTCCGGCCGTGTCGTGGTCCTCGCCCGCACCGTCGACGCGAAGGCCGCACCCGAACAGGCCGCCACTCAGGCCGCCCTGTCGGGATTCGTCAGAAGCGTCGCGAAGGAGATCGGGCGCAAGGGGGCCACGGCCAACCTGATCGTCGTCGAGCCCGGAGCCGAGACGAGGATGCCGCCAGTGCTCCGCTGGCTGCTCGATCCTCGGTCGGCGTTCGTGTCGGCGCAGCCTGTCGTGGTCTCCTCCCGCGCGAGGGACGCCCGACCGCCCGCGTACATCCGACCGCTCGACGGGCAGTTTGCCCTGGTCACGGGCGCCGCGCGCGGAATAGGGCGGGCCACGGCGCTCGCACTCGCCGCGGAGGGGGCGCACGTCTTCTGTGTCGACCGGCCCGAGGACGCGGACGCCACGAGCGCGCTCGCACGCGAGATTCACGGAAGTCCCATCGTCCTGGACGTGACCGCGCCCGATGCTCCTGCGCATCTCGCAAAGGCGCTCGAAGCCACAGGCGTCGACGTCATCGTGCACAACGCAGGCATCACGCGCGACAAGACGCTCGCCCGGATGCAGCCCGAGAGCTGGGACCTGGTGATGGCCGTCAACCTCGAAGCCATCGTGCGGATCACGGCGGCGCTCGAGCGGAAGGTCCTGCGCGACGGCGGGCGCGTCATCTGCGTCTCGTCCGTCGCGGGCATCGCGGGCAACGTGGGGCAGACCAACTACGGCGCCTCGAAGGCCGCGATCATCGGCTACGTCGATGCCCTGGGGACCCGGCTCGCCGAGCGGGGCATCACCGCCAACGCGGTGGCCCCGGGCTTCATCGAGACGCGGATGACGTCGGCCATCCCGGTGGTGATTCGCCAGGCCGGTCGTGTTCTCTCCGCGTTGGGTCAAGGCGGCGAGCCCGAGGACGTGGCGGCCGCGATCACGTTCCTCGCGAGCCCGGGCGCTCAGGGGATCACCGGGCGCACGCTGCGCGTCTGCGGCGGCGCCCTCATCGGGGCATAGCGAGGAGTTGCGCGATGGCAGGCAAGAACGACACAGACAAGGGCAACGGCAAGAGCGGACGGCGCGCGGTCATCGTCGCCGGCATGCGCACGCCGTTCGTCAAGGCCTTCACCGATTTCACGAAGCTCGACACCATCGCGCTCGGCTCGGCTGCAGTGCGCGCGCTGCTCCTGCGAACCGAGATCGCGCATCGTGAAGTCGAGAGCATCGTCTGGGGTGGTGTCATCCTGCCGAGCGGTGCGCCCAACGTCGCGCGCGAGATGGCACTCGACCTGCGGTTCGATCCCGCCTGCGAAGGGATGACCGTCACCCGCGCGTGCGCCTCGGGTCTGCAGGCCATCACGCTCGCGGCCGCCGCCATCGAGCGCGGCGAGGCCGACGTCGTCGTCGCGGGAGGAAGCGACTCGACGAGCAATGCGGAGGTCAAGCTTCCCCAGCACGTCGTCCACGCGTTCGCACCGCTGGCCCTCGGCAAGCCTGCGCCGTCCGACTACCTCGCCGCGCTCGCGAAGCTCGGGCCCGTGAACGAGCTGCTCCCTCGGCGACCGCAGATCGCCGAGCGCTCCACCGGCGAGGTCATGGGAGAAGCGGCAGAACGGATGGCGGGCCGAAACGAGGTCACGCGGGAGGCGCAGGACGAGCTGGCGCTCCGGTCGCACCAGCGCGCAGCAGCGGCCATCGCGAGCGGGCGCTTCGCAGGCGAGATCACGAAGGTCGAAGTGCCTGGCGGCGAGTGGGTCCACGGCGACGGACTCGTTCGCGGGGACACGAGCCTGGAGAAGCTCGCCAAGTTGAAGCCGGTCTTCGCGAAGAACGGTACGGTCACGGCGGGGAACTCGAGCCCCCTCACGGACGGAGCCGCGGCCGTTCTCCTCATGAGCGAGGAGAAGGCACGAGCGCTCGGCAAGAAGCCACTCGCCGCGATCCGGTCGTGGGCCTACGTGGGTGTCGACCCCGCCGACCAGCTCCTCATCGGCCCCGCGCTCGCCGTCCCGAAGGCCCTCGACCGCGCCGGGCTGGGGCTCACGGAGATCGATCTGGTGGATCTCCACGAAGCATTCGCCGCGCAGGTGCTCTGCGTGACGAAGGCGCTCGGCTCCCGTGCGTTCGCCCGCGCGCGGCTCGGGCGAGAAGAGGCCGTGGGCGAGATCGATCCCGCGATCATGAACGTCCACGGCGGCTCCATCGCCCTCGGACACCCCTTCGGCGCGACCGGTGCTCGAATGGTCACGACGATGGCGAGAGAGCTGGCGCTCACCGGCAAGCGGACCGCGCTCCTCGGCATCTGCGCGGCAGGTGGGCTGGGCGCGGCAGCCGTGCTCGAGCGAGCGGATTGAACTCGAATGGACACGCTTCCCAGGAAGGGCGCCATGACCCAGAGGGCACAATCGATCACCCGAGTCGACGGGACGAAGACCTCGACCTTCGAACGCGTGACCAGGCAACCACTCCGTCTCTTGACGAAGTTCGGCGGCGCCGAGCTGACCGAGCGCTTCGGGCTGCGCCGGCCCGTCGGGCGCGCACTTCACGACGTCGCAAAGGTCGCGGCGCGCGCGATGGCTTCGGCTTCCGCCAGAGGCAAGGCGGAGGTGGGCGCTCCAGCTCGGGTGCGCAACGCGCCCGACGCGTCGCGATTCGACCTGCGTCCGACCGAGGAGCAGGAGATGCTCCGCAAGACCGCACGCCGGTTCGCCGAAGACATCTTGCGCCCGGCTGCTCACGATGCCGACTCGGCGACGGCTGCGCCGACGGCACTGCTGTCACGGGCGCAAGAGCTGACCCTCGCCGCGCTCGTCGTGCCCGCGGAGCTCGGCGGCGTCGCCGAGACCCGCTCGATCGTCACGAGCACGCTCATCATCGAGGAGCTCGCCCGCGGCGACCTCGGGCTCGCCCTCGCCATCCTCGCGCCACTCGGCGTGGTCCATGCGCTCGTCGACTGGGGCACACGGTCGCAGCAGACGCAGTGGCTCCCTCGGTTCATGGGGGACACGTTCGCGGGCGGCGCGGTGGCCGTGCTCGAGTCGCAGCCGCTCTTCGATCCGAACAGACCGCGGACGGGGGCCGTACGGGCGAACGATGGCGGCTGGAGGCTACACGGAGAGAAGGCGCTCGTTCCGCTGGCCGGGCTCGCCGAGGTCTTGCTCGTTGCCGCCGACATCCGCGGGGTGGGTCCGCGCCTCTTCCTCGTGGAACGAAACACCGAGGGACTCACGATCGAGCCCGAGCCCGCGATGGGGCTGCGCGCAGGCGGGGTCGGGCGCGTACGGCTCGAAGGCGTTCACGTCGGGCGCGACGCGCTGCTCGGCGGTGAGGAGGGGAGCCTGCGCGGATTCGACTACGCGTCCATCGTCGACCGAGCGCGCATTGCGTGGGGAGCGATGGCCGTCGGCGGCGCGCAGGCGGTCCTCGAGTACGTGATGGCCTATTGCTCCGAGCGCAGGGCCTTCGGAGAGCCGATCACGAACCGGCAGGCGGTCGCGTTCCTCATTGCCGACATGGCGATCGAGATCGAGGGCATGCGCCTGATGGTGCAGCGTTCGGCCAGCCTCGCCGACCGCGGGGTAGCCGTGTCGCGCGAGGCGTCGATGGTGCGGGCACACTGCGCCGCGAAGGCCATGAAGGTGGGGACCGATGGCGTCCAGCTCCTCGGCGGCCACGGATTCGTCAAGGACCACCCCGTCGAGCGGTGGTACCGCGACCTGCGATCGATCGGCGTGATGGAGGGGGCCCTTTCGGCCTGAGAGGAGACGACCATGATCAACCTCGAGATCCCGAAGAAGCTCCTGCCGCTCCTCGAGCAGGCACGCGCGGTCGCCGACAACGTCTTTCGGCCCATCTCGCGAAAGTACGACTCGCTCGAGCATGCGTACCCGAAGGAGCTCGATCTGCTCGCATCGCTCCTCGACGGCCTGAACGAAGGTGGCGCCGGCGCGTCGGCCAGCCTCTCGAACGACGCGGGCGGCGTCAGCCACGAGGACGACCCGAGTGCGCCCGCGAAGAACGGCGCCAACATGTCTGCGGTCCTCGGGATGATGGAGGTCTCGCGCGGCGACGTCGGCCTCGCGCTCACCATCCCACGCCAGGGGCTGGGCAACGCGGCGCTCGCCGCGGTGGGCACCAAGGAGCAGAAGGAGAAGTACGGCAAGCTCTGGATCGCGATGGCCATCACCGAGCCGTCGGCCGGGTCCGACTCGGCGGCGATTCGCGCGACCGCGCGCCTCGAGGGCGAGGAATGGGTCCTCAACGGCGAGAAGATCTTCGTCACCGCGGGCGAGCGCGCCGGCGCGGTCATCGTGTGGGCGACCCTCGATCCGGCGCTCGGTCGAGCGGCGATCAAGGCGTTCCTCGTGGAGAAGGACCGGCCTGGCATCCGGGTGGCGCGGCTCGACAGGAAGCTGGGCATCCGTGCGTCGGATACGGCCACGATCGTCCTCGACGAGTGCCGCATCCCCAAGGGCAACATCCTGGGCAGTCCGGAGATCGACACGAAGAAGGCCTTCGCCGGCGTCATGAAGACCTTCGACAACACTCGCCCCCTCGTTGCTGCGATGGCGGTCGGGGTCGCGCGAGCCGCCCTGGACCGAGCGCGCGAGATCCTGCGAGAGGCGGGTATGCCGGTGGATGGCGGCAGGACCGGCGGATCGTTCGTCGAGGCGGAGCTCGAGCGCCTCGAGGGCGAGCTCGAGGCGGCGAGGCTGCTCACGCTGAGGGCGGCCTGGATGGCCGACAACCGCATGCCGAACTCGCTCCAGGCGTCGATGGCGAAGGCCAAGGCCGCACGCGTCGCGAACGAGATCACCCTGCGCTGCGTCGATCTCGTCGGCGTCCGCGGCTACGACGAGAGCGAGCTGCTGGAGAAGTGGGCGCGCGACTCGAAGATCCTCGACATCTTCGAGGGAACCCAGCAGATCCAGATGCTCATCGTCGCGCGCCAGCTCCTGGGGAAGTCGAGCGCCGAGCTGCGCTGACGCCCGTCGGCGACGTCACTGCCCCCAGTCGTCGTGGGCGACGACGTTGGTGGCAGGGTCCCAGTACCAGTGCTGCGCGTGACCGGCCGCATCCTGTGCCCACACGTGCTGCTGGGAGTCGATGAGCTCCGCCGTCGGGTCTCCGACGATGCCCGAGCCCCACGTGTCGTGCTGGATCCCGGCGCCGGGATCCCACCACCAGTGTTCGAGTGTTCCTGACGTGCCTCTGGCGAAGACGTGTTGCTGGGCCCCCGCCAGCAGCACGCTCGGGCGCCCGACTGCGCCGGACCCCCAGGTGTCGTGCTGCACGCCGTTCGTGCTCGGCCCCCAGTACCAGTGCTGCACGTTGCCGCTGCCGTCCACGGCCCACACGTCCTGGAAGTCACCGATGGTCAGGGCGGCGGGGTCACCCGCGATTCCCGAACCCCAGGTGTCATGTGAGAAGCCGGAGGAGCCCTGCGACCACCACCAGTGCTCGAGCGTACCGGACGCGCCGCGCACGAAGACGTGCTGGTCGCCTTGGTAGAGAAGCACGCTCGGCCGACCGGCAACGCCCGATCCCCACGTGTCGTGCTGCACACCGTTCGTGTTCGGTCCCCAGTACCAGTGCTGCAGGTTGCCGCCGCCATCCACGGCCCACGTGTCCTGGAAATCGCCGATGACGATCGCGGCCGGATCGCCGGCGAGCTCCGGCGCGGAGTCCCACGTGTCGTGCTGGAGGCCGCTCGACTGGTCCCAGTACCAGTGCTCCAGCGTCCCGGTCGCGCCGCGCGCGAACGCGTGCTGGGTGGTGCCCGTGACGAACGTCACGGGGCGCCCGGCGATCCCCGTACCCCAGGTGTCGCTCGAGACGGACCGTGTGCTCCCGTCCCACCAGAAGTGGCGCAGATTGCCGCTTCCGTCGTTCGTCGCGTAGTGCTGCTGGTTCGGGACGAGGAAGGCCTGCGATCCCTCGGGCGCCTGCGGTCCGGAGCCGGTCGGCGCGCCGGGGCCCCACTGACCGAAGTCACCGGCCACCGCTTGATCGATGTCGCACGACGCGCCGGCGACGGTCACGCCGTTGTCCATCTGCTGGAGCTGGGCGCGGGGATCCCACTGTCCTCCGGACCACGCGTAGGTCTGCCAGCCCCACTTGATCTTGCCGTGGTCGAACAGGCGCTGGATGACGTAGTAGCCGCCGTATGCGCCGGTGCGCGCCACCCCGATGACGGACGCCACTCCGTCGAAGTAGGAATCGATCGCCGTCTGCTGCCCCGGCGTCGCGTCGAAGTCGACGCTGAAGTAGATGGGCCGGTCCGCAGGCATGCCGCATTGCGCGGCGAGGGTCTGCGCCTCGGTGGCGTCGTTCACGCCCGTGGAGTAGCCGTCGAGAGCGTCGTTCGCGTCCCATTCCCAGTTGGCGACCACATCGATCCCCGCCGCGAACAGGCTCTGGGCCTCCCCTGCGGAAAGGTTCTTCCCCGAAGTGTCCCAGCTCAGATAGCGCGCGACGAACGAGTAACCGTCTGCACGCAGCGCCTGCGGTGACGATGGGCGCGACCACGCGTAGTCCACGCCCTGGGGGTCGCCCAGCTTCGAGGTGGCTCGTGCGGAGGTCGTTTCGCCATCTCGCGCGCCGGAGCACGCGACGGCAGTCACCGCGAGGAGCGCAGCGCGACAAATGGTAGACATGTTGTGTCCCTCACATCACGTGTGACACTGGATCGTCGGGTTGCTCGGGTCCGCGAGGGGGTAGAACTGCATCATGTAGATGCACATGACGTTTCTCTCGGCGGACTCGCCGAAGGTGAGCGGGGCCCCGGTGTCGTTGGTGTACGTGCAGGTCCAGTCGATGTCGGTGCCGGCCTTGAGCTGCATCGGTGGCGTGTACTTCTCGGGAGCGGCGTTCGACCACGACGTCGTCGTGTAGAGCGTCTGCCCGCCCGTCGTGGCGACGAAGCTGTCCGCGCGCTGGTGCATGTGCGCGGTCGACTCGAGGACGTACATGTCCTGAGGGAGGATGCAGGAAGACGTCGCCTGGTAGGGGGTGTTGGTCGGCGGGATCACCAGGCTGATGTTGTTCATGAACACCACGCCCGCGTACTGCTTCACCGAGCCCGGCTCGGCGACGTGCATGGTGACGGTCAGCGTGGCCTGGAACGTCTCCGCGCTGGCGTTGAGGAAGTGGGCGTTCATCATGAACCCCATCGATCCGGGGATGCGCGATCCCACTCCGGCCGGGTACGTGAGCGTCGCGGTCGGCGTCTGGGCGCCGAAGGGATACGGGCCGAAGGTGAGCCCGCCCGCGGAGCAATCCCCCACGGGGCCGTCGGTCGCACCCGGAGCGAAGAAGAGGAACATGTGGTGCGAGCCTTCGGTCATCTGCTCGTCGTATTCGTCGATGTCGGTGTCCTGACCGCCGAACGGGTTGGCGAAGTTCTGGCACTTGAAGACCTCGGTCCCCGCCGGGACGGTGAAGGGTCCCATGGTGAGGGTGACGGTCTTGGAGCCGCCGTCGTTGCTGATGGTCACGCCCCCGCTGCTGCTACCGCTGCCCCCGCCGGAGCTGCCGTTTCCATTGCCGTTGCCGTTGCTACCGCCGCCGCCGGATCCGCCACTCCCGCCGGAGCTGCCGGCGTTCGAGAAGCCGGTTTGTCCGGGGGAGTTGCCGCAGCCGACGACGAGGACGACGATGGCAGCCAACAAGAGACGCAGCAGACGGATCGCACTCATGGCACTGACCTCCGTGATGTCGGAATCCAGCAAGCGAGATGCCGCGCCGCCGAGGGGTCAAACCGGCGCGAGGACACTGAATCGAGCGTGGGCGCGCGCCCGGCATCGGCGGCATTCGTTCGGGGGATGAACGATTCATTCACCCCACCCGCGGGCGCCGCGGGGGCCAGCGACCCGCTCATTGGGCCACGCAGCCGAGCAGGTCGTAACAGCACTGGTTCGCGACGCAGGAGTCGCAGGGCGTCGGTAGCCCCGACAGCGAGGCTTGCAGGAACTCCTGGGAGTACTTCGGGTCGAGCGGATTGCACATGACGACGCCGCCATCGCCCGGAAGCGGGAAGCCGCCTTCGGAGCTCACCTGCCCTCCTTCGGAGCTCGGCTCCCCCCCGTCGTCGGACGGCGGCAGCGACGAGCCCCCATCGCCGAAAGACGTGGGGTAGCCCGCGTCTCCAGACGGTGAAGCGCCGGAGTCGAACGAGGGGACCGTGCTACCGGCATCAGGAGCGGCGCCGCAGCTCGCGTCGTCGCACGTGCCCTGGCCACTCGACGGCACGGTGCCGCCGACCCCCGATGAGCATCCCATGGCGAGAGCGGACGCGACGATCACGAACACCCCTCGCCCTGGTCGGAACGATCTCATTGCCTGGCCTCCGAGCGGCTCCCTCAGCAAGCGCGATGCCGTGACTCACGGAGCAACGTCCACGCGAGAAATCGCCATCTGCGTGGTCGAGTGACGTTCACGATCGGCGCCGCGTGTTCGGGGGGCGAAGACTTCCTTCGCCCCACCGGGCGCATGGATCGGCCCTGCTATGCTTGATGGGGCGATCGATGGAGTCCGACGCACGCTCTGGACCCACGCGCGTCGGCCGCTACTGGCTCTTCGGCGCGTTCGCGAGCGGAGGAACGGCGAGCCTCCACATGGGAAGGCTCGTCGGGCCGGCCGGCTTCTCGCGCCTCGTGGCGCTCAAGCTGCTGCTGCCCCAGTACGCGGACGACGAGCACTACACCATGCTGCTCGACGAGGCTCGCCTGTCGGGCCGCGTCCAGCATCCGAACGTGGTGCAGACGCTCGACGTCGTGCACGACGAGGGGCGGTTGTGCATCGTGATGCAGTACGTGCACGGCGTGGACCTGGCGACGGCGGTCAGCGCTGCACGCCGACTCGGTCAGCGCATGCCGCCAGCCGTCGCGTCGGCGATCATCGTCGACGTGCTGCAGGGGTTGCACGCCGCCCACGAGGCGCGCGCCGAGGACGGACGCCACCTGGGCCTCGTGCATCGCGACATCTCGCCGCAGAATGTGGTCGTCGGCGCCGACGGCACGGCGCGCGTGCTCGACTTCGGGATCGCCAAGGCGCTTCAGAGGAACCAGGTCACGACGCAAGGGCAGGTGAAAGGCCGGACGGCGTACATCGCGCCGGAGCAGCTGGTCGGAGCTGCCGTCACGCGACAGGCAGACGTGTACTCGGCGGGGGTCGTGCTCTGGGAAGCCCTCGCGGGGCGACACCTCTTCGACGAGTCGAACGAGGCCGCGCTCGCATCGCGCGTGCTGGAAGGGCAGATCCCGCCGCCGAGCACCTTCGCACCGGAGGTGTCTGCGGAGCTGGATGCCGTCACCTCAAGAGCGGTGGCGAGGGAGCGACGGGATCGCTTTGCGACTGCGCTGGAGATGGCCGAGGCGCTCGCAGCTGCCGTGACTCCAGCGTCGAAGGAGGAAGTCGCAGCCTGGCTCCGGCGGGCCGTGGGCGACACGCTCGACGCACGTACGACGTCGATGCGCGAGGTCGAGAGCTTCGGCAGCGAGTCGACTTCGAAGAAGGAAGTGGCGCGACGTGCTCCCGGGCGCATCGCCCTGGCCGCGGCACTCGTCGTTCCCCCCGTCGCCGCAGTCGCCATCATCATCGCGTTGCATGCTTCGGGGGACACGACGGCAACATCGGCCGCCAGTGCTCCCAGTGCGCCCGAGCCCGCGTCGGCCCCCTCCGGATCCGGTGTGCCCGCGGACGATCAGGCGCCTCCGCCAGATTCGGTCGCAATGCCGCTCGCACCGGCGCCCGCCGAGGCACCGTCCGTCATGCAACCGCGCCCACGCTGGCCTCGGCGCCCCCCGCGGGCCACGCACGCCCTCAACTGCAACCCGCCCTACGTCATCGATTCGAACGGGATCGTCCACTACAAGGACGCCTGCGTGAAGTAGCCGACCAGTCTCTCAGTGCTGTTTGGCGCGGATCATCTGGAAGTAGCGCCGGCCGATGCCGCATGCCTCCGCGGCTCGGCCCACGTGGCCACCGTGCACTTCGAGCATGTGCGTCACGTAGCGACGCTCGAACTCGGCCACCACGTCCTGTCGCGCCGCGGGCAGCGGCTTGCCCGAAACCACCATGCGGTCGAGAAAGTCACCGTGGGGCGGGTCGGCGCTCTCGGCCACGGGCTGGATGGAAGCGACCTGGCCGAGCGCGAGCTGGCGGGCGACGGCGTTGTGCAGCTCGCGCACGTTGCCGGGCCAGTCGTGCTCTTCGAAGCGCTGAATCAGATCCGGAGAGAGCTGCGAAGCGTCACCTCCGAGAGCCGTCCAGAAGGTCTGGACGAGCAGGGCGATGTCCCCTCGCCTGCGGCGAAGCGGTGGTAGCTCCACGCGCGCGACGGCGAGACGGAAGAAGAGGTCGTCGCGGAACCGCTTGGCCTGCACCTCGCGATCGAGATCGCGTCGCGTCGCGGCGATGATTCGCACGTCGACCGTCGTCCACTTGTTGCCCCCGACCCGGCGCACCTCCATCCGCTCGATCGCCCTGAGGAGCTTCGCTTGCAGGCTGACGTCCAGATCGCCGATCTCGTCGATGAAGAGCGTCCCCTTGTGGGCCTCCTCGAAGAGACCGCGTCGGGCCGTGAGCGCTCCCGTGAACGCGCCGCGCTCGTGGCCGAAGAGCTCCGAATCGAGCAACGTCGGCGAGACGGTCGTGCAGTCGAAGACGACGAACGGCCCGTCTTTCCGCGCGCTCGCCTCGTGCAGGGATTCGGCCAGGACCTCCTTGCCCGTCCCGGTCTCCCCCTCGATGAGCACGGGCACGTCGCTGGCGGCCAGCTGCGCGAACACCGGATACAGCCTGCGCATCTCGGGGCTGCCACCGATGACGCGATGGAAGCGTGTCTCCTCCGGCGCCTGCACGACGTGGGTCGAGGCGTCGACGTCGAAGCGCAGCGTGGACGATCCCATGCGCACCGTCTCGCCTCCGCGCAGGTAGACGTCGCGAACGCGCATGCCGTTGACGAAGGTCCCATTGCTCGACTCGAGATCGACGAGGCGCACGCCCGTGCCGTCCCCCTCGAGCGCCGCATGGCGCCGCGAGACTGCGCGGTCGGTGAGGCACACGGTGCACACGGGGCTCTGTCCGATCAGCACGCGCTGCGTCGCGAAATCGTCGACCTTGAAGCTCTTGCCCGTATCCGGCCCCTCGACGACGCTGACGATGCACCCCCGCGCCAGCACGGGTGGCACGGCCGCTCGAAGGATCGGCGTCGGTTGGAAATCGCGATCGCTCATGAGGTGCGAAAAGTTTACCCCACGTGAGTCAGTGCCACCCAGTTCGCCAACCATCCCCGGCTCGGGTACGCTTTTTCTCGACGAGAATGACGGGCCCTGCCGGCGCTAGGCCAATCGGGCGATACCTTCTGTTCGACGAGATCGCCTCCGGAGCCACGGCGACCGTCCACTTCGGCCGGCTGAGCGGCGCGTCGGGCTTCGGCCGGACGGTCGCCATCAAGCGCCTGCGCCCCGAGTACTCGGGGGACCCCGAGTGCGCGCAGATGTTCCTCGACGAGGCGCGGCTCGCGGCCCGGATCCACCACCCGAACGTCGTACCCACGCTCGACGTGGTGCAGGACGGAGAAGAGCTGGTCCTGGTGATGGAGTACGTGCACGGCGAGTCGCTGGCCAGCTTGATGTCCGCGGCGCGTTCCGCGAAGTCGAAGACCAACGTGCGCGTCGTCGCCGCCGTCATGAGTGGCGTGCTCCACGGCCTGCACGCGGCACACGAGGCGAGTGACGAACAGGGGCAACCGCTGGGCATCGTCCACCGCGACGTGGCGCCGCAGAACATCCTCGTGGGCGCGGAAGGCGTCCCGCGCGTGCTCGACTTCGGTGTCGCCAAGATGGTCGCGCACGTGCAGACGAGGCGGCAGGGTCAGATCAAGGGGAGGCTGCAGTACATGGCGCCCGAACGCCTGCAGCACAAATCCGCCACGCGGCAGAGCGACGTATACGCGGCGTCTGTCGTGATGTGGGAGCTGCTGACGGGGCAGGCGCTCTTCGCCAACAGCCAGGCGGCGATCGTCACCGCGGTGCTGAAGGCCCCCATCAAGGCACCGAGCGAGCTCGCCGATCACGTGCCCGCCGAGCTCGATCGCATCGTGTTGCGTGGTCTCGATCCCGATGCGACGCGCCGATATCAGACCGCGCTCGAGATGGCCGTCGAGCTGGAGAAGTGCGCAGGAGTCGCGTCGGCCGCCGAGGTCGGCGAGTGGGTCGAGTCGCTCGTGCACGACGAGCTCGCACAGCGCGCCGAGCGCATCGCCGAGATCGAGCAGTCGCCGAGATCCCCGCTCGGCCCCGAGGAATCGGGTAAAGCGGCGGCCCAGGCGCAGGCGCCCACACCGGCGCCGATGCGCGGGACGCTGGAAAATCCGGTGAGCATCACTCCGTCGGCTGCAGCGCTCAGGCCGAAGATGCGCCCGACGTCGGCGACGGCGTGGATAGGCGGTGGCGTGAGCTTGCTCGCGCTGAGCGCCGCCCTCGTCCTCTGGCGAGTCGCCGAGAGGCACGACGCGTCGAGTGAGGGAGCCTCCAGCAACTCGGCTGGAGGGGCGTTGTCCCCGAGCCCCGAGCCATCGGCCACCGCAGCGGTCTCCACGGACACCTCGATGCCACCGCCGTCCGGCGTGCCTGCCACGACGAGCTCCGCGACCTCGAGTGGCGCCACCTCACCTTCGCGATCGCCTCGGCGACGGACGCCTCCGCCAGCTCAGCGGCCGAACTGCGATCCGCCCTACACGATCGACGAGCAAGGGCACACGAAGTACAAGCCCAATTGTTTTTAGACGACGCTTCGGCGATCCTCTGCGCCATGAGGCGCGCGGCCGTTGCGATCGTCACGATCGCGGTCGGCGCCACGTGGATCCGAGCCGCGGATGCCGACGACAAGCAGCAGTGCTTGAGGACGGCCGAACAAGGCCAGCAGCTGCGTGACGACGGGAAGTACGCGCGAGCTCGCGAG
Organism: Polyangiaceae bacterium; assembly: GCA_035499695.1. Lineage (GTDB taxonomy): Bacteria > Myxococcota_A > Polyangia > Polyangiales > Polyangiaceae > Palsa-1150. Next base: position 13,175 of record DATJYG010000730.1, read on the forward strand.
GCGTTCGCCGCGTGCTCGCGAAGCGTCTGCCCCACGATGGTGCAGAGCGACTGCGTGAAGTGGCTCCGGGACCTCGAGGCGCAGTCGCCCTCGGTCGTCATCATGGCGAAGGACGACAACGGCAACGATCTCACCGCCGTCAAGGTCACGGTCGACGGGGCTCCTCTCACGACGACGCTCGACGGGCGGCCGCTGCTCGTGGACCCGGGCGCACACAAGTTTCACTTCGAAGCGCAGGGGTTCCCGCCCGTGGACGATCAGGTCGTGGTCTACGCCGGCGAGAAGAGCCGTGCGATCTCGGCGCAGTTCCACAAGCCGACGTCGCCGATCATCGAGACGCCGGCACCACCTACCGGCGAGACCCCCGCGCCCTCCCCTGCCCCGGAGCCCGCTCCAGCGAGCCCGCCGGAGTCCGGATCGGCGTGGCGCACCATCGGGTGGACAGCGATCGGCGTCGGCGCCGCTTCGATCGTCGGCGCAGCAGTCAGCTTCGCGGTCCGCCAGTCGGCGCTCGATGACGCGCAGAGCATGTGCGGGCAGAACTTCACGAACTGTCTTCCCGACAAGCGCGATGTGCTGGATTCCGATGTGAGTCGCGGCCAAACGGCGAGCACGCTGGTCACGGTGTTCAGCATCGTCGGCGGCGTCGGCATCGCCGGAGGCATCGTCCTGCTGGCGACGAGCGGCGGGCGCGCGCGGCAGTCCAGCGTTATCATTGTTCCGACACTCGGGGGGGCAGTCGGCGCGTGGAGGTTCTGACGATGCGCGCGCTCTCTCCGACTCTCGTTCTCGCCGTCGTCGTCGTTGGGTGCGGTTTTCCGAGCCTCGACTACGAAGCGAGCGACGGCGGCACCCCGAAGGACGCAGCGAACGAGACGGATGGCGCCTCGTCCTCATCGAGCGGCGCAGACGCCGCGCACGACTCGGCCGTCGATGGCCCCACCTCCGACGATGCGAGCGACGGCGAAGCAGGCGACCCCTGCGACCAGGACGGCGACGGCTACAAGAACGCCATGTGCGGTGGAAACGACTGCTGCGACACGGACGGCAAGGCTCACCCGGGGCAGACGGGCTGGTTCACCGTGCAGGACCACTGCAGCTCCTTCGACTACGACTGCGACGGCAAGGAGGAGCACGAGTACCCGGCGAGCCTCACCTGCGGGTACGTGTGGAGCTTGGGGTGCATTCCCACCTGCTCGGGCACGTCATGTGTCTGCGGAGGCACGGCGTGCAGCACTGGATACGTGGGACCCGATCCCGGCTGCGGCGTCGGCGCGGAGTACGACCAGTGCCAGCCGGCCAATGCCTTCAGTTGCACCCCGAAGTCGATCGACTCGAACCAGGTTCAGGCCTGCCGCTGACCGCTAGAACGACGCAGCAACGGGAATGGAGGCCCAGCTCGTCAGGCTCGTCTGCCGGATGATCACGGAGCGAACCACGCGGCCGAGAGGAAGGCCGTTGTACGGGCCGTCCCACCAGAAACGCAGCGTCCTCAGCTCCACGTACGCCCGCGGAAGATCCGGGCCGGCGATCATGGGCGGAGAGACTGCGTCCTCCGTCACGCCTTCGGCGACGACTTCGAACTCCATGTCCGGCAGATCACCGGGTAGCAACGTCGCAACCCAGAGATCGATCAAGGGCACCACCAGCCTGCCACCTCTTTGAGTGGCAGCGACGGAAGAGAGCTGCACCCGCCGCTCCTTCCCGTCCATGACGAACGCGATCCTCAGCCCGCTCCTGTCCCTCGCTTTGGCCATGCTCCCGACCATTGCGATGATCGTGCCGGCCCGAGTCAGGCGTCGGCGGGGGTCGGAAGCGGAGGGACACCTTGCCCGCTGCCCACCAGGGTGGCCGCCACCATTCGCTTCATCACGCGTCGCGCGCGGTCGAGGGCGGCCGAAGAAACGCGCCGCCCCTCGTCGCCTGTCTCCAGAACGACGCGCACGACGCCTTCGAGCGCGATGATCAGCGCCTGGAAAACGAGAGGGTCCACGCGGCGCGCCGACGCTCCCTCGACGAGCGCCGAAACCAGCGCCCGGTGGGTCTCCATGCGTTGCGCGTAGAGGAGCGATTCGCGAGCCTGCGCCTCGCCACCGAGCACGAAGACGAGCCGACCGAAAGCACCGGCGTTTTCCAGGTGCGCGTCGATGCAGCGCTCGATCTGCCGCAGCGGCTCGGCCTCCTCGCGGATGGCCGCCTTGCAGCCTTCCAGAAGACGATTCGTGCCTATCTGGTAGAGCGCGGAAGCCACCTCCTCCTTGCTCTTGTAGAGGCGATAGAAGGTGCGGCGCGAGATGTTGCCGGCGACGAGGATGTCCTCGACCGACGAAGCGCGGAAACCCTTGTCCGCGAAGACGATCGCGGCACCCTGCAGGATCATGCCTCGCGCTGCGAACTCGCCGAGCTGCAACCCGGTAGCCCGCGCGCGCTTCGCCTTCCGGGTCGATGACCGAGCTGCTGCCACGTGTCGCCAGTATGCCGTGAGCAGCGACTGGGGTGAACTCGGAGTTCGCCCCCCGAAGCGGGGCTTCGTCTCCTGACGCTCGCGGCGCCGGCCCATGGGGGCAACAACTGCCGTCCATCGCGCGATCGCGCGCTGCGAGCCGTCGGTCCGGGCGTTGCAGAGCGCCGGAGGCATGCCCACCGATTCCTCCACCCGCGCCAGCGCGTACACGCTCGCCACACTCGTTGCTCTCGCTGTCGGCTGCTCGGCGAAAGGAGGCGCACGCGAGGGCGTCGCCACGGCGAGCGCCAAGGCGACCACGGACGATCTCGCCGGTCTCGCCTTCGCGAACGTCGGCGGCATGGCGTGCAGCGCCAACAGCCTCGGAGGTAACTCGTTCGGATCGAGCTGCACCGGCAACGGCGGACAGCCGGAGTACTGGTGCGCCGACTTCGTGAAATGGGTCTGGGAGAACAACGGCGTGGACGTCTCGGGGCTGACGGCGGCCGCCGGGAGCTTCTACGTCTACGGACAGAACAAGGGCACTCTCTCCAATTCGCCGGCCGTTGGTGACGCCGTCGTCTTCGACTACGGCGGCGGTGGCTACGCGGACCACGTCGCCATCGTGACCCGCGTCAACGGCGACGGGACGATCGAGACCGCGAGCGGAGACTGGAACGGACAGAGCGGCTCCGAGGCGTACTTCTCGAGCACGTCGCACGTCGTCCTCAACGATCCGCCCTACGACGGGAGCGTCGGCAACTCGCCCGGCGTCATGGGGATGAGGATCGACGGATACGTCGCCCCCGTGGGCGTCGGGGCGGGCAGCGGCAACCCGCCGCCGCCTCCTCCGGGCGGAGGCGGCGACGCATGCAACGGATGGGACGACGGCTACTACTGCGGCAACGACGGACCCGCCGGCGACCCGAACACGCTGTACCAGTGCGCCGGCGGCGCGACGGTCGGCTCGCAACCTTGTGCG
>DATJYG010000731.1:0-6006 GCA_035499695.1 Polyangiaceae bacterium
CCGCACCCGGGGAACTTCCTCGTGCAGAAGGGCCCGAACGGCGAGCCGCGCATCGTGGTGCTCGACTTCGGCGCCATCAGCGAGGTCAAGGGCGAGCTGGTGGACGGGGCGCTCGAGGTCCTGCAGGGCATCATGACCGCCGACGGGCCGATGGTCCTCAAGGGCTTCCGTCGCATGGGGTTCGTCGCGCCGGGCGGCAACGAGAAGCTGCTCGAAGAGACCGTGATGACCTATTTCCGCAAGCTCCTGAAGATCAAGGACCACAGCGCCGGCGCCCTGATGCGCGCCGACCGGCGCGACCTCGAGAAGCTGGCGAACCCCGAGGTCGAGCGCGACGAGCTGCGGGAGCTGATGCGCTCCATTGCGTACCCGGAAGGGTGGTTCTACGTCGAGCGCGCGAGCGTCATCGCCTTCTGGCTCGTCGGCCAGATCGACCCCGAGCTCGACACCATGAGCATCGGCGTCCCGTACGTCTTGCCGCTCGTGATGCAGAGGCAGATGGCCGCCATGACGGCCTAGGGGGACAGCTCCTCGGGGCGTGGCGCCCGAGTGAGACGAGGGCCTTGAACGTGAGGCCCCAAGGGCTGACGAGAGGGGTTGAGGAAGATCAAGAAGATCAAAAGATCAAGAAGGGGTTGGGCAAACAGCGTCGGGGGTTTGCAACACCCCTTTTGATCTTCTGATCTTCTTGATCTTCTTCTCCACAACTCGTCTCACTGGCGCTGAGAGTGTTCTCTCCCCGCGCCTCACTGGCGCGGCGCGTGTGGGGCTTCTCGAGGCCATGAAAAGCGGATGGGGTGCCTTGACGGGTGGCTCTGCCGGAGTTAGAAACTGACACGTCAGTTCTCTGAAGGTGACGGGAAGTCGATGAGTTACGCCGCATACCTCGCAGGGCCCGAGCGTCGGAGGCGCATCCTCGACAGTGCGAAGCGGGTCTTCGCGCGTCGCGGGTACCACGACACGAACATCAGCCACATCTGCGACGACCTGCGGATCGCCCGCGGGACGCTCTACCAGTACTTCACCAGCAAGAAGGACGTGTTCGTCGCGATCATCGAGGAGACGCTCGAGCGCGTCAGGGTCGCGGTCGCGAACGAGCCGCCCGTCGTCGTCCCGCCGGGGATGAAGCCGACGCGGGAGCAGGTCATCCGCTACAGCGCCGCGAGCACGCACAGGGTGCTGCAGGCCGTGTTCGCCGACGAGGCGAGCCTGCGGATCCTCGTGCGCGAGGCCGTGGGGCTCGACGTCGGGATCGACGCGATCCTCCACGCCATCGACGACATCGTGATCGACCGCTTCGCCAGCGACATGAGGGCGGCGCGCGATGCCGGGATCCTGCGCGCCGACATCGACCCGCGGGCCTCCGCCCTCTTCGTGCTGGGCGGCATCCAGAAGCTCGCGCTCGACGCGCTGTCGCGCGACCCCAAGGGGGGAATCGACTTGCGCGCGCTCGCCCTCGAGGCGACGCGCATCAACTTGCTGGGCCTCATCTCGCCGGAGGTGACTTGATGAACGCGACATCGCACGCCGACTTTCCCCCCTACGAGCTGCTCGACGGCTGGGAGCTCCGCGCCGCCGACAAGACGCGACGCCTCGAGCGCCTCTACCACCAGACGCAGGCGCGCTCGTGGGACCCGCAGGCCATGCTCGACGAGCTCGAGAAGCGCCACGGCGGCATCCACGTCCCCGAGGACAAGAAGGAGGCGCTCGGGCACGTCTTCACCGTGATCCTCTGGGGCGAGCTCGCCGCGTGGAACATCGCGGCGGACCTCGCGAGGCAGCTCCCCGACGTGGACGCCAAGATGGCCGCGACCGGCCAGGTGTTCGACGAGGCGCGCCACTTCACCGTGTTCCGCGACTACTTCGCGCGGGCGAAGCTGACGCTCCCGCCCGTGAACCCCTTCGGGCGGCGCGTGCTGCGCAAGATCCTCGAGACCGGGAGCGTGCTCGAGAAGCTCTACGGGATGCAGCTGCTCGTGGAGAACCTGGCGCTCGCGATCTTCAAGCGCGTCGCCGAGACGAACATCGAGCCGGTGCTCACCGATCTGCTCGCGTACATCGAGCGCGACGAGTCGCGGCACGTGGGGCTCGGCGTCCTCTACCTGCCCAAGCTCCTCGCGCGCACCACCGGCGCCGAGCGGCTGCACAACTGGGCGTTCAACATGGAGCTCTTCCTCCTCACGATCGCGGGCGGCGAGCTGCTCGACCCGCACTTCAAGGTGCTCGGCATCGATCACCGCGAGCTCGGGGCGACCGCCCAGCGGCTGCACGAGCAGGTCATCAAGCAGATGGCGGAGGACGCGGGCGTCCCCAAGGGGCAGCACCTGCGCGGCGTCTACGGGCTCACCAAGCGGCAGCAGCAGGCGATGCTCGACTTCTTCCACCCCGCCGCGCCGCTCGAGGGCAACGTGGCGAAGGTGCGCGCGGTCGTGTCGCGCGGGATCCACGCCGTCGCGGCGCGGATGGCCTGAGCTCACAAGACGTATCGGGCGTAGAAGAGGCCCTGCGCCGCGGGCGTCAGCTCCATCTTCAGGCTGCTCCCCGTCGTCTGGTCCTCGATGGGCTTCGCCATCCCGAGGAAGCGAAGGTCGGCGCCGGCCTTGATGTGCTTGAACACGTTGAGCTCGCCCCCCAAGCTGAGGAAGCCCATCGGGTAGATGCCCTCGATCTTCTGCGTCGCCTGCTCGAAGCGCGTCCACTCCATGCCCGCGCCCAGCTGGATGTGCGGGACGATGATGAAGTCCGGGAACATGCGCAGGCCGATGGCGCCGCTCCCGAGGACCGAGATGCGGCTCATCGAGGGGGCGTCGTCGTCGCCGAGGAACGGCACCGAGTCGTACTGGTCGATGGCCGCCTCGAGGAACAGGTGCTTCGTCACGTCGAGCGTGCCGAAGAGGCCCACGCCGGCCATGGGGCAGTCGTCCCAGATGGTCTTGGTCGGCGTCCAGAAGCCGTAGCCGCCGACGCGCGCGCCGAAGCCGGGGTGCGTGTGCTCGATGAAGTCGTCGTGCTCCTCGGCCGGGGGCGCCTTCTGCTCGCCGGCGGGCGCGGGGGGCGTGCCGACGGTCACGTGGACGTCGCCGGTGGCGGGGGCGTCGTCGCCGGTGGCGAGGTGGGCGTCGATGGTCGCCGAGGGCGTGTCGCCGAGCGCGACGTGGGCTTCGACCCTGGCCGGCGGGGCCTCGCTGGTCGCGGGCGGCCCGGCGGCGGGCGCCGGCGGGGCGGTTTGCTGGGCGGCGGCAGCGTTGGCGACGAGGAGCGAAGCGGCGAGGGTGGGCAGGAAGGTTCTCACGCCCGCGCGCATCGCAACCCGCGTGCCCGCGACGGACCCGCGAATCACCGGCGTTCTCGCGTGGCGTGAGAACACCTGGCAAGCTCCAGAGCGTGAACCGCCGTTCCGGCGTCCTCGCGGGGCTCGCGCCCCTGGCCGCCGCCGCAGCGTGCACGCTGGCGGACCCGCTCGACGGGCTGACCGGCGGGCAAACGCCCCCCGGCGGGCACGACGCGGGGCCGGTGCCCGAGACGGGGCCCGACGGCGCGGGCGACGTCGTGCGCGGCCCTCCCTACGTCGTCGCCGTGCTCGCGGACCAGCCCGTCGCCTACTGGCGCTTCGACGAGTCGAGCGGCACGCGCGCCGCCGACTCGAGCGGCAACGGCAACGACGCGACGTACGTCGGCGCCGTCAGCCTGGGCGCGCCCGGCGCCATCGCGGACGACGCGGACACCGCCGCGGGGTTCGACGGCGCCACCGCGTTCGTCGACGCCGCCGACCGCTTCGCCTTCGGCGGGACGCAGCCGTTCTCGCTCGAGGCCTGGGTCGACGCCGCGTCGGTCGGCACGTACGCCGGCATCGCCTCGCGCGACGACGCGACGACCGGCCCGCCGAGCGAGGGCTACCTCTTCTTCGTCGGCCCGAACGACGGCCCCCTCGGCTTCCAGCGCATCGACGCGACGAACCTGTCGACCGCGTCGACCACGGGCACGCCGAGCGCGGGCGCCTACGCGTACGTCGTCGCGACGTTCGACGGCGTCGACCTGAGCGTCTACCTGAACGGCGAGCTGCAGAGCACGCAGACCGGCAGCTTCACGATCGCCGGCGCCACGAGCCACTTCGTCGTCGCCGCCGAGGCCGGGGGCACCGGCAACTTCTTCTCGGGGACGATCGACGAAGCGGCCGTGTACGACCACCCGCTGACGGCGGATCGCGTCAAGGCGCACTGGCTCGTCGGGCGCGGGCAGACCGCGCCCTAGGTACCCCTCGCGACTCTGCTAGCGACGACGACGGCGCGCGACGATGCCGAGCCCGATGAGGAAGGCGCCGCCCGCGAGGCTGGCGTTGCTGCCGATCGGCGAGGACACGCTGCAGCCGGCGCCGCCGCCCGTGTCGCTGAAGCCGACGACGTCGCCGCCGTCTCCGTAGTTGCCGCTGGCGTCCGGGTTGCCGGCGTCGACGTCGCCGCCGCCGCCGCTGCTGCCGTTGCTACCGCTGCTGGTGGAGCCGCCGGAGCTCGTGGACCCGCCGCTGCTCGTGGAGCCGCCGCTGCTCGTCGAACCGCCGGAGCTCGTGGAGCCGCCGCTGCTCGTCGAGCCGCCGGAGCTGGTGGAACCGCCGCTGCTCGTCGAGCCGCCGGAGCTGCTCGACCCGCTGCTGCTGCTCGTGGAGCCGCCCGAGCCGCTGCCGCTGCTGCTGCTCGTGGAGCCGCCCGAGCCGCTGCCGCTGCTCGAACCGCCGCACGGCGAGTAGCCCGACCCCGTCGCGACGCAGGCGCCCTGCTTGTTGCTCCAGAGCGTCTGCACCGTGTAGCTGCCGACGGTGGCCGTGTCGCTCTGGCTCACGCAGATGTCGCCGATCTCGCCGCACTGGCCGCTGTCGGCGTACCAGCCGATGTTGTTGTCGCCGACGTCGACGTCGGTCATCGCCTCGGCCATCTCGTGCGACGCGCACACGCTGTACGAGGAGATCGAGTCGTTGCCGCCGCAGCCGCCGAGGCACGGGCTGCCCGGGCCCATGTCCGGCATGACGGCGTACTCGACGTAGCCGTACTTGCTGCTCTGCGTGCTCGAGTGGTACGCGCAGAAGTACGAGCACGAGCCCTGGCCCTGCAGGCTGATGTTGTAGCCCGGCGGGAAGAACACGAAGTAGAGCGTGTTGTTGTGGCCCGAGGCGTCCATCGTCGGCGCCGGCAGGTTGCCCGCCGTGATCTGCGCCGCGATCTCGGGGCCGATCTGCGAGTCGTCGAGGTTCGTGCCCGTCGCCTGCGTCGGCGTGATCGTCGCCGAGCTGACGTAGCCGCCGCGGCAGATCTTCTGCCCCAGGGAGTTGTCGTACTCCTGCATCCAGTCCATGTACGTGCTGTTCGTGATCGCCTGGAAGTACCCGGGCGCCCACCCGGCGATGCCGGAGTAGACGTTGGCCGTCCAGTTGACGACGACGATCTGCACGCTGGAGATGACCGGCCCGCCGTGATCGGTGAGCTGGCATCCGCCCGCCGTGACCTTCCCCATGTCGGGTGTCGACATGCGGTGCACGCGCATCACGCCCGGGTTGGCTGATGCGGACTCGGGGAACAGGCTGAGGGCGGCGACGGCGAGGGGGGCGATGAACAGCGCGGTACGAGCTCTCACGGGGGCACCTCCTGCGAGTGCGCCGAGACTCTTCAAGACAGGTGCAGCGCGAGCAAGGAAAAGCGCACAGGAAATCGCGCAGTTTCGCCTCAGTAGAAAGACTGCGCTGGTGGCTCCCGCAAAGTTTCAGCCGGAGCGTCCCCTGACGCGCGGCGTCGCATCGACCGCGCCGCGTCAAGCCGAGTCCGTACCGTTCTACGCGATCAGCCTGTCGACTTCTTCCCAGAGCGCGTCCACGTCGAGCGCGAGCCCGTCGCATCCGGAAACCGGATCGATCTTGCCGCCGATCGCGCCGCACGCGCGCACGTAACGCCCGTCCGCGCCGAGCTCCCAGATCTCGAACGTGCGCCACTGCGGATCCACGAGCCAGTACCAGCGCAC
>DATJYG010000732.1:0-2355 GCA_035499695.1 Polyangiaceae bacterium
AGCTGGAAGATGTCCTCCTTGCGCTCGCGCAGCGGCGGCAGCTTCACCACGTGCTCGCTCACGCGCGCGAAGAGGTCGCCGCGGAACTTGCCCTCCTTCACGTACTGGTGCAGGTCGCGGTGCGTCGCGCACACGACGCGCACGTCGACGCGCTCGGGCGCCGTGCCGCCGAGCGGGAACACCTCGCGCGACTGCAGGACGCGCAGCAGCTTCGCCTGCGCCTCGAGGGGCATGTCGCCGATCTCGTCGAGGAAGAGCGTCCCGCCGTCGGCGAGCTTGATGAGACCCGGCTTGTCGCGGTCGGCGCCGCTGAACGCGCCGCGCCGGTAGCCGAAGAGCTCACTCTCGAGCAGGTTCGCCGGGATGGCGGCGCAGTTGATCGCCTGCAGGCTCCCGCGCCGTCCCGAGACGCGGTGGAGCTCGCGCGCCGCGACCTCCTTGCCGGTGCCCGTCTCGCCCATGATGACGCACGAGAGCTGCGTGGGCGCGATGCGTTCGAGGTCGGCGCCGATGAGGTCCATCTGCCAGCCGCCGACGAGCGACGCCGAGATGGTCTTGGCGCGCCGCTCGCCGAAGATGCGCCCGTCGATGTGGTACATCGCGTGCCGGTCGGCCTGGTCGGCGACGAACTTGAAGAGGGCGTCGCCCACGCGGATCTCGTGCAGGTGCTCGAGCTCCACGTCGCCGCTGACGTACGCGCCGTCGACGATGGTGCCGTTGCGGCTGCCGAGGTCCGAGAGGATCCAGCGCGTGCCGTCGAAGGCGATGCGCGCGTGCTGGCGCGACACGGCCTGCTCGGGGACGCACACGTCGGCGGGCGGCTCGCGGCCGATGACCACCGTGGGCTGCATGAACGGGTAGCCGGGGAGGAACTGCTCGAAGTTGCGGGCGTAGAGCAGCACGAGGCCCGCCTTGGAGGGGGCGTCCGGCCCGGCGCCCACGATCGACGGGTTGGTCTTGTCCCCGTAGGACGACGACGTTCCCGTTCGATGCCTGGACATGGACCCGGGTACAAGCTTACCCCAAGCGGAAGGGCGACTCGCCCACGACCTCCATGGCGCCGTCGCCATCGAAAACGAGGGCGCCCTTCGTGGGAATCCCCAGGAAGCGGGCCTTTTCACCGCGTCGCGCGAGGAGGCGCGAGGCGACGTGCAGCTCCTCCCAGCCGTCCTCCTCGTCGTGCGTGTCGAACACGTGACCGGGGAGCACGCCGACGCACGCCACGAGGTCCGCTTGCTCCTCGGGGGCGTCCTCGTCCTCGGGCCAGTTGATCCACCATGCGCCGAGGACGATCGCCCCGGCGCTCACGCCCATCATGGGCGTCCCGCGAGCATGAGCCTCGCGCAGCCATCCGGCGGCGCCCGTGCGCGCGAGCACCTTCGCGCCCTGGGTGGGATCGCCGCCCGAGACGAACACGAGGTCCGCGCGGTCGACGACGGCCCGATCGTGCTCGATCGCCTCCAGCGTCGCGCCGGGGAAGAGCCCGGGCATGCGCCCGCTCATGAACTTCAGCCCCTGCGGGTCGGCTTCCACCGGCGCGTAGGACACCGCGATGTGCAGGCCGGTCTTGCCGATGTCGCGCATCGCCCGCTGCGCCACCTGCCCCAGAAGCCCGTCCTGCCCTGATGCAACGAGATAGACGCGACCCACACGTTGTTTGTCACAGGAAGACGGGAAGACGGGAAGGGGGTTTGCAACAAAACTTCCCGCCTTCCCGTCTTCCTGTTCAATTCAAAGCCCGTAGCGACTCCCGTCCACGCCGAGCTTCTCGCAGATGGCCCGAAGGACCTCCTCGGTCCGCTTCTCGCTCGCCTCCATCGTGCCGCTCGTGTCGATCACGTGGTCGGCGACCGCGACTTTCTCGCTGAGCGGCTTCTGCGCGCGGATGCGGGCGAGCGCGTCCTCGGCCGACGCGCCGTCGCGCGCGCGCACGCGGGCGACCTGCACGTCCTCCGGGCAGGCGACCACCACGAGGGGGCGGAAGGCGTCGGCCATGCCGTTCTCCACGATGAGCGCCGCCTCGTAGCAGGTGAGGGGTTCGCCGGCGTGCGCGTACTCCTGGGCGCGCTCGATGGCGACGCGCGTGATGCGCGGGTGCGTGATGGCCTCGAGCTTCTTGCGGGCCGCCGCGTCGGAGAAGGCGATGCGGGCGAGGGCCTTCCGGTCGAGCACGCCGCCGGGGCCCAGCACGCCGGGGCCGAACGTCTCGACGATCGCGCGCAGCCCGTCGCTGCCGGGCGCCACGACCTCGCGCGCCAGCTCGTCCGCGTCGATGACCGGGATCCCGCGCGCCCGCAGACGCGCGGCGACGGTGCTCTTGCCGGAAGCGATGCCGCCTGTGAGCCCGAAGAGGTG
>DATJYG010000733.1:0-3922 GCA_035499695.1 Polyangiaceae bacterium
TGCGGGGACGCCTCGTCATCGACTGCGCTCAGCGTGAAGAAGAACGTGGCGAGCGTGTCAGCGACGAGGCCGGGGCCGATGCCGCCCAGCCACGCGGCCGCGATCACCGTGGGCCACTCGATGAGGTAGGGGTGACGTCCGGACACGTCCCAGAAGGGATCGAGCTCGCGCGCGCGATGAGCCGGAAACACGGCCCGCCGGATGCTCGTCTGCCGGGTGTGTACCGGACGATTTCGCCACCGGGACTGCGCAGCTCGATGCTCGCGCTCTTCGCGCTGCTCATCGTCGTCGCCGTCGGGGCTGGGGCGTCGCTCCTGGCGACGACCACTGCGATGAGCCACCATACCGCCGAGGTGGGCGTCGCCGACGCGCGCATGCGCTCGTCGCTGCGCACGAAGTCAGCGCTGCTGTGGTTTGCTCGCGCAAGCGATGATGCCGCGTCGGACCCTACGCCGGAGGCGCTCGCCGCTCAGTCGGCTGCGCGAGCCGAGCTGCTCGCCGACGCACAGGAGACGAGACGACTGGCCACGCCATCCCGAACGGCGCAGCTCGACAACCTGGTACAGCGCGCTGCTCACTACGTCGAGCTTCGCGACCAGCTGCAGCAAGAGGGCCTCACGATCGCAGAGGTCCTGCGGCGAGCCACGCCGGCATTGGAGGCGGTCTTCGCCGACATCCAGAACCTCGTCGACGCCGACGATGCGTGGGCGCGATCGGTTCAGGCCTCTGCGCGGCGTCTCGACGCAGTCGCGGGAGTGGTCACCGTGGCCGCATCGGTCCTTCTGCTCGGCGGATTCGCGGTGGCTTTCGTCGCATCCGAGCGGCTGCTGCAGCGACCGGTGCTCGCGCTCGACGACGTGATGTTGCGCTTCGGGCGGGGAGAAACGGACGCGCGCGCGGAGCTGAGTGGAGCGCGCGAGGTCCGCGAGATCGCGGCGACGTTCAACGACGTCGCCGATCGCCTCGCGCGCCAGGAGCAAGAGCGGGTCGAGTTCCTCGGCGGAGTTGCGCACGATCTGCGCAACCCGCTCATGCCGCTCAGGCTTGCGCTCGATCGCTTCGAGCGTGGACACCAGCCGCCGTCGGCGGAGATGTCGGCCCGATTGATCGCCGTGGTGCGCAAGCAGCTCGGTCGTCTGGACGCAATGGTGGGCGACATGGTCGACGCGGCGCGCGTCCAGGCCGGCCGCCTCGAGCTCCAGCCACGCGATATCGACGTGCGCGCGGTGGTCGACGGCGTCGTCGCGCTGTACCGCCCCGTATCGCAAGAGCACCAGATCGAGGTGGACGCGCCCGCAGAGGCTCTCGTTGCACACGCCGACCCGCTGCGCATCGAGCAGGTGCTCGTGAATCTCGTGAGCAATGCGATCAAGTACTCACCCGGCGGGGGGCGGGTGACGTTGCACATCGCGAGGAGCGACGGCGAGATCGGCATCGAAGTCTCCGACGAGGGCATCGGCGTCCCCGAACCGGAGCGCGAGCGCATCTTCGAGCCATTTCACCGGACGGGCCGGTCGCGCGAGGTGGCCCCGGGCGTCGGGCTCGGTCTCTCGGTGTCGCGGAGGATCGCCCAGGCTCACGGCGGCAACCTCGAGCTCGAGAGGGCGGAGCGAGGCACGACGTTCCGGTTGACCATCCCGGCCGCGACACGGAACGAACCCGAATAGCCCGCCAGCATCTCGGCGTCTCCGCGCTCGCAGGCGCGCGTGTTGCCTCGAGCGGTGAGCAGCTCGTTCTCAGGGCCGGATCAAAGCGAGGCCCGACTCGGGGTCGAAAACCTTTTGCAGGTGCGTGGGGCTCTCCACGAGGACCACTTCACATGTCGGTCGAACCTGGGCTTCGAGAAGATGGCCGCCGTGTGCAGTCCCGTCCTTCTTGCCGATGACGGCGTGTGCATGGACGACCGGCTTGTCGTCCCTCAAGGCGACATCCCCGATGAGAGACAGCAGCTCGACCTGCTCGTCGATCGTCAACGAAGGTTCGTACCTCTTGCTCTCCCAGTTGAACCAGCCGAGGCGCACCGAACGCAGAGCACCGATGGCCTTGAAGCTCGCAGCCGAGAGGTGCTGCTCTTCCGCGAAGTCAGCCAGACCCTTCGCCAGCTCATCGCCTGTTTGGAAAACCAGGACGTACGTCTTCGGGAATTGGTCGAGCTGTCTGTACTTCATGATCACGGCTCGTGCGGCTGCAATGCGCGTTCCGCGACCCGGGCCCATTCTCACGTAAAACGCGCATCACCGCAGGTTGGAGACGTTCTTCCAGCGCTGATCCTCGGAGGCGAGAGAGCCGTTGCCGAAGAGGTACCGGATGCTCAGACCGGATTGGACGCCGAACGGCGCGGTGTACCCCTGGCGCACAGCGGCCAGCATGCTCGCTTCGACCTCCCGCTTCGGGTCAGAGTAGACGACGTTCGTGGGCTGTGCCTCGTTCGTGGCCTGGTTGATCTGCTGCACGTTCACCCAGGGCGCGATGAGAAGGTTGTCCGTCAGGCGCCAGGTTGCAGACACTCCCGCGGAGACGGCCCGAAAGTCGAAGTCCTCCAGGATGGTGGTCTCTCCGAGGCTGGCCCACACGTCCACCGGCACGAAGTGCCAGCTCAAGAAGACGTCGCAGAACTGACGCCCCAGCAGCTGCCGATCGAGCCCTTCGACGTTCGTCACGTCGTAGCGCTGAAACTCGGGCCCTATCGCGCATCGGAAGCCGAAGTTCTTCTGGTTGACGGTCTGCCGCGGGATCAGGTCAAACTCGATCCCCACCGACCCATTCGCCCGAAAGGTGTAGTTGGCCTGCGGGTTCTTCTCGCCCGATAGCAGCAGTCCGAGGCTCCAACGTCCTCCGCTTTCCAGCGACCATCCGAGCACGTTGATGGCGTTGCCGCCGACGAACTCGATGCTGGCCGTCTCGGTCGTCCCGGCCACAGGCTGGCTTTGCTGACTGTAGTTGGCGCTCATGGACTGCTGCGCGCGCCACGTGCGCTCGGAGTAATTGAAGAATGCGGACGCGCTTCCGGACGCGTTGATACCCACGCCCTGGACGTCGCTGAAGTACGCGCCGATCCCGGGCGCCACGTACCATTTCGTGCCCTGCTGCGGCCTCCCGGTGAAAGGAAGCCGTACGGGGTCGAGCAGCTCCAGCACCAGTGTGCCGTCCTTCACCTCGGCGGCGACCTTCTGATCCATGAAGTCGTCGAGGCCGCGTTCGAGCTTCGTCATGAGCCGCACGGTCGCGGTCGTCGAGTCGATGCTGGACGGGATCCGATCGGTCGTGTGGACCTCGGTCGCGTAGCCGTCGACGCGCTTTCCCGAGAAGTCCAGCCTGTATCTCGTGCCGTCTTCGGTGGGCAGGCTCGTGATCGTGACCGCGACGTCGGCGCGCCCCGGGTCGGACGCCATCGTGACGAAAGGGATCTTGCTCGTGAGGCTGCTCTGCAGAACCGCGCAGTCGACGTTCCCGCTCGGCAGGTAACAATCCCACTTCACGCGGAGGTCCGCAGCGGCCACTGCGGGCCAAAGCGCGACGAACGCCGTTACGACCAACGCGGAGACGACGGGGTACCGGCGTCCGTTCACGTATGCGGACTCACTAGGTCGCCCGCCCACCCAGGCGCTCGACCGCCTCGCGCAGCGCCTCGACGCTCAAGGGCTTTTCGAAGAGCACGGCGCCCAGGCGCGCCGCGCGCCGGCGGATGTCCTCATCGCCGAATGCGGTCATCAGGATGACCGGCACGCGCCAATCGGTTTCGGCGAGGCGCTCGAGCAGCTCGAGACCGTTCCACACGGGCATGCGCACGTCGGTCACGATGACGTCGACGTGCGACCGCGCGGGATTGCGATCGAACGCCTGGACGACGTTCATGAGGAGCCGCCCCCCGTCGGCCGCTTCAGTCACATCATGTCCGGCCTTGCGCAACGCCTCGACGATG
>DATJYG010000734.1:0-24893 GCA_035499695.1 Polyangiaceae bacterium
CTACGCCTTCGCGCTGCCCGGCCTGCCGAGCGACATCGTCAACGGGAGCGTGACCAACCGGAACGAGCTCGGTGGCTTCATCCGTCTCGAGCAGGACATCACGAAGTGGTCCACGCTCGCCTTCCGCTACGACTACTACACGCCCGACACGAGCATCTCGGACGACGGGCGGCACACCCTCGCCGTGGTCGGCGTCGCACACTTCACGCGTCAGCTCCAGCTCATGCTCGAGTACAACCACTTCATCGACAACGTGCGCGCCTCGTCGAGCGCTCCCGAGCCGAACAAGCTGGGCGACGTGCTCTCGACGGTGTTCCAGGTCCGCTATCCGTGAGCAAGGGCTTCGGCGATCACGTCGCGGATCGTTCCTAGCGACCGCACGCCGTCGAGCGCCACGCCGGGGGCGGCCAGGGTCTCGTCCACGAGACGCCCGACGTCCGGCGCGCCCGGGGCCGCGGCTTCCAGGCGTGCGAGGGCGTCTCTCGACACGAGGAGATCGCCACCGACCCTGAAGCGGCCCTGCGCATCCGGCCCGGCGCCGATGGCGCCTATCGCCTCGTCGCGCGTCGCCGCCCAGGCCGGGTCGGCCCGGAGGTCTCCCGCATCCTTCGCCGAGACGGCGGGCGCGTCGAGCATCACGGGCTCCATGTCGCGCGCGTACGCGTCGACGATCGCCGCTGCGAGGCGCGGGTCGTTCACCTGGACCAGCGCCTCGAACGTCGTCCGCCGGCTCGTCGCGTCGTGCGCGAAGCCCACCCACCCCACGGGCTGGTGGGCCACGACGACCCGATCGCGCCCGAAGTAGTGCGCGAGGTGCCCCACGCGCGTGAGCGCCCGCAAGAGCGGGCGCACCGCGCGGTTCACGATGCGTCGCTCGTCGCACGGGACGAGCGCGTCCGGCGACTCCATGACGAGCAACACGTGGAGCGTCCCGGGCGCGACGAGCACCTCCGGCCCGCCCGACCCGCGGCGCACGAGCGGCGCCGTGTCCGGCTTCCCCGCGCCACGCTGGAACGCGCCGAGGAGCAGCGCAGCATCCGAAGCGGTCGCGACCATCAGCTCCGCCGGCGCCCGCAGCGGCCGATCCAGAGACGCGCACGAGTGCGCCGCGAGCTCCCGCGCCGCGAGCTCCCCTGCGCGGATGATGCCGATACGCACAGACACGAGGGCGCTATAGGATGCGGCACGCATGGTCGTCCACCGCGAGATGGTTCGATTGACGACGATGGCGGCGGTGGCCTCGGCGGTCACCCTGTTCGCGAGCGATGCTCCCGCAGCTCCGCCGTGGGTCGACCGGCGGGACACGTTGTACGGAGGCTGGTGGGCTTTCGACTTCGGGCTCGGCATAGGCCACGAGCCCGTGCCCGACCGCGCGTCCGCCGGCGTCAACATGGAGATGGCGGTCGGCCTGACGGACCGCGTGGAGCTGGGCGTCCGCACCGGGCTGCGCATCGGCGACGCCGGGGACCGCGCACTCCAGCCGGACAACTACGGACGCCTCTTCGACCGGCAGTATTTCGACGGAGGCGGGAGCGTTCTCGCCAACCCGGAGGTGCGCGTGCGCGGCGCCGTGGTGCGCGGAGACGTCGCCGAGCTCGGGCTCGAGGGCCGTCTCATCGTCCCGGTAGACCCCAACACGGTCGCCGGTGTCGAGTTCGGCATGCCGCTGGCGCTGCACCTGGGCGACCGCGTGCGGCTGGACACCGGCTTCTGGCTGCCGACCACGTTCAGCAACCCTGCGATTCTCGGGATCAGCGTGCCGTTCGATGTCTGGATCCAGATCACTCCGCGCCTCTGGCTCGGCCCGATGACCGGCCTTTACTGGCCAGACGTCAGCCACAACCCTCCTGGCAACCAGCCGTACGTCTCGATGGGCTTCGGGCTGGGCTACGCGATCACTCACTACCTGGACTTCAAGACGATGTTCCTCTTCCCCGCGCTCAACGAAGACAGCCGCATCTTCGGCGTCGGAGCGGGCGTGCAGATCCGCATCGAGTGAAGCGGGGGAGGACTGATACGCTCGGCGCATGCGCAAGGCGCTCGCTTCGATCTTGCTCTGCGTCCCCGGGGCGCTCGCCGTCGCTCCCGACGCGCGCGCCGACGGCAAGCCCTTCGTCGACGTCCCCCTGACGCTCCCGCCGCTGCACTTCGGCGGCGAGGCCGGCATCGGCTTCGGCACGTACCAGCTCCCCGGGGCGTCGACCAAGGTCGGGTGGGGCAGCGACTTCGACGCCGCCATCGGCCTGCCCTTCCTCGGGGAGCTGGGCGCCCGCGTCGGCTACCGCTTCGGCGCCGACGGCGTCGCCGCCTACGCGAACCACTACGGGCGCCTGTTCGACCCGATCATGAACGAACCGGGCACGAACAACTTCGACAACGTCGAGATGCACCTACGCGGCAGCATCGTCAGCGTCGACGTCTTCGAGCTCGGCCTCGAGACCCGCGTCGTCATCCCGACCGACAACACCTCCGTCGTCGCGTTCACGCCGGGCCTCCCCATGCGCATCCGGGTGCCCGACTTCATGCGTATCGACACGGGCCTCTGGCTCTCGGTCCCGGCTGAGTCGAACCCGTACTACGTGCTCGACGTGCCGGCGCAGGCCTACTTCCAGTTCGGCGACGCCTTCGTGGGGCCCCAGACGGGGGTGCGCTTCACCAACCCGGGGGGCGGGGGTGGCAGCTACACGGAGGTGCCCCTGGGCGTCGGCGGGGGCTACACGTTCGGAGGAGTTCTCGACATCAAGGCCCAGCTTCGGACGGAGCACATCAACTCGTCCCCCTCCCCCTGGGGCTTCGGCGGTGGCCTGGGGGTCGGGATCCGGGTCCCCTGAAAGCTCTCGAAGGGTGTTATTTACGGCCGACACTGCTGCCGCTAGAACGGCTATTCTGTCCTCCCGCACCGGAGCTCCCTGATGGTCAACCCGCAGATGGTGATGTACGAGGAGGAGTTCAATCAGATCCAGGTGGTCGTAGACCGCCTGGTTCGTGATGCGAACGCCAAGGTCGTCTTCATCGTCGACAAGAACGGGCAGCTCATCGCGGCTGCAGGCGACATCGACAACGTCGACACGACGAGCCTCGCGTCGCTCACGGCCGGCAACATCGCCGCCACCGGCGGCATGGCCAAGCTGCTCAAGGAACAGGAGTTCGCCACCCAGTTTCACGAGGGCGAGAAGGCGAACATCCACATCCAGCTCGTCGGCAACCGCGTCATCTTGGTCGTCATCTTCGACTCGAAGTCGAGCCTCGGCCTCGTGCGCCTTCGCGTGAAGAAGGCGAGCGAGGAGCTGAACCACATCTTCGAGTCGCTGCTGAAGAAAGTGCAGGAGCCGGGTGCCGACTCGCCTTTCGCCGAGATCACCGACGAAGACATCGACAATCTCTTCAATGACTGACGCGGGCCAGGTAGCGCGATGAGCTTCATCAACTACATGGCGCGGGAGATCAACTGCAAGCTCGTCTACTACGGGCCTGGCCTGTGCGGGAAGACGACGAACCTGCAGTACATCTACGAGCGCACGAATCCCGAGCACAAAGGGAAGATGATCTCGCTCGCGACGGAGACCGAGCGAACGCTCTTCTTCGACTTCCTGCCGCTCGCCCTCGGCGAGATCCGCGGCTTCAAGACGCGCTTCCACCTCTACACGGTGCCCGGCCAGGTCTTCTACGACGCGTCTCGCAAGCTCATTCTCAAGGGCGTCGACGGCGTCATCTTCGTGGCCGACTCGCAGATCGAGCGCATGGAGGCCAACGAGGAGTCGATGGAGAACCTGCGGACGAACCTCGCCGAGCAGGGCTACTCGCTCGAGCGCCTTCCGTTCGTCATCCAGTACAACAAGCGCGACCTGCCCAACGTCGCCGGGACCGACGAGCTGAGGCAGATGCTCAACAAGTCCAGCGTGCCTGATTTCGAGGCCGTCGCGCGCACCGGCGTCGGGGTGTTCGACACCCTCAAGATGGCCGCCAAGCTCGTGCTCACTGAGCTCAAGAAGGGCGGAAGCTGACGCTCTGGTTTGGGGCAGGGGGCCCCAAAACAACGAGCTGGGCGCGGGTTACAGGCCTCAAAACAACAACCTGAGCGACAGAAAACGCACAAAAAGGCTCCTTTTGTGATGTTTCCCCGTTGACGTGGGCCGCAAAACGCGGCTTTCTTCGCAGCCCGAGGAGAGGTCCCAACATGGCGAAGTCACCGTCCAAGAAGTCCATCTCGAAGAGTGAGATCCTCAACGCCGTCGCGGACAGCGTCGGTGAGGAGATCACCCGCAAGCACGTGAAGCAGGTCGTCGAGGCGCTCGTTGAGGTCGGCCACAAGGAGCTGAAGAAGAACGGCGTGTTCGTCCTGCCCGGCTTCGCGAAGTTCGTCGTCGTGAAGAAGCCGGCGCGTCCGGCTCGCGAGGGCATCAACCCGTTCACGGGTCAGAAGCAGATGTTCGCCGCGAAGCCGGCCAGCAAGGCCGTCCGCGCGCGCGCCGTCAAGGCGATCAAGGACGCGGTGGGCTGAGAGACGCCCGCAGCGACGTGAAAGGGCGATGCGTCCGGACCGGGCGCATCGCTCTTTCCGTTTAAGTCGACCGGGCTACGGGTAGCGCGTGGTCAGCGCGCAGCGGAAACCGCAGTTGTCGTAGCCGACGGTGGTGTCGGCGGAGCCGGCGCCGGATCGGTCGGACCCGAAGTAGCTGCTCGCCTGGTCGCTCCAGTCGCTGGGGATCCACAGACGGTCGGCGGAGCCTCCCCCGGCGGCGCCGGTCGGCCCGAGGTAGTCGGTGCCCGCGTCGAATGGGTACCCGTAGTTGCCGCTCGCGCTGCATTGGTCCCAGAGCCACTCCGAGAGAGAGCCGACGAGGTCGTACACGCCGTCCTTGCTGACCCCCAGGTTCGCGTGGCCCACGACGACGGGGAAGCCGCACCGCCCGCCGTCGAAGTCCCCGGTCGCGTAGCTGCAGTCGGGCGACGTCGACCCCCAAGGGTACGTCGGGCGCGTCCCGGCACCCGTCGCGAAGAAGCGCCACTCGGTGTCGGTCGGCAGGCGTTTGCCCAGCCATGCGCAGTACGCGAGCGCCTGCTGCCAGGGAACGCAGGTGATCGGGTAGCTCCCGTTTGTGTTGTACGTGATGATCGGGGACCCGAGGTCGGACGTGCAGGTCGCACTTCCGTTGACGTAGGCGTCGCTCTGCGCCATCCCGTTCCACGACGGGTCCCAGAGCATCGAGCTCGCGTAGGGGCCGCTCGGATCGAGCGAGCACACGCCGCCGTCGCCGCACGGCAGCGGAAGGCCGGCCTGGACGAAGGCGGTGAACTCGCCGACGGTGACCTCGGTGCGATCGATCGCGACCTGGTAGTCGAGGTTCGCGTACGCGGTGATGTCGCCGCCTCCCACGTAGACGGGGAACGTGAATGCGCCACCGTCGACCGCGACCATGCCGGACAAGATGGCGCCGTCGCCGGCGTCGAGCGTGTAACTGCCGTCGCTCCGGTCGCCCTGGACGTCCGTGGCGGCGTCCATCATCGCGTCGTCGCCGGTTTCCGTGGTCGCGTCGCCCGCGCCGTCGCTCCCGCCGTCCGGTCCTCCGCTGCTGCTGCCGCTGCTTCCCCCGCTGCCGCTGCTGCTGCCGCTCTCCCCGTCCCCGCCGCCGTCGCTCCCGTTGCCGATGGCGTAGTCCGGGAAGCACCCGGCCGCCGTCGCAGCGAGCGCAGCGAGAGACGCCGCGGCCGTGCGCCTCGTCACCAGAGGGCCCCGGTGACGCGGAGGCCGCCTCCGCCGTGGGCGAGCATCGGTCCCACGGTGAAGCCCGTAGCACCGTCCCCGTGCGATCCGCCGAAGACGAGGAGCCCTGCGCCCGCGAGCGCCGCGGCGCCGCCCGCGACGAACCCGGTGATGCCGAGCGCGTCGTAGAGCTTGCCGTTGCTGATGTCGCCTTGCGCCGACGTGGGGCAATCCTGAGCGGTCGGGTGGCACTCGCCGTTCAAGGTCGAGATCTCGTTGCCCCTCAGGATCCACATCACCACGCCGCCGGTGACGAGCGCTGCGCCGCCGCCCACGAGGACCCAGCCGATCGTGCGCGTCGATCCTCCCGACTGCACCGCCGGAGCTTCCGGAGACCCGCTGCCTGTCGGTGTGGGCACGTCGCGCGTCGGCGCGGTCGTCGGGCCCGCTGCGGCCGACGCGGGCGTAGGGATCACCAGGTCGCGGCGCTCTCCCTCCGCGAGCTTCACACTGACGTCCTGAGGCGCCGCGTCGGCGTACGTCACGTGCACTGCGTGCTGTCCCGGGTCGACATCGATCTGCGTGCCGAGCTTCGCCGTCGCGTCGGCGCCGTCCACGGTCACTGCCGCCACGGTGCCCTGCCCCGGCCTGGTCAGGGTGATCCCAGCGATGCGCGGCTGCACGTCGGCGAGCTGCGCTTTCGACTGGGTCATGACGTTCTCGAGCCCCTCCTGCTGCGCCCTGTCCGCGGCCGCCCGCAGCTGCTCGCGCGCGGCGAGCAGGTGCCCGAGCTTCGCGTTGCAGACGCCCAGGTGATAGAGGAGCTGCGGCGTCTGCTTGTGCGCGAGCTGGCCCGCCCGGGTGAACTCGCCGAGCGCCTTGTCCCAGGCCCCCGCCTGCTCGTCGGCGAGCGCCTGCTTGAACGACTGCTCCGCCTTTGCGACGTCCCCAGGCTCCTGAGCGCGCGCCCACGGAGCCCATGCGACGACCGCACACACCGTCGCCGCCGCGACCAGCGAACCGAGTCCCGCGCGCATACGCCGCTCATCGTACGCGAACCCCGGGGCTCGTGCGTAGGGCCGCCCCCGTGAGATAGTGAGGGGCCACCGCTTCTCGCACTCGCACATGCAGATTGGAGCGCTCGTCGCCGGCAAGTACCGGATCGTCAAGGAGCTCGGTGCGGGCGGGATGGGGTCCGTCTGGCAGGCGGTGCACACGGTCACCGAGCGCGATTTCGCCATCAAGTTTCTTCACGCGTCGTGCGCCTCGAGCCAGAGCCTGCTCGCGCGCTTCTTCCAGGAAGCCAAGGTGTCCGGCAAGCTTCGCCACCCGAGCGTCATCGAGATATTCGACGTCGGCACGGCCTCGGAGCTCGGGGGCGCGCCGTATCTCGTGATGGAGCTCCTCGACGGGGCTTCGCTCGACATCCTGGTGCGGCGCATCGGGGCCCTTCCCCCGCGCATGGTGCTCGAAAGCATCGCCGACTCCGCGCGGGCGCTCGCCCTCGCGCACGACAAGGGCATCGTCCACCGCGACCTCAAGCCGGCGAACATCTTCCTCCACCGGCCGGGGACGGGCGCGATCGTGCCGAAGGTGCTCGACTTCGGGATCAGCAAGATTGCGAGCGCCAGCGGCACCTCGGGCGGGCCCGAGGTGAGCTCCGGGCTCACGCAGACGGGAGCCGTCCTCGGCTCGCCGCTGTACATGAGCCCCGAGCAGGCGGCGAGCGACAAGACCATCGACGGACGCAGCGACATCCATGCGCTCGGCGTCGTGCTGTGGGAGTGCCTCGTGGGCTCGCCGCCGTTCTCGGCGGACACGTACAACAACCTGGTCGTCCAGATCATCACGGGCGAGCGCCCGCGCATGTCGGAGACGTTGCCGACGGTGCCCGGCGGCGTCGCTGCCGTCGTCGAGCGCGCGATGGCGCGGCGACGCGAGGATCGCTTCCAGACCGCCACCGAGCTGGCCGATGCGCTCGACCGCGAGGTTGCGCGGCTTCCCGCGTCGACCTCGATCACGGCGCGCACGGCGGCCAACGAGCTGTTCTCGCGGCTGCCGGCGTCGTCGCTCCGGCCACCCCCCTCCGACCGAGCAGAGGCCGCGACGGTCGACGCCTCGACCACGGGGGGCGTCTCGGTCCCCTCCGTGCGGCAGGCGGCCGACCCGTCTCCTGCCGCGTTCACGATGCCCGCGCCGCAAACCGGCTCCGAAGCGGAACGAGCGATGGGCAAGACCGCATACGCCGCCACCCAGCGGGCCCTCGAGCCCACTCTCGCCGCGACGGTGGCGCAGCAGCCCGCGCTGCCGCCGCGCCCGGCGCCCCCCACGGCAGGCGCGCGGACTTCATCGCGCGCTTCCCTCTACCTCGGAGGTATCGTCGGAGCAGTGGTCGTCGTGGGTGCGGTCGTGTTCTTCGGCAGCCGACACACGCCCGCCGAGCACGCGACGCCACCCGTCACCGCGAGCGCCGCCGCAATCACGTCGGAGCCGCCGTCGACGAGCACGCCGCCTGCCCCGACCGACTCCGTCGCTGCGGCTCCATCGGGCAGTGCTGCGGCACCCAGCGCTACTGCAGCGCCCTCGCCTCCGCGATACACGGGGCGCGGGGCGGTCGCCGCCCCATCGCCAAAGCCCGCGCCGGCCGTCTCTTCCAAGCCGAAGGACAGCGTACAGACGTCGGGCTTCTAGCGCGCGCCTACGCCTTCGCCTGCTGGTAGACGCGGTTGCGGCGCGCCTTGTCCTTCGCCTTGAGCTTGGCGCGGAAGCGCTTGCTCTTGTTGCGATTGGGCTTGCGCGGCTCTTTCGAAAGGATGATGTACATGGCGGCAGTCCCTCGGAGGGGCTGGCCCTTTACCATGAATGTCCGGCTCGTGCACGAGTTCCGCTTCGAAGCGGCCCACCGCCTCCCGCGCGTCCCGGCCGGCCACAAGTGCGCGCGCCTGCACGGCCACAGCTTCCGCGTCGAGCTGGCGGTCGCCGGTCCGGTCGACGAGCAGACCGGCTGGCTGTTCGACTTTCAGCACCTCTACGACGCGTGGAAGCCGCTGCACGAGAAGCTCGACCACCACTACCTCAACGAGGTCGAGGGCCTCGAGAACCCCACCAGCGAGGTCCTCGCGCGCTGGATCTGGGACCGCATCAAGCCGACCCTCTCGCCGCTCGTGCGCATCACCGTCTGCGAGACGTGCGAGTCGCGCTGCGAGTACGAGGGAACCTGACGTGAGCAAGACGCTCGCGTGCCGCTGCGAGGACGTGACCCTGCACGACCTCGAGGACGCCATCGCGCGCGGCCACAGCGACCTCGAGTCGCTCAAGCGGTACACCGGCTTCGGCACCGGCTGGTGCCAGGGAAAGTGGTGCGTGGCGCTCTGTGCGCGGCTCCTCGTCGAGCGCGGAGGCAGCGCGGCGCTGCCCATCACGCCGCGACCACCGATCCATCCCATCCCGCTCGCCGACCTCGCGGGTCTGGCCGAGGTCGCGGAAGAGGACGAGCGCACGGGCCGTCCCGCGAAATAGGAAGGCGCGGTGCGAAGGGGCGCGCGCAGCTCGCGCGCCTGCAAGTCGGCGAAATCGGGAACGCCGCGGACGGCCCGGCCGTTGCACCCACACACGGCGATGTGGGCCAAGGCGATGCAGCTCCTGCGTGCGGGGATCGCCGGCATCGCCGCCACGGCGTCGGACGTCGCGACGCTCGCGCTGCTCGTGTCGGTTCTGCATGTCGACCCGCGCGTCGCGAACGTGCCAGCCCTGGTGGTCGGCGGCGTCGTGAACTTCGTGGGCAACCGGCACTTCGCCTTCCGCGCGCAGGCGGGGCACGTCGGCAAGCAGGCGGCTGGCTACACCGCGGTCGAGCTCGTGGCGCTCGCGCTCAACGGGCTCCTGTACGACATCGTGCTGCGCCTCGTGCCGGGAGCTCGTCCGCTCTACTGGCTCGTGCGCCTCGCCACGAGCCACGCGGTGTTCCTCGGCTGGAGCTACCCGCTCTGGGGGCGCGTATTCCGCGTGCAGCAGCTCAGGGACGCGCGGTGACGGCTTCGACGGCCGACTGAGAGTGTACCGCGCTCGGCTCGCACGCGAGTGCAGCCGCCGCGAGGAGAACGAGCGCCACCCACACCGCGTCGGCCATCACGAGGTGAACGAGCTGGAGCCACACGGGCGCGAGCGTCGCGACGTCGAGCAGCCCGGCGGCGACCTGCGCGATCGCGAGCACCGCAGCGACGCGCGACAGTACACGGACCGCCTTCGAGGGCCGCAGTGCGCGCACCAGTCCGGACGCGACGACGATCACTCCTGCGGTGAGGGAAGCGAGCAAGGGATGGAGGGCTCGAAGCCGGATGAAGGCGTGAGCGCCCGGCGCCAGATCTTGCGCGAGCCCTGCGGCCAGCGACGACGGCGGGAAGAGAGTGTCCCCGAGCGCCGTGATGGCGCCGCTCGCGCCGACGAAGAACATCGCCACGAGGGGCACGGCCAGGAGCGGCACGACGGCCCGCTGCCCGCGCACGCTCGGATGGGCGCCACCCGATGCCCACCACGCCGTGAGCGCGGTCACCGCCAGCAGCAGGAACGTGTTGCCGAGGTGAAGGCTCACGCTGAGCGCCCGCTTCATGGATGCGTCGTGCGCGACGAGCTCGAAGAGCACGAGGGCGGCGCCAATCCCGGCCTCCATCAGCATGAGGCCCATGCCCACCGCGGCACCCTTGCGAACCAGGTGGCCCCGGGGGAACGCCCTGAGAGCCCACACGAGCAGTGCCGCGGCCAGCACGAGCGCGACGCCGCTCGAGACGCGGTGAGAGAGCTCGACGAGCGTCTGGGTCTTCGGCGACTGCGGGACGATCTCACCGTTGCAAAGCGGCCAGTGGCGGCCGCATCCCGCGCCGGACCCGGTGGCCCGGACGTACGCGCCCCAGGCCACCACGGCCAGGTCGTACGCGAGAACGCCCCAGGCAAACCGAGCGAAGCCGCCGACGCGCACGGGGGGTTTCTAGACGCGCGCCCCGGGGTTGTCCAAAGGGCCCTACCCGGCGCGGGACGGGGCGACCGGCCTTGTCCTACATTTCCCGCACATGCGAGCACCCGCGGCCGTCCGGTGTACCCTATTGGAAGCTTGGCGGCTCAGTCTTCGGCCGACGCTCACGGGGGGACGCCCGCGGAGCGCTTCCGTCTCGTGCGCCCGCTCGGCGCGCGGGTGGTTCCCTCGTGGGCCGCGCTCGATGCGTCCGCCGGAAGCCAGCCGCGTCTCGTCGTCGTGGAGCGCGTGACCCGCGGCGGCGAGTACGGCGACCAGGAAATCGCGGACTGGATCCGCGATGCGCGGCGAATCGCGACGCTCGACCACCCCAACGTCGGACGCGTGCGCGACGTCGTCATCTCGGGCGAAGAGGTCTCCGTCGTCAGCGACTACGTCGACGGCGTGCGCTGGCTGGAGGTGGTCGCGGCGGAGCCTCGACCTCCTCTCGAGGTCGCGCTGCGGGTGCTGGTCGACGCGCTCACGGGCCTCAGCGCGATCCACAACCTGCGTGACGCCAAGCGCGAGCCGCTGAAGCTCGTGCACGGTGAGCTCACGCCCGAGTGCATCGTTGTGGGCCTAGACGGGACGTCGCGCGTCGTCAGCACGGCGCGCTTGCGCTCGGCTACCGCGGGCGCCGGGCAGTCAGGCAGCGCGTACCTGGCGCCCGAGATCCTGCTCGCCGACGAGTCGGCCGACGCCCGCGCGGACGTCTACGGCGTCGGCGTCGTCCTGTGGGAGCTGCTCAGCGGTCGCGCACTCTTCCCGAACACGCAGCCGGCGGCGATCGTCACGCATCTGCTCAGCGGACGCGTTCCGCTGCCGACGATCCCCGAGGGCAACGCCTGGGCAGCGCCCCTGGCTGGGGTCACCGCGCGCGCGCTGTCGGCGGATCCGTCGAAGCGCTTCGCCTCGGCCGCTGCGATGGCGGCCGAGATCCGCCGAGTCGCCGGCCCCAAGCTCCCTCCGGCCCCCCGGGTCGCGGCGCACGTGCGCGGCGCGTTCGGAGATCGAATCCGAACCAGGCGTGAGCAGCTCGAAAAGGGAGAGGTGTCCACGACGACGGCGGCGCAGCCCATCGAGCCGGTGGAGGTCGAAGAAGAGATCCGGATCTCGGACCCGCCGGAGCCCACAGCGACGACGAAGCCACCCCCGCCAGCCGTCGCTCCGGCCCCCATGCCCAAGCTCGCGCCTCCAGCGCCGCCCAGGATCTCGGTGCCGACGCCGCTCGTCGCCATGCCGATACCGCTGGCGGCGCGCGTACCCGAGGAGCTGGAACGCGGACTCGGCGAGGTACCGGTCCCGCCCCCGGCAGACACGCGCGCACAGTCGCCCGCGCCAGCAGTCCCGCCGGTGGTCACTCCGCTGGACTCGCCGCCTCTCGCCCCGCGACCGCGATCGCACGCCAGGACGCTGGCGCTTCTCGCCGTGCCCGTGGTGCTCGGCGCCGCTACCGTCGTGTGGTGGCTCGCGTTGCGCGGGCCGGAGCAGACGGCAACTGCGAAGCCTGCGCCGTCCGCAAGCGCTCCCGTCGCCGTCGCCCCGACGGCAGCGACCTCCGCGGCGCCTCCCGCGCCTCCGGCGGACAGCCAGAGCGCCTACGCCGAGCCTCCTCCCCCTCCGGCGCAGCAGTCGACGCCTCCCGCGAGCGAGGCGCCGCCCGCGCCGCGCGGTCAGGAGCCGACGCCTGCGCAGACCGCACCCGTCCCGGCCGCGCCCCAGGCGCCCGTCGTGCGACCGCCACCACGTCCAAAGTACGAACCGGAGGGAATCTGATTGCGAGCACGTTTCGCAGCGATGCTCCTGGCCGTCTCGCTCTGCTCCACGTCGACGAGGATCGCGCTCGCCGACGGCGTCCTGCCCGACGCCGCGACGCCGGTCCAGCGCGAGCAGGCGCAGCAACGCTTCGCGCGTGGCAAGGAGCTCCTGGGAAAGAAGGACTACGCGGGCGCTCTCGCGGAGTTCCGTGCGTCGCACGAGATCGTGGCCAGTCCCAACACCCGCCTCGAGATCTCCCGATGCCTGCGTGCCGCGGGCAAGCTCGTGGCCGCGTACGTCGAGTTCGGACGAACCGCGGTGGAGGCCAAGGAGCTCCTCGGGCAGGACAACCGCTACCAGAAGGCCTTCGACGCCGCGACGAACGAGCGCAACGAGATCGAGCCGAAGCTGGGATTCGTGACGCTCGACGTGCAGAACCCGACGGATGCGACGGCCGTCACCATCGGGGGCGAGGAGATTCGGCGCGCAGCGTGGCCCGAGCCCGCCCCGGTCACGCCGGGGGCCACCGACGTCGTGGTGTCGACGCCGGGTCACGCGCCCGCGAAGCGAACGGTGACGCTCGCCGCGGGACAGAAGATGACGCTGCCCATCGACGCCATGTCGGGCGAAGCCGTGCCGGCCGCCCCTCCCCCACCACCACCGCCACCTCCTCCGCCGGTGGACACGGGCAGCAGCCGAGCGTCGCTTCGCCCGTGGGCTTACGTGGCGGGAGGCGTCGGAGCCGCAGGCCTCCTCACCTTCGGCATCTTCGCCGTCATGGCCAAGTCGACGTACGACGACCTGGACAAGGCGTGCAACGGCGGCCCCTGTCCGGCGAGCAAGAACGGCGAGATCTCCTCCGGCAAGACGCAGCAGGTCGTCGCGAACGTGGGACTCGGCGTGGGCATCGCCGGCCTGGCCGTCGGCGCGACGCTGTTCGTCCTGTCGATGCCGAAGAGCACTCCCGACTCGGGCGCGGCGCTCGTCGTCACGCCCACTGGGCTGCGCGTCGACGGCTACTTCTGAGCCGAGAAGGCGCTGGTCGCGATCGACGCCAGATCGCCGCAGGCGCTCGCCGGGTGAGGAGCGCGCTCGGAAGGGTCGTGCGCGACGTCGAAGCACCGCCAGGCGCCATCGGGCCCGCCGAACAGCGCGAGCTCACCGCGCATGACGCCGTAGCGCGCGTCGTCCGGTTCCCAGACGGCGGTCGACGTGGCGAGGAGCATGGTGGGCTCGCCCGACCACGGGCGCAACAGCGAGCGCCCGGTGACGAGGGTGGCGAAGGGCAGCGACATACGCGCCTCCTCGAGGCCGAAGAGGTCGACGATCGTCTCGTGCACGTCCTGCATGTAGGTGCGTCGGGAGGCGTAGGTGGCGACCGCCGCTCGCTGCGCGCCCGAGAGAGCCTGCGCTCCTGCCGCGATCCATCCTGGAACGCGGACCTCCTCCTCGAACAGCGAGTGGTTGTGATAGAGCCCGCCGTGCTCGCGGAACTGCTCGCCATGGTCGGAAACGAAGAGCACCGCAGTGTTCGCCCAACCCGATGACGTGCGCACCTCGCGCAGCAGCGGGGCGAGGGTTCGCTCCTGCAGCCGCACGCCGTCGCGGTAGCGATTGTGGAACGCGTTCACGTCGCCGAGCGGGTCGGCCGACTGGGGAGAGTACGGCACCAGATCCGGGTCGATGCGGTACGGCGCGTGCGTGTTCGACAGGTGGAGCACGGCGAAGTAGGGCGTGCCGTCGGGCACCGAGCGGACGAACGCGCGCATCGCCTCGACCGCCCGCTCGTCCGGCGCGCCGACCTGCTCCTGCGCCATGCCGCCCAGGTCGAGCGCAGTGACGAGGTTGTCGATGCCCGCCCTCCGCGTGAAGGTGCCGAAGTCCTCGTACTCCGGGTTCTGCGAGGACACGTACGCCGTGCGGTAGCCAGCAGCCCGCGCGAGCTCCCAGAGCACCGGCGCGCTGTGGGCGGCGGCGAAGTCGGCGGTCGGGACGACTCCGGTCCAGAGCAGGACGGAGGCGCTGAAGGTGTTGGGGGTCTGCGACGTCGCGCGCCCCAGCGAGATGCGATCCGGGACGCTCTCGTCCAAGTAAGGGTCGCGGCAGCCGGGAGGCGGGTCGGAGCACATGGCGTCCGCGCGCACGCTCTCGGTCAGGACCACGAGCACGTTCGGCGGATGGGCGCGCGAGCTCGTCAGGCCGTCGGGGAGAGGCGCGGGCGTGCGGAGCGACACGCCCTGCCTCCGGTGCCACTGGCCGGTGACCGCCATGCGGAAGGCGTGCACGCAGCCGTGGACGAAGCACGCATCGGGCGTGGCGGCCTGGAGGAAGCGACTGTCCACGTTGTCGGTCCAGAAGCAGACGAACGCGCCCACGAAGACGACGACGGCGAGCACCGGCACGTGACCCCTGACCCGCGGGGACGCGGTGCGCGCGATGCGTAAGGCGCCCCAGGTGACGAGCGCGCCTGCGGCGAGCATCGCCGCCATGAGCCAGGGGCCGCCCCACGCGTCGAACCACTCGTGCACGGTGCCCCGCAAGGCGATGCCGAGGCGCAGCGTGTCGCGGCCCATGTAGGACGCGAAGACGCGGTGGTAGAGGATCTGCCCGCCGTAGCAGAAGGTCGCGAACGGCAGGATCCACAGCGCCGCGAGCGCCGCGAGGGCGCCCCGGCGCACTCTGGCGGAGCGCACCGAGTGGAGCCGTGCGGCGGTCCAGAGCGGCAGCATCCAGAATCCGGCGCTCACGAGGAGGGAGCTCCCGTAGATCGCCTTGCCCTGCAGGGCGTAGCCGGCGAGAGCGCGTGCGCGAAGAACCAGGTCGATGGCGAGGCCGAGCGCGGTCGGGCCGACGAACCAGAGCAAGGCGCGCGGGTCGGCGCCCACCACGAGGCGACTCATCCGCCGAAGGAGCGCGCGCACGGGTTCCTTCACGCGTCCGGTATATCGAATGACCCCTTGCGGCGTCAGCGACTTCGCCCCAGGTAGCCCCTGATGACCGAGCCGAGCACGAGCGCCACGCAGGAGCCCGCGAGCCTGGGCGCGACCGCTACCGCGACCAACCCGTTCGACCGGCTGCTCGTCCCGATTGACTTCTCCTCCGGCGCACGCGCGGCGTACGCGCTCGCCATGCGCATCGCGGAGCGGTGGGGCTCGGAGGTGGTGCTGTTCCACGCTGCTGGGGCCGACGGGAACGACGAGTTCCTGGACCACACGGGTGTGCCGTGGGGACGGAGTGACGTGGTCGGCGAGTCGCTCGAGCACATGCAACGCTTCGCGGACGCCGTGGTGCCGGGCAGCAGCTCGCGCGTGCGCGTGGAAGCCGTGCGCGCCGACGACATCGCGCGCGCGGTCGTCGCCGCGTGCGCGCGCTACTCACCGACGTTGATCGTCATGGGGAGCCGGCCGCGTGATCGAAGGCGCGTGTTCCGGTCGCCCGTGGAGCGGATCGTGCGTGGAGTGAGCTGCGCGGTCCTGGTGGTGCCGGGAGAGCGCGAGGTGTACGTGGACGCGGACGCCTAGCCCGCGCGGCAGCTTTTTGCAGACCGCGTGCTAGAACCCGGGTGCGTGATCACCCACGTCTTCGACCTGGCCATGCGGATGCCGGCGCACCTCGCCGTCATGTTCTCCATGAGCTGGTTCGGCATCCCGCACGGCGACCCTCAGGGCGCGGGCCCGGATCCGTCGTACGGCAACACCCAGTGGGGCGGCGGCTGCGTGACCACGAACGCCCCGGCCACCTGCAGCAACTGCGTGCTGAAGGGCACCGGGGACACTTGCCTGCAGATGGGTACCCCGCAGCGCGACATGGCGTCGCGACGCAGACCCTTGGCGGGCATCTACTCGGCGAGCGCCCAGGACGCCGAGGGCCTTCGGCGCGTGGGCCTGATGCTCTCGAACGTCCGCCGCGCGTGCGACGACGGCGCCAGGATCGACGCGTGGGCGGTGCAGATGAATGGGACGCACGACACGTCGGCGCATGCCGGCAACCCGTCGTGCACGACGTGCGAGATCGCCTACGACGCGACGCAGGCGTTCCTGAAGGAGGCCGACGCCGCGCACATGGACGGCGTGATCATCCCGGCCGACGACGCCACGTTCTACTTCCACTTCGGGACCAACATGGGCCTGGGCGCGTGCAACGACACGAGCGGCAACCCGAAGCACAACTGCGAGGACGCTCTCACTCAGGACCTCGTCGACATGGCCACGATGGCGCTCGCTCACCCGTCGGCGCTCAAGCTGAACGGCAAGCCGCTATTCTACGTGTACATGGACCCGGCGCACCTCACACCGACCGAGTGGGGGACCATCCTGCAGAATGCGCGCAACACGGCGGGCACCGACTTCTACTTCGTGGTGTCGAGCCAGAACGCGACGCAGACGGCGTACTTCGGGGTGTTCGACGGGATCTCGCCGTGGATCCAGCTCGACTGGGCGAGCACCTCGGGGTCGACGGTGCGGGCGCACGCGCAGGCGTGGACGGCGGGGATGCACGACCCGCTCTACGGAGCGGTGGGGCAGTACCCGGGTCGCGTCGTGTTCGGCGCCGCCACGCCGGGCTTCGACGACTACACCGAGGACTGGGGCGGATGCACCGAGCGGCAGCTTCCGGCGGGCGACGCACGCGATCCGCAAGTGCTGCTCGGGGAGTTCGACTACTTCCACGCGAAGGGGACCACGGGGCTCGTCATGGAGACGTGGGACGACTGGACCGAGGGCTCCGAGTTCGAGCCGGACGTGGCGGGCGGCACGTCGGCGCTCGTGTCGCTCCGGCAGCAGCTCGGGGGGCTCTACGGAGAGGCCGCTGATCCCGCGGGAGACACGCGGCTGACGGACAGGTGGACCTCCTTCGGTCAGGCGCGGAACTGCGCGGGCGGGGATGCGGGCACTTCGCCGCCCGTCACGCTGGCGTGCCCGCCCAGCGGGGCAGACGGTGGAACGAGCGGCGGTGGAGACGCCGGCGGAGGGGGAAGCGCCGATGCGGCGTTGTCGCGTGACTCGGGGAGCGGCGGCGGCGGCTCCGGGGTCGATGCCGGCGTGGACGGCGCAGCGGCGGAGGGCAACGGCGCGTCCTCGGGAAACGGGAGCCCATCGGGTTGCGCGTGCAGAATGGGCGCACGAGCCGCGCAGGGAGACTTCGCCCTGAGCGCCGGCCTCGCGCTGCTGGGCCTGGGCCTGAGGAGACTCAGGCGTCGAGCAGGTTCCGCACGCGGTCGAGCAGGTCGGCCAGCCTGAAGGGCTTCTGGAGCATCCGGTCCGGTTCGACGCCGGTCCACTCGGCGACCTGCTCCGGGGCGTACCCGGTCACGAAGAGCACCTTCGCAGGAAGATTCATGTCGGCGAGCCGCTTGCCGAGCTCCTGCCCCGTCATCTCGGGCATGTTCATGTCGAGGACGACGAGCGCGATCTCGGCCCCCTTCGACTGCACGAGGCTGAGCGCCTCCGACGAGCCCGACGCCGTCACGACCTGGTAGCCGCCTTCCTGGAGCTGGTCGCGTGTCAGCTCGCGGATCGTGGGGTCGTCGTCGACGACGAGGATCATCGCGGGCTTGTGAACGCCCGGAACGGCACGCGGCTTCGCCTGCCCCGAGCTGCGCCTCATGAGGTGAATCGGCTCGCCGCGCCGCAGGTAGATGCGGAAGGCCGTGCCCTGGCCGACGTGGCTCTCGACCTCTAGGTAACCGCCGCACTGCTTCACGAAGGCGTAGACCATCGTCAGACCGAGCCCGGTGCCCTTGCCGGCCGGCTTCGTCGTGAAGAACGGCTCGTAGATCCGTCGCAGCACCTCGGGCGGGATGCCGGAGCCGGTGTCGGACACCTCGATCACGACGTAGTCGCCCTCGGATTGCGCGCCGTGGCGCACGGCATCCGCGCCGAGCACCTCGTTGCGCGTCGAGATGGTGATCTTGCCTCGCCCGGTGATGGCGTCGCGCGCGTTGATGACGAGATTGACGAGTGCTTGATCGAACGACGTCTCGTCGGTCACGGCCGGATGAGCGCGGAGGTCGAGATCGAGCACGACGTCCACGTGCGGCTGCGTCGAGACGAGCCGCTTCATCATCGGCTCCAGGCCCTTGATGAGCGCGTTCACGTCGGTGCTCGCGAGCGTCAACGGCTGGTCGCGCGACATCGAGAGCAGCTTGCGCGTGAGACGGCTCGCGCGGCGGTAGCCGTCCTCGATCATCTGCATGTCCTCGACCGCCTGCGGGGCGAGACCGTCCATACGTAGCGCGTCGATGCCACCGGCGATCGCGTTGAGCATGTTGTTCAGGTCGTGCGCGACCCCGCTCGCGAGCTGCCCCACGACTTCCATCTTCTGGGCCTGCTGGAACGACGCCTGGAGGCTGTCGCGCTGCTCGAGCAGCCGCGAGAGCTCGAGGCCCAGGGGCACCTGGTGCGCGAGGATCATGAGCAGCTCCTGGTCGTCGAGATCGAACGGCGCCTCGACCGTCCTGCGCTCGACGCAGAGGGAGCCCACGACGCGCTCGTTGAGCAGGAGCGGCACGGCGAGCACGCGCTTTCGGTCGGGGGCGTTCTCGGGCGAAAGCTCGTCGGGGAGCGCTGCAATCCACGGATCGGCGTGCTGCATCGCCGCACGCATGAAGCTCTCGCGCCATCCGCTAGCGGCGGGCAGGGTCTCGCCGAGACGGCTCCGACCGAGCGACAGAAGGGAGGCGACGTCGTCCGGGGGCTCGAAGAGGATGAACGCTCGATCGGCGGCGAGCTCGCGCACCAGGTCGTCCACGATCGCGGCACATTGCTGTTCGCGTCGAAGCTGGCCGTAGGGGGCGCGCGCGACGTGGAGGAGGGACGAGAGCTGTCGGCGCGCGCGGTGGGAGGACCGGCGCGCACTGGAGGCACTCGAGCTGCCCTTCAGAGCTTCGACAGGCGAGGGTAGAGAGAACTCGCTGCGCACCAGCTGCGCGCGCGCTTCCGCGCCGTGCTCGCGCGCAAGCGTCTCTGCGATGCGCGCCTGGTCGCGGGCGGCGTCGAGGTTGCCCTCGTCACGAAGCATGTGTGCGCGTACGCGCGCCACGCCCCAGAGGACCCAGGGGCACGTCTCGCGCCGAGCCAGGATCTCCGCCCTCGCGAGCAGCCGATTGGCTTTGGGCAGCCGCCCCTCGAACCAAGCGAGGCATGCGTCGACGTAGTTGCTGTGAGCCTTATAGAGCGGCGTCTTGGCGGCGGCCCGCAGGTCTGCCGCGGCGCCGACCAGGGCGGCGATGCGGGACGGCCGGTCGTCCCGCGCGGCCCGGAGGTACTGCTCGACGCGGGCGTGCCCCACCCCGATGTACCACTCGGCCAGCATGGGATGCGAATCGCTCGGGTGGTAGCCCTCCGCCTGGAAGGACGAGACGAGATCCTCGAACTCTGCACCCAGGCTTCCCGTCTCGAGGCAGTTGCGAACCTGCGGCCCCCACCGCATCGCCCCGTAGCGAGCCTTCTCGGGAGGGCGGTTTGCGACGAGATTCAGTTGCGACGCGAGCCAAGGGCCTTCCTGACCACTCCGCCCCATGGCCGCGAGCGCGGCTTGCGCCCGATAGGCCAGATAACTCGGGACAGCTTGTGACGTGTGCCTTCGGCGCCGAAGGCGATCGACTGCCCGGACGATCCAGCTCCAAGCTTGGGCCGCGCGACCGCGCAAGGACTCGGTGAAATCACCGTTGCCGACCGTGGCGCAGAACTCGTTGGTCTCCATCCACGGCGCGTATTTGTCGGCGCACTCCCGCGTGTCGGCCAGCATCGCGTCGAAGTGACCACGGTACGCGTGCGCCACGGATCGGCGCACGAGGTACACAGCCAGAAGAGCGGGATCCCCGAGCTTCTCGGCCATGACGCGCGCGGCCTCGAGGTGCTGCTCCCCCGCTGCGCTGTGGCCGCAGAGCGTCAGGTGGGCGTGGCAGGTCAGGTGGGCGCGTGCGAGCGTGACCGAGGCGTGATCTGCCTGGGAAAGCGCGGCGCCGACGACTTCTGCCCTGCGTGCCAGGGTGGTCAGCGTCCACCTGCGGTCAAGACCCAGGCGAACGTAGTGCTGGTAGAGGTCGTAGAGCACGTCGAGCACTTCGCGCCCGGGTGGCATCGGGGGGCGCGGCGCGAGGCCTTCCGGCGCTATCTCGTCCGCAGACATAGGGACACCGAGCGCGGCGAAGCCGTGCTCGAGTGCCGCCCACGCAGCGTCGGGCTCCGCTCGTTCACGGCGCACCCAGACGAGCCTGGCCAGGATCGCGGCGCGACTCACCGGATCCTTCGCGAGCTCCAGCGCCGTCTCGAAGGCACGCACGCTTTGATCGAGCGCTCCCACTCGGAGATTGGCTTCTCCCACCTTCCGGTGAAACGCGACATCCAGAGGCCGCGACGCGGCTTCGGCACACACTCGCGCCATCTCGAAGAAGCGAAGCGCAGCGTCGTTGTCGAAGCGGTCGAGCGCAGCCTCGGCCGCCTTGCGTGCGATCGAATACGCGACCAGCGGCGACTTGCGGAGGTCTCCGGCCGCGAAATGAGCAGCGCACGCATAGAGCGTGTCCACGTTCGAATCCGCGCGCTTTGCGAGGCGTTCGGCGGCACGCTGATGAAGCTTCGACCGTGAAGCGTCGTCCAGGCCGGCCACGAGCATCTCGCGTGCGCTGTCGTGGCAGAACGCGTGATGTCCCGCTTCGGCGAGCACCAGAAGACCTGCTTGCCGGCCATCCGCGAGGGCGTAACCGATGTCGTGAACGGACAGTCCGAGCACGTCGGCGAGCAGGGCGTCCTCGAATTGGGTCCCTAGGATCGCCGCCACCTCCATCACGCTCTTCGTCGCGGGCGGTAGCTCGCGCACGCGATGCCCGAGGAGGCTCAAGGCGCCGGACGGAAGCGCTACGCGATTGACGTTGGCGGCTTCGAGCTGCCAGGCGTTGTCCCTGAAGCGCAGCGCTCCATCGTCGAGAAAAGCGCCGAGCACCTCCAGGATACCGACCGGAGTGTCGTCTGCTGCCGCGACGACACGCCTGACGAGGGCTGGGTCCGCACTGCCGACGCCGAGGTGGGCGGCGATGAGCGCAGCACTCTGGCGGAGGTCGAGGGGCCCTATCGCGATCCGCGTGGACCGCCGCGGACCGACGGCGTCGAACAGATCGAACGCCGACCCAGATTCGTGCGGTCGCGCAGACAGGTAGAGCAAGAGTGAAGCTTCGTGCGCTCGATCCGCGACCGCGGAGATCACGTCCAAGCTGGCCGCGTCCATCCATTGGACGTCGTCGAACGCCACGAAGAGCGGCCCGGTCAGGCGGGCGAGGCGGATGAGGAGCTCGGCCGCGCCTTCCGCGAATGCGTCGGGGATTGCGGTCGTCGCCGGCTTGCTCAGACCGAGGATGTCCGCGAAACCCGGGGCGATGACGCATGCCAGGGACGCCACGGGCCCCTCGGCCGCGGAGCGCAGCGCCGTCCTGACCGCCGCACGCTCGTGCGGAGCCAGCCGTTCCAGCAACTCGAAGTAGTTCTCGAAGGCCCTCCGCAGCGCGGCGAGCGGCGCGTCGGCCTCGCGGCACACAGCCTCGAGGCTTCGCCCGCGTCCCTCCTCGCGGACGAGCGCGGAGCACGCACGCAAGAAGCGCGTCTTTCCGCTGCCCCGGATGCCTTCCACGAGCACGACCCGTCCGCCGGATCGTTCGACCTCGCGCCACGCGCGCGTGAAGCGCTCGAGGTCCGCGTCTCGGCCGACGATTGGCCCCAGGGATCGCGACGCCTCGAAGGCCCTCGCCCCGAGCGGTGTGCCTTTGGCTCGTACTCGGTGCAGATCCGTTAGCAGGGCGGTCGCGTCGGGGTAGCGATCCTCCGGCGCGCGTGCGAGCAGGTCACCGATGATGCGCGCGAACGACGCCGGGACACCGGACGCGGTGAGCTCGACGACGCCGCGCGTGGGATCCGCTTCGGCACTCGGCCGCCCGTTGAGGCACTCGAACAGGACGCTGCCGAGCGCGTAGAGGTCGGCTCGAGCGTCCACCTTGTCCGGCGCGAGGAACTGCTCCGGCGCCGAGTAGCGCCGCGTGCCCACAGCGTCGCGCGCGGCGAGCGCTCCGATGGGCGACACGAAGCCGAAGTCGACAAGGCGAGCCTTGTTGCGCGCGTCGAGCAGCACGTTGCGCGGCTTGACGTCTCGGTGGACGAGGCCAGCCTCGTGCACCGAGCGAAGCGCGTCCGCGAGCTGACATCCGAGATCGAGCACCTGGTCGGTCGGCAACGCACCGAGAAGGAGGCGCGATGCCAGGCTCTCGCCCTCGACGAGCTCCATGAGCAGGTACGGCAGTCCGTCGGCTTCGCCAACCTCGATGACGCGAGGTAGGCCCGGATGGCGTACACGCGCCAGCGCCACCGCCTCGCGATAAACCCAGCGCGTCCACTTGCCTTGCACGCGCGGCAGCTTCACCGCGCAGCTCGTCTCCCCCTGACGCGCGCGGTAGACGACGGAGTACGTCCCGTGCCCTAGCTCTTCGCCGATCTCCAGTCCGGGGACGCGGGCGGGGATCTCCACGGCAGGGTCTCAGAGTAACGCTGCTGGGTGCGCGGCGGCCACGACCTACGGGATCGGGTGGATGCGCAGCTCTGGAGGCAAGTGTGCGAGAAGGGGCGAGAGGCCGACGATCAGTGGGATTGCCGCGGGACAGAGCGCGCGTGCGACGTGCAGCTGTCCATGGAGCCAGGGCGGTGTGAGGTCCGCGAAACGGAGAGAGCGATCGGTATCCGCATCCGACGCGGAGCTGCGCACGTAGTGCGCAGCGTGCCCCTCGTCGAGCCAACGTCGTAGGACGGGGTGACGATCGGGCATCTGGTACGTCTCGAGGTGCGTCATCGGCGCGGGCAGGGGATCCGGAGCACGGTCGGGCAGCGGTTCGCCCCACAGAAACGCGAGGAGTTGCAGCGCCTCCTTCTGCGCGGCATTCACGGCTTCGGCGCGATCCGCCCGAGCCCCATATCCCGACACGAGAGGTCTTCCCGCGACCGCCGGGAACCCGAATACCCCGACGACCTCGAGGTCGCCGCCGATGGCGGGCGCTTCGGGATTGGGAAAGAGATAGGTGCGCCATTCGTACGAACGCGTGCCAGAGAGGATCGACGACTCGGCGTCGTTGCCGATGGGTACGGGGATCGTTTCACCCAGCCAAGCACGCATGACGCGATCGCGTTCCACCAGCTCCCGTGCGGCGCCGACACAGGCCTGCGACCAACCGGCGTTCAAGGACACTCCGTTCGAGCGCGCGAAGGCCCATCGGTCCGGCGCGGTGCTCGGCCGGAAGACGTCCTCGAAGCGCGCGGTGCCGAGATCGTCCCCCATCGAGGAACGGAGGCGGAAGGACCGCGCCGACGACGATGATGTGCGTACCGCCTCCGCGATGGCGATTCGCTCGAGGAGCTCGAAGCGCGCGCGGTCTACGGGATCTTGGAGGACGTCGGCAGCCGATCCGACAGCTTGACCGTGCTCCGAGGTCGCACACATGCCGACGCGGCGGATCGACAGGCCGTCGACAGCGACTGTGTCGTCGACGCGCTCGGAGAGCCGCCAGCCCTCAGGCAGCGGTAGCGGTGAGATCGGCGCGCCCTCGAGGAGCACGGGTCGCCTCCTGGCAGAGATGCTGGAAGTGCTCGCAGAAGGTGTGCAGAGCGCTGCGCAAGACCGGAAGCTCGGTCGGGTCTGCCACGAGGTCGTCGAGAGCGTCGAACGCTTTTTCGCGTGCCACCTCGGCTCCCGAGGAGGGCTTCACCTGCGCAACCAGGTGCTCGCTGAGCGCTCGGTAGGCGAGATAAGTTGCCGGATGGTAGCGCGCCGCTCGCTGGACCAGCTCCGCGAGGAGACGCATCGTCGGCAGCTCCTCGGCGCCCGCGAGCCGATCGCCGTGGGTCAGCCGCTGCGTCGCCAGGGCGCAGCGCGCGAGCGACCCGTGGTCGGCGCGGTCGAGCGCTCGGAGGCAGAAGAGATCGATCTCGGTACGGAGCGCGGCTGCAATCATCGGGAGAACCTCCAGCGGTTGCCAAGCGAAGGAAAGGCTGAGCGGTGTGACCGCCGAAGCGGTCACACCTCCGAGTCGGATGAGCTCAGGCGGTGAAGAGGGCGAACTTCTTCATGACGGACTCCTATCGGTTGGGGGTTGCACGTCGTTTCGCTATCGACATGGCCGTGTACTGACGCCTGAACACGGCACTCGCCCCCTGGCTGAGAAACTTGGTGTAACGGAGGAGCAGGCCCCACCGCTCCGAGGCCACCTGGCCCGTCACGATGTACCCGTGCCCCGCGAGCACCCGGATGATCGGGGTGTTCGCCGGTGATACCTCCGCCTCGATGCGCTCGACGCCCACCGCGCACAGCGGCTCGTCGAGACGATCGAAGAACTGCGACATCAGGCCGCGCTCGCGGTACTGCGGCAGGATGCCCGTCGACCGCAGGTAG
>DATJYG010000735.1:0-4124 GCA_035499695.1 Polyangiaceae bacterium
GGGCGCTCGAGAAGCTCGACCGTCTCGAGTGGGCCGTCGCCCACCTGACCGTCCTCATGGCGGCGGGGGAGCGGCGCGAGCTCGACGCGCTGACCGAGCACTGCAAGCACCTGCCCAACGGCACGCCCACCTTCGCTGCCGGCATGCAGTGCAACCCGTACTTCTACCTCCGCGGCGCCTGGGCCGCCGGTCGCCTCGGCCGCGACGCCATTCCCCTCTACCGCGACGCGCTCGCTACGGGCCCCGACTGGATGCAGCTGCTCGACGCGGGCCTGGGCCTCGGAGCCATCGGCCTGCGTCACGCTTCGTGCTTCCACGAGGTGCGCAAGATCCTCGACGCCTACGAGCAGCCGCCCGAGGGCGCGGAGGGCATCGAGGCGACGCGCGCCATCATCGCGCGCATGGTGCTGCAGACGATGGACGAGGCCGACGAGCGCACCAAGACCGTGATGGAGCTCGGACGCAACCTCTGCGTCGACATGAGCAAGCACCTGCCCGAGGGGAGCAAGTACCGCTACGAGAAGCCCGAGGACGTCCCCGACGACCTCGTGAAGGCGGGGGTCCTCACGTTCGACGGCGACTGCCACGACCAGAGCATCCAGAACTTCACCGTCGTGACGCTGCCGGTGGCGGCGCGCGCGTCGGCCGAGGACTTCTACCTGCCGCGCGAGGTCGTCCGCGGCTGGCTCGGGCGCTACGAGCCGCAGGAGACGCTCGACCGCGTCCTTCGCTGGAGCAAGGCCGAGCCGAGCAAGACGCCGGCGCGCGCCGAGAAGGCCCCCGGCCGCAACGACCCGTGCACCTGCGGAAGCGGCAAGAAGTGGAAGAAGTGCCACGGCGCGCCCGGCGCGGCGCCGCTCACCTGACCGAGGCGAAGCTCACTTGAGCGGCATCCCGTGACCGGGGCCGAGGATCTCCTTGATCTTCACGGCGGGGTCGAAGCCCTCGACGTGCGGCGGGTGGTGGCAGTCGAGGCAGCGCGTCGGGTTCGGCACGCCGACGATCGCCGTCTTGTCCGTCGGATTGGTCACGTGCTTCGACCCCGGGCCGTGGCAGACCTCGCACTGCACGTCCTTGAGCTTGTCGACGTGCGTGACCGTGCTGCCCCCCGGCTGCTCGTAGCCGGTGACGTGGCAGCTCACGCACTCGAGGTTGAACTCCTTGAACTGGTCCGCGATGGTCGCGTACGCGCGCGAGTGCGGCGTGTCGTTCCACACGGCGCGCGGCGCGGCGTGGCACTTGGTGCAGACGTCGATGCCGACGTACGACGCCTCCCCGGGGCCCGCAGGACGCGGCACGCGGTCGGCGAAGGCGACGCGGTTGTGGTCGTCGACCGACTTGTAGAAGGTGAGGAGGTCCGCCTGCACCGCCGGGTCCTGGCCGAGCGACTGGCGCATCTCCTTGAGCGCGTACCGGAAGAAGCTGCCCTTCGCGGGCGGCGGTCGGGAGTCGAGCGCGTCGCGCTGCGCCTCGAGGTCGGCGAGCTCGCGGCGGCGCGCGGCCACGTCGTCCGGAGCGACCTTCGGGTCACGCTCCCACGACGCGATCTTCGTGTGCAGATCGTCGATGCGGTCCGCCAGCTCCGCGCGCTTGCGCGAGAGGTCCAGGCCCGTCGCGTCGGCGAACTTCACGAGGTGCCCCGGCTCGATGGGCTCGCGCACGTAGAGGTCGAGCACCGCGACGCTCTGCAGATGGTTCGCCCCCTGCACGATGAGCACCGAGCCCACCTGCTCGCCCTGCGGCGCCGTCGTGTTCGAGTCCCCGCGCGACTTGAGGGAGCCCACGACGATCGCCGTGAGGTCCGGCGCGGCGTCGGCGATCCGCTTGGCCTCCCCGCGTCCCACCGCGGCGAGCGCGATGACCGCCTCGGCGCCCTGGGCCTTGGCCTCCTCGAAGCCGCGGCGCACCACGTCCTCGACCGGCGGCTTCGGCGTGCCCGGCGCCGGCTGGCCGTAACCCACGAAGCCGATG
Source organism: Polyangiaceae bacterium (assembly GCA_035499695.1). Classification (GTDB taxonomy): domain Bacteria; phylum Myxococcota_A; class Polyangia; order Polyangiales; family Polyangiaceae; genus Palsa-1150. Next base: position 1,972 of record DATJYG010000735.1, read on the forward strand.
CGCAGCGGGCCGACGTCGCGCACCACCACCTTCGCGTCGGTGAGGATGGGCGTCCCGCCCGATTCCTGCGCGCGCTTATCGAAGGACGGCACGCCGTCGATCCAGTCGTTGTCCCCCGGGGCGAAGGACGCGAAGCCCAGCCCGCGCAAGACGCGCGCGATCGTGTCGGCCTTGATGCGGTCCTGGTCGGCCCTGTCCCCGGCGGGCGCGTCGTCCATGAAGAAGAGCGGCCCCGCCGACGCGACCACCGCCGCCGGCGCCCGCACCGCCTCGTGCTTCACCCACGCCCCGAAGTGATCGAGCCCCCCGAGCTGGTCCTTCGTGCACCCGCACGGCTCGAGCGCCCCCGCGAGATCGCTCACGAGATAGAGGCGCACGGTCGGCGGACCCGCGTCGACACCCTGACCGGTCGGATTGCTCGCCGGCGTGCCGGACGACCGGCACCCCTCGCACGCCGCCAGACCGGCGGCAAGGAGCGGTACGGCGAGCACGATGTGACGTAGAGCTGTACGGCTCGTCATTTCGTGGGCTCCGGCGCGTGCTGATAGATACACTCTCTGCTCGCATGACGTCGGGCGAAAAGCCTCCCGCGCGCGGAGTACCGCGTCCCCTCACGGGTGGACCCGTGCGCTTCGGGCCGTACTGGCTCGACGCGCGGCTCGCGGTCGGGGGGACGGCGGAGGTCTACATCGCCCGCCCCATCGACGCGAAGGCCACGCCCCGCAAGCTCATCGTCAAGCGCCTGCTGCCCCACTTCGTGACCGATCCCGAGGGCCGCACCATGTTCGAGCGCGAGGCGGCGCTGCACGCGGCGGTGAAGCACGAGAACGTCGTGGAGGTCTACGGCTCGGGCGTCGAGGGCGACGAGCCGTGGCTCGCCATGGAGTTCGTCGACGGCTGCGATCTCTACCGGCTGCTGCGCCGGACCACCGGGCACGGGCGCAAGATCCCGGCGAGCGTCGCCGCGTACCTCGCGCGCCTGGTGCTCGGGGGGCTCGACAGCGTGCACGCCGCGCGCGATCCGGCGACCGGCCAGCCGATGGGCATCGTCCACCGGGACGTCACGCCGTCGAACATCTACCTGTCGACCGACGGGCGCGTGAAGCTCGGGGACTTCGGCATCGCGCGGTCGGCGAGCCGCGCCACGCTGCGCTCGGGCGGGAGCGCGATGCTCAAGGGCAAGTTCGCGTACCTCGCCCCCGAGCAGGTGGCGGGCGAGGCGTTCGACCACCGCGCGGACCTCTTCGCCGTCGCCGTCGTGCTGAGCGAGATGCTCCTCGGCAAGCCGCTCTTCGCCGGCAGCGGGCAGCTCGCGGTGCTCCTGGCCATCCGCGACTGCCGCATCGACGCGCTTCGCGAAGCGCGCGCCGCCCTTCCCAAGGGCCTCTTCGAGGTGCTCGAGCGCGCCCTCTCGCGCGATCCGGCGAAGCGCTTCGACACGGCCGCGGCGTTCTCGGAGGCGCTCGCGCCCTTCGACAGGAGCCCGCCCACCTCGAAGAACGAGCTGTCGGCCCTCGTGCGCTGGGTCTACATGGCGCCGTCCACGGGGCAGATGATCGCGGTGAGCGCGAACGTCGAGACCCTCAAGGCCGCACAGGCGGCGGCAGCGGCGCAGGCGGCGCAGGAGGCCGCCCCGCAGCCCGACGAGCCCGACTCCGAGCGCGTCACCGGCGAGTACGCGCCCATCCCCTCGCACGTCGTCACGCAGGGCGGCTCGAAGCTGGGGCCCTGGACGTTCGCGCGGCTCGTCGAGGCCATCGCCACCGGCGCGGTCGGGCGCGGCGACATGGTCGACTACATGGGGCACGGCCTCAAGCCCATCGAGGAGATCGAGGAGCTCGCGCGCTTCCTGCCCCCGATGACGGCGACGACGAACCGCCTCGGCAGCGTCGGCTCGCCCGACTTCGTGGACGACGTGTCCGCCGGCGCCCTCGTGAAGGTGCTCCTGCGCGTCGTGTCGAGCGAGGCGACGGGCGTGCTCTTCGCCGAGGGCCCCACCGAGTCGCGCCGCTCGCCGCGCGGGGAGATGCTCTCGACGCCGGAGGCGGGGCGCAAGGAGCTCTACTTCGTGGGCGGCAAGCTGCACCACGTCTCGTCGAACAACGCGAGCGAGCTGCTCGGGGAGTACATGGCGCGGCGCGGGATGATCTCGC
>DATJYG010000736.1:0-3875 GCA_035499695.1 Polyangiaceae bacterium
GCATCCAGAGATCGCCGATCTTCTCGCGCTCGACCACCATGCGCCGTATGCCGCGCAGGAAGAGCGGCACGGGCGAGTGCCGGAACGTCACCTCCTGGCGCACGATCACGAAGTCGCGCGTGTCGACCCACACTTCGCCGCCCGGCTGATCGAGCGCGAGCGGCGAGATCGGCTCGAACGCGATGCGGTAGACGAGGTGGTCGCCGAGCAGCTCGCGGGACTCGATCCGGTAGCGGTACTCGCGGCGCGCGCTGGGCTGGAACGCGAAGTTGACGATGTCCTCGCCCATGCCCGCGGAGAGCTCGATCTGCACGTCGCCGTTCTCATCGCCCTTGTGCCGGGGTGGGTGCAGCTCCCAGTGCTTGAGCCGCACGGTGCGGGACTGCTTGGGCCGGCGCTGCCAGACCTGGTCGACGTCCTCCTGCAGCAGCATCGGCGTCCTGCCGTCGTCCGCGTGCCCGACGACGCGCAGCGTGTTGAGGAAGCTGACGTCCTGGATCAGCGAGTCGCGGTGCGCCTCGCCGCGAGCGACCCGGTCGAGGATCTCGGCGAGGGTGACGCGCGGCGCGCTCACGAGCACCTCGGGCACCGAGGTGTGCATCGTGTCCTCCACCGCGAGCGTCGGGCCCTTCGCCGGCGGCGTCGCCGAGGGCGCGCCCGCCGCGTCCGGCGCGAGCGCGCCCGGAGACGCTTCGCGGGCGTGGAGCAGCACCGCTGCTGCGAGGAGCGCGGCCAGCGCGAGCGGAGCGGAACGGTGCGCGATCGAGTGCATGGGGGCGTCCGGAAAGGGTGGCGGACGGTAACGGGGGTGCGGCGCGCTCGCAACAGGTCGCGACGAATTGGCAACGCGCTGACGGACCCGCGCCCCGCCGCAAGTGCGAAATACGCTAGCGTTACGCGCGTCCCGCCTTGGCGATGACGCGCGCGCGGGGCTTCGGCACGGCGCGTGCCAATCGGGTAGGCGGACGATCGGCCGGAAGAACCCCGTCGACCGGCAGGGAGGATGACATGCACACCCGTTCGCTTCGCATCGGACGCACCTGGGCGGCCACGGCCCTGTTCGCTTCGTTCGTGGGCGTGACCTGCGCCCACGCCGCGGCCACACCCGCCACGGCCCCGGCGGCTGCGCTGCCCGCGCCGTCGCTCGAGTCGATCACCACGCCCGTTCTCGCGACCACCGGCTCGCCGGATGCGACCGTGGAGATCGTTCACATGGCCGCGCCCGACGAGCAGTTCGAGGGCGTGCACTACCGGCCGCGCAGCAGCGGCTACGGCCGGCGCCGCAGCGACGAGAGCGTGACGCAGATCCACGCCGGCTTCTTCGATCCGCAGGGCGATGCGAGCCGGCAGTTCGTGCTCGGCATGCGCGGCGGCCCGCTCGTCGATCCGCACGTGCAGCTCGGCGTCGGCGTCGACTGGTCGCACATCACCGACAACACCTCGAACGTGAGCCACCAGAGCACCGGGCCCGGCGGCACCACGATCACCGTGCAGCAGGATCTCTCGCGGGCGTCGGAGGATCTCTTCCCGATCGTGGCGTTCGCGCAGTTCTCGGGCGACGAGAACATGTCGGTGATCCCCTACTTCGGCGCGTCGGGAGGCTACGAGGTGCTCCACCTCTCGGCCGACGACTACCAGTCGAACACGAGCTTCGATGCGACCTACGGCGGCTGGGGCTGGCAGGCGTGGGCGGGACTGGGATTTCCGCTCTCGGGTCGCACGCGCATCAACGCCGAGGCGTTCGTCAACACCGCGACGCCGAGCCGCGACGTCACCGACCCGTACGGCGTGACCTACGAGGAGCGGGTGAACATCGACGGCGTGGGCATGCGCATGGGCGTGGCCTGGGGGTTCTGAGGACCGGGTCGGATCCCGTCCAGCCACTTCGAGCGCCCCGCGGACCACACGGTTCGCGGGGCGTTTCGCGTGCGTTTGATCCGGCTCCGGGGCGGCACTAACCTGCCGCGCGTCATGCCCCGCAAGTCACCCCGCTCGCGCCGCAAGGCCGGTACGCCGCCGCGCGTGCCATCGGCGGCGCGCGTCCGCTCCGCGCCGGGCAAGTCGCGCGCGCGGCCCGCGCGCGCGGCGCGGTCAATGAAGGGCGCGCGCCCGGTGGTGCCTGCGCGTTCGCGTGCCCGCCGGCCCGCGCAGCGCCTGCGTCCGGCCGCGGCGCCGGGCCCGCGCCGTGCGCGTGCCGCTACGCCGGATCCGGTCCGCGTCCGCGCCGTGCTCGAGCAGCTGCGCGAAGCGTATCCGGACGCGCGCTGCGCCCTGCACTTCGCGACCCCGCTGCAGCTGCTGATCGCGACCATCCTGTCCGCGCAGTGCACCGACGAGCGCGTCAACATCGTCACGCCCGCCTTGTTCGCACGCTATCCCGATGCTGCCGCGTTCGCGAACGCCACGCCGGCCGAGCTCGAGCGCCTGATCCACTCGACGGGCTTCTTCCGGCAGAAGGCGAAGTCGATCCGCGACTCCTGCGCCGACCTCGTCGCACGCTACGGCGGCGAGGTGCCGCGCACGATCGATGAGCTGACGGCGCTGCGCGGCGTGGGGCGCAAGACCGCGAACGTCGTGCTCGGGAACGCCTACGGCATCGCGTCGGGCATCGTCGTCGACACGCACGTCGCGCGGCTCGCGGCCCGGCTCGGGTTCACGCGCGAGACGGATCCCGTCAAGATCGAGATGGCGCTCATGCCGCTCGTGCCGCGCGAGCAGTGGACGCTCTTCTCGCACTGGTTGATCCTGCACGGGCGCGCCGCGTGCAACGCGCGCAAGCCCCGCTGCTCGATGTGCCCGCTCTCTCCCCACTGCCCGAAGATCGGGGTCACGCTCTCCCAATAGGGTTGGTCATGCTGCGTCTTCACCCGGCCGCGCTGCTCGTCGCGCTCGGCCTCGCCGCTTCCGTCGTTCACGCCACCGCCTTCACGCCGCGCATGCCGCTCTCGCTCGAAGAGGACGAGAGCGTCGCCACCACCGACGATGCGCGGGCACTCGTCACGAACCCCGCCGCGCTCGGCCTGCGCTATCCCGACGAGGTCTACGAAGGCTTCGCGCGCTACGACCGCCAGTTCGAGTGGAACAGCACGCTGCTCCAGCACCACGGCTTCGGGCTGCTCGCGCTGCGCCAGCGCGACACCTCGCAGACCTACGGCTTCGGCTTCGCGGCGGGCAGCGAGAAGCTGCGCTTCGGCGCGACGCCCTACGAGCTCGTCTCGGGCCAGCCGAAGGACTACGCGCTCGACTATCGCTTCGGCCTGCTCTCGCGCCCGACGCCATGGCTGTCGAGCGGCTTCACGATCGACCGGGCGTTCCAGCCCATCTTCCGCGGCGAGCGCCGTGCGCGACACTACACGCTCGGCGTCGGCTGGCGCCCGCTCGCGCTCGCACCGTCGCTCGCGCACGACTGGGGCACGCGGCTCACCTTCTCGGGCGACGTCACCGTCGTCGACGACGGCGAGTGGCGGCAGTCGCGCGTGCGGATCGCGGGCGATTTCGAGCCCGTGAGCGGCGTTCACTTCCGCGCCACGGTCGGCGACCATCGCAACGTGCGCGCCGGGCTCACGCTCTCGGGCGTCAACTGGCACGTCCATGGCGGCGAGTCGCGCGAGGCGGGCCGCGTGCAGTACCAGACCTACGCCGCGTCGATCCACACCGGCGAGGAGCCGACGGCGCTGAGGATGTTCGCCCCCTCGCGCGTCGCGGTCGTGCACGCGGGCGGCACGCTCGCCGACGAATCGATGAACGGCGTCTCGCTCACGGGCGGCGAGGCGACAGTCGCCGCGAAGCCGATCCACCGCCAGCTCGAGCGCGCGCTCGAGGACCCGCTCACGCGCGGCGTCCTGCTCGACCTGAACGGCGTCGGCAACATGGCG
>DATJYG010000737.1:0-26660 GCA_035499695.1 Polyangiaceae bacterium
GGTCGAGCGGTTCGGCCACGTCGACGTCCTCGTCAACAACGCCGGCCTCTCGATGTGGGCGCGCTTCGAAGAGGTCACCGACCTCACGGTCTTCGACCGCATCATGCGCGTGAACTACCTCGGCAGCGTCTACTGCACGCACCACGCGCTCCCGCACCTCAAGCGGTCTCGCGGCCTGCTGGTCGCCATCTCGTCGCTCACGGGCAAGCTCGGCGTGCCGACGCGAAGCGGCTACGCCGCGAGCAAGCACGCGATGCAGGGGTTCTTCGATTCGTTGCGAATCGAGCTGCTCGGCACGGGCGTCGACGTGCTGGTGGCCTCGCCGGGGTTCGTCCGGACGCCCATCCGTGAGCGGGTGCTGGGCGGCGACGGCAAGCCGATCGGCGAGAGCCCCCGCAAGGAGGACGGCGCCACGACGATGTCTCTCGAGGAGTGCACGCGCATCCTGGTGCGCGCGATCGACCGGCGCGAACGCGACGTCATCATGACGAGGCAAGCGAGGCTCGGCATGTGGGTGAAGCTCGTGGCCCCCTCCGTCGTGGACCGCATCGCGCTGCGCGCAGTGCGCGAGAGGAATCGCCCGCAGTAGCCCCATGCCTGCCGTGCGCTAGCATTGAGCTTCTTGCGGGGCTGTCTCGTCGTCACAACGCTCGGCGTCGCCGTCGTGCTGTCGGTCGGCTGCTCGAGCTCCGCCCCCGAGGCGCACTCCTCTTCCGGAGTGGATTCCGGTGAAGCCGAGGACGCGGGCCGGATCGACGGCGCGCCCATGGACACGGGAGGGTCGACGTACGACGGCCCGCCCGCCTCGACGGATGCGGCGATGGATGCCGCGCACGACGGCGCCGGCGGTGATGCGGCGGACGCGGGCAACGGGTGCTTCGACACGAGCTACGGCGTCTACGGAACCTGTCTGACCACGGCGTCGTGCGCGGCGCTCGGGGACCACATGTCCGTGTCCGGCTTCTGCCCGGGCCCGAGCAGCGTCGAGTGCTGCATCGACACGCCCGACGTTGCCGACAACCCGCCCGTGCCCATGGGCTGGCAGCTGATGCAGCAATCCATGGTGACGACCGCCATGACCAACTGGGCCGTCATGATCCTGGACGATCCGGTGACGTACCCGATGTGGTCGACGACGATGCAGACCTTCGGATCGCAGCTCGTGATGGCCCGCGTCGAGTGGCACCCGCCCGACTTCCAGAACAGCGCGGTGCACCGCGGCGTGACGCTGTACGTGCCGATCTAGCGGTACTCGACGACCGCGTTCTGCCTCTCGGCGGACGCCTCGGCCGCCTCGACGCTCACGCTGGAGGGCGAGCGGCGCAGCTCGGCGGGGTCCAGGCGGAATGCGCGGAGCAGGAGGCGCGAGGGCGCGAGCCCCAGGTCGTCCTCTTCGAGGAACAAGCGGGCGAGCTCCGTCGCATACGCCCGCCCGAGCACGCGCGTCGGTATGCGATCGAACGCCTCGGCACGCCGCCGGCTGGCGATGGTCGACGCCACGAGGGCCATGAACGTGGCGTGATAGAGCGCCCGCAGCCGCGGTCGCGCGTCCGGTGCACGGCGGATGGCGTCGCGCAGGAAGTGCACGTTGAGCGGCACGTGGAAGGACTCGTCGCGCGTGAGGATCGTCAGCATCTGGCGCACCGCCGGCTGCTTCGCGCGTCGCAGGGCGAGCCGGTAGGTCGTCGAGCCGATCGTCTCGAACATGAGGTTCACGAGCACGATCGACTCCATGCGCTCGGCGCGCGCGTAGAGCCCGTAGAACATGCGCGTCGTGGGGCCCATCGGCCTCACCTCCCCGCCGAGCCACGCGAGGAACTCGGTGAGCAGCGACCGGTGCCAGCCCTCCTCGTCACCGTAGAGCCGCAAGCATTCGGCCAGCTCCGGATCGCGTGCGTGCACCTCGCCCGCCAGCTCGTGCGCCTGGCGCAGGCCCGATTCCTCCGCGCGGTACGCGGCGTTGAAGAACGCGATCGCCGCGCGCTGCTCCTCGGGTGACGCGAAGGCCGGCGGCCGTGTCAGATCGAGCCGCTCTCCGTCCATCCGCTCCCGGCGACGGCGCAGAGTCGCGAGCCACCAGGAGGTCGGCCGGGCGTTCACCCCCGGCAGGTTACTTGCGCCGGCGCCGCGAACCTAGCGCAAGCAGAACGCTGCCCACGCCGAGCACCGGGCCGAAGTCGGTGGCCGCGGAGCCGACGCCGGGGATGCTGCAGGCACACCCGTTCTGCCCGCTACCGGAGTCGAGGTTCCACGCCGACGTCCCGGCATCGCCCTCGGTACCGGTGCCGCCATCAGGCACGACGGCGCCGGATCCGCTCCCACTCGACCCGCCGGTGCCGCTCGAGCTGCTCGAGGTCGTCCCGCTGCTCGAGCCGGATCCGCTGGAGGACTCCGATCCGCTGCTCGAACCGGAGCTCGATCCACTGCTGGACCCCGAGCTCGAGCCGGAGCTCGATCCCGAGCTCGACCCGCTGCTCGAGCCGGACCCGGAGCCGCTGCTCGATCCCGAGCTCGAGCTGCTGCTGGACCCGGTGCCGACGAGCTGGACGAGCTTCGACGCGTCGGGCGTCCCGACGCCCGTCGGGCCGTCCCAACCGGGACCCGCCTGGCACATGATGTCCTGGCAGAAGCCGTTGTTGCCCTGCGTGACGTCGTTGAAGGCCGCGGTGTTCGTGTAGACCCAGCCGAGGTTCTGCGAGATCGCATCGGTCAGGCCGAGCCGCACGAGGAGAGCGGCGACGAGCGGAGTCGCGGCGCTCGTACCGACCACCTTCTGCCACGAGCCGTGGCTGTCGTACTCGGCGATGCCGCCGCCCATCCCGAACCCGGCGCTGAACTCCGCCGCCGCCGACAGGTCGCAGGAGGCGCGGTGGGAAGTGCAGCTGGCGAAGTGCTCCGCTCCGAAGGCGGTCTGGAAGGCCGGCATCGGAAACTCGGTGCTGCAGCCGCTGCCGGTCGAGCCGCCGGGACCGTCGTTCCAGACGACCTCCGAGTAGCTCCCGCCCTCGTTTTGAAGGGTCGTCCCGCCGACGGCGAGCAGGTCGGGCGCCGAGGCGGGCCAGCTCGGGGTGTTGCCGCCGAGCAGGTATCCCGAGTCCCCGGCAGCCGCGAGCACCAGATGCCCCGGCGTCGTGAACCCCTTCGGATCGCTACCGCCTTCGGATCCGCCGAAGCTGATGCTGACGGCCTGGGCCCCGAGCTTCACGCCGGTCTGCGCCGCCGTGAGCAGGTCCACGTCCGACACCTGGCTGATCGCGGGCTCGGTCATCTGCACGAGCAGGATGCTGCAGTCGGGGCACACCGCGGAGATCATGTCCATGTCGAGACCGGTCTCCATGTCGCCCTGCGAGTCGTCGCCCACGTTCTGGTTGATGCTCGCACCCTTCTCGTCGACCGACGCGAAGCACGGCGTGCCGCCCTTGGGGTCGGGCAGGCCGGTGCCCGTGCACTGCGGGAGCGTGGGAATGCCGAACGCCTGGCGGTAGGTGTTCAAGTCGTTGAGAGCGCTCGAGTCGGGCATGTCGACGAGCGCGACGATCTTGCCGCCGGCGCTGCTCGACGTCGGAACCTTGTACGCCGAGAGCACGTCGGTCGGGGCCATCGAGCCGGCGGGCGGCCCGCTTTCGTCCTGCGGCTTGGCGTACTCCCCGCGGGTGTAGGCGCTGGGCTCGAAGTTCTCCGGCAGCTGGCGCTGCGTGAAGCAGAAGAAGCGCGAGGTGCGGTCGCACACGTCCTCGAAGTAGCGGCCGTTGCGCAAGTGCAAGCCATGCGGCAGAGCCGCCTCTCTCGCGCTGCCCGCCGCGTCCGCGGGGGCGTCGACGAGCACGGTGGCAGGGGCCAAGAGGAATGCCACGAACAAAGCGCGCGTACTTCTCTTCATCGCGGGCTTCGTATCGCTTGCGTACGCGCTGTTTCAAGCGAGAGTGAAGCTGCAGAGCCGCGATTGCTGCCACACGGTGTTCCAACATCGGAGAGTGGCGCCGTGCGCGAGGTCAGCGCAGCAGCGGCAGCGTATCGAGCCCCGCTCGCGCCTTCTCTCGCGCTCGCACCACGCGCGGATCGTCCTCGCTGCGGGGGTCGAGCTGCTGCGCCACATCGAGGAGCTCGGAGCAGCGCCCCCAGTGTCCTTCGTCGCATGCGCGCGTCGCACGGACGCGGAGGCGCTCCGGGCGCGGGTAGAAGTTCGGCTCCCGCAGCTCGATGCCGCTTCCATCGAGCGCGCGCCGCAGCTCGCCCAGATCGGCGCCCCAGTCGTGGTACGGGATGACGACGCGCGGGCGCATGGCGAGCAGACAGGCAGCTGCCTCGCCCGGCGACATCGTGCTGCGGCCGTCCATGGCGATGATCGCGACCGCGACGTCGTGCAGGGCACGCACCTCTGGCGTGCAGTCGGTGTCTCCGGACACGTAGACGCGCGTGCCGGCGAGATCGAGCAGGTAGCCGTCTCCTCGCCCCTGCGGGTGGTAGAGCTGTCCCGGCGCAGGCCCGCGCGTGACGTTGTACATGGGCACCGCCGTCACGCCGACGCCGGCGACGACGCGCGTGTCTCCGGACCGCAGCACGACGTCGACATGCGTCCGCTCAGCCACGGCCGGGGGCGCGACGACCACCGCGTTCTCGCGCAAGCGTGACACCGCGATCGGGTCGAAGTGGTCCGAGTGGAAGTCGGTCAGGAAGATCGCGTCGGCTCGGGGAAGCGTCACGTCGTTGATCGCCGGAGGCGCCTCAGGGGCCACCTCTGCGACGGCGTAGATGGGGTCGAAGTAGAGCGCCTTGCCGTCCCAGCCCAGGAGGACCCCGGCGTGCTCGAGAGGCGTGACGTAGACCTCCCCCCTCGCAGTGGGAAAGTGGTCTGGCGTGCGTGCCGGGTCGGACGCCGCCGACGCCGCTGCGGAGGGGATGTCCACGCTGTCGGACGCGTGCTTGAGCGGATCCGTGGAGCATCCCAGGGTCGCGAGCGGCAACGCGAGCAGCGCGACCTTGCCGCGGCGCGCGAGGACGAGCGCGATCCCGGCGGCGGTCGCGATCAGCACGACGAGCCCGAGGCCGAACGTCCGTGGCCGATAGCGGAACCTCACGCTCCACGTGCCGTCGGCAGCGGTCGCGGGACCGAGCGTCGTCGCCACCGCGTCGCGATAGGCGATGGCCGGGGTGCCGTCGGCGCTCCACCCGCTGTCCCAGTTCTGGTTGAGGACGAGATGGGCTCCCGCGTGGGCGCCGCGCACCGTCACCACCACCTCGTTGGGCGTCCAGGACGTGATGGTGGCGCTCCCCTGCCCTTCCGCGACGTACGCCTCGCCGCGGTAGTCCGGATCTTCCTCGCCCCACGCCCCCAGGCCCGGCATGCGCCCGAACATGTCGCGCGAGATCTCGTGGAAACCGGCGAAGGTTACGCACTCCATCGTCCCGACGTTCTGCATGATCCCCGGCAGCGTCGCGACGTCCCAGAGGTTCGTGTCGTAGTCGGCACGCGGGGGCAGGCGGTGCACCACGTGGAACGGCGTCACGGCGTCCGCGATCGCGGGCGACGGATCGACGAACGATTGAGCCATGGGCTCGCGCGCGACGAGCCCCAAGTCGATGGCGCACGCGAGCGCACCAACGCCGAGCAGCGCCTCGAAGAACGCACGCCGCTGACCGGCACGCCCGAGCAACCGCTCGGCGCCCGATGCCGCCGCGCACCCGAGCACGAGCACCGCCGGATACAGCCAGCGCGAGGGCACGTGCTCCGACTTGAACACGGGCAAGAGGTGGAGCAGCCGCCACGGTGCGAGCGCGTGGAATCCTCCGATGACGAAGACGATCATCGCGAGCCCCGCCCACTTGAGCGCCCGCTCGCGCGAGCCACGGCTCGACACGACGCCGGCGACGAGGGCGATGACCAGCGGCCAACCGAGATAGAGGCCCCACTCGTGCCACATGCCGACGGTCCACGACGACACGGCGGTGTAGTCCCCGAGGCGTGTGGTGAGCAGATCCTGCAGGTGCCACGGCCAGATCGCTTCCTCCGACCGGATGTACCGCGGGAAGCGCTGCATCAGCTCCCAGAGGGGCAGGAGCTTCGGCGCCGAGAGGCCCGCCGCCAGGGCCATGCAGACTGCGAGCGCGCGCAAGGGTCGCCACGAGCGCGTCGCTCGCGCGATGACGGACGCGTATACGACGAGGACGAACGCCGTGTGCGGCGCGGGATAGATCGCGTCGCCGTACACCATGAGGGCGATGCATGCCGCCGCGAGCACGAGATCGCGCAGCGTGCGGCGCCCGTCGGCAGCGTCAGGCGCGACCGCGCGATCGAAGAACCAGAGCGTCCAGGGGAGAAGCGCGTAGAGCAGGTGCCAGGAGTGCCCCACGGCGGCCTGCATCGACCAGCGGCTGTCGACCGCGAAGGCGAGCACCACGAGCGCCGCCGCTGCGGTGCTGCGCGTGAACCGACGCGCGAGCAGCCACGCGCCGGCCGCTCCGATGATGGCCCACCCGACGATCTCGATGCGGATCGCGATGGGCAGGGGGAGCCAGAGGTACGCGGGCAGGAACGGCGAGACGACGATGGGCGCGCTCTCCTGCGCGCCCCACGCCGGGTGCCCCCCGCACGACCACGGATCCCAGAACGGAAACTGGTGGAAGCGCGCGAGCGACTTGACCACGACGTAACGCTGCGCGTTCATCTGGTCCCAGTTCCGTTGCCCGAGTGTCCACGGGTGCAGGAGCAGGGGCGAGACGACGATCGCGATCATCGTCGGGATCGAGATGAGCGCCGCCGCGCGCCCCAGCGCACGCGCCCACTCGGGGATCGCGCGCGGGCATCGGCCCCAAAGGTCCTTCCACAGCGAGGCTGGTGACACGCTCGGGGCGGGGACCTTAGCGCGCCACGCGGTCGATGTGCCAGCCGTCTTGGGTGCCGAGCGGGGCTTCGTGCGCCTCGTAGACGTCGCGTCCCGGGAAAGCTGCGGCGACTTCGCCGGCGCTCATCGTGGGCGGCGCCGAGACGTAGAGGACGGGGCGGTCGAAGAAGGGGCCGTTGCGCGCGTAGCGCGTCGGGTACTTCGCGCGCACGACGACGACGCCGCGATCGATGCCGGCGTGCACGACGCCCTCCTCGAGGCCCTGGCGCACCCAGATCTGGGGCATGCGCTCGACCACGAAGGCGCCGAGCTGCACGACCGGCAGCACCCAGACCACGATGCCCACCACACGGGCCACCTTGGGCCCGAGACTCGATGTCGCCAGGTCGCATGCCCGTCGCCAGCCCGGAGCAGCGAGCCAGGCGAGCCCCAGCAGGGTGGTCGTGAGGTAGCGAGGGCGGGCGCCGTCGTCGGTATCGCCGATGGTCACCCAGAGCGTGACGGCGAAGATGGCCACGATGGCGCCGGCGATCTTGCGTGCGCCGGCCACGCGCCCGTCGTCGCGCAGCGCAGCCCACCCGAGAAGCGAGATCAACACCGTCCCCGGAACCGTCCAGTCGACGAGGAAGGACCGCAGGATGTCGAGGTGGTGCCAGATCTGAGGAGGGTCCACGGCGTTGAACGGCGAGAACGCCGGGCGCGCGGTACTCGCGCCGTAGATAGCGGTGAACTCGGGCTGGTACGCGGCGTAGCCGTCGGTGAGAGGAGAGCCGAACTGCGCGGCCTGATACGCCAGCAGCACGATGACCAAGGGGACTGCGCCGGCCGCGGCGAGGACGACGGGCCGCCATGCGCGTAGCGAGATCAGCGCCAGTCCGAAGAGCACCGCGTCGAGCGGACGCGTGACGAAGGCGCCCCCGATCGCCGCTCCTGCGACGAGCATGCGCCAGGCTCCGCCTTCGGTGGTCCACGCGACCGCCAGGGCGAACGCGATCGCGAGCCACATGACGGCGGCCGTGTGCGAGTAGAAGCTCGCGGCCTGGAACGCGAACAGAGGCGCGCCGCCGAGCACCGCGACCGCGACGAAGGCGTCGCGCTCACCGAGCAGTCGCCGCGCCGCGGCTCTCATCGCGATCAGCGCGACGACTCCCTCGAGCGGCGTGACGAGCCAGGGCACGCCGAGCCTCACCCCGATCGCCAGGAGCGCCGACGTCCCCGGCGGATACTTGCTGCACACCCAGGGGGTCAGGAGGACGTGGTCGACGCGCAACAGCTCCGGGTGCACGGGCGTCGGCGCGTGCAGGACGCCCCGCGCGAAGAGCTCCGCTTGCAGGAAGTACGAGTACTCGTCGCCCGAGAAGGGGAACGCGCGCAAGGCCAGGCGAGCGAACGTCGCGTACACCGCCCCGAGGGCCGCGATGAGGGCCAGCGTGCGCCAGGGCGCGACGGAGGAGCGAGGGGGGGTGAGCGTGGGGTCCACGGTCAGCGGAGCTCTATCCAGAGGAGGTGTACAGGAGGAGGGGGCGCCCCGGTGGCCCACTCCACCGCTGCGACGACCACGGGGGAGTGGAAGGCGCGAGCGTCGAGTGTGACGTCGGCCGTGTAGTCGGCAGGACCGTCACCGTCGCCGCCCGTGCGGTGTGCCGTGTAGTAACTGCCGTCCAGGTACACCTTCACCTCGCGCGGGGCGAGGCCTTCGGTGTGGAAGCGAAGCGCGTAGCTGCTGCCCTCCTTGCGCGGAATGCCGAGGTACACGTTGGTCACCGCGGACACGGAGCAGCCGTCGCCCCATCCCACGCCGTCGTCGCAATAGGGGTCGCAGGTGCCGTCGCGGTGGGTGAAGGAGTGGGGGCGCGTCTCGCACGCCAGCCGCGACGGGACGGGCTCGTCGGTGCCCCAGCGCGACGCCTGGAACCGGTCCTCCATCGCTGCGGCACTGTCGTGCGGCCACAGCACCTCGGCGCGCCCCTGGCCGTGCGGACCGCCGCTCGACCACTGCCACGGGACGAGGTAGCGGCAGAGCGCCACGAAGCCGACCCACAAGAAGAGCTTCGCGGTGCGCACGTCGACACGGAGCGCGCCGGTTGGCAAAGTGCGCACGTAGCCAACTGCAGCGAGCACGACGAGCGTCCAGAAGTCCGCCTGGTAGCGCCACGAGAACCCTTCGCCCCGCCGCACGAAGGCCGCGAACAAGACCGCGATCGCGGCCAGCGGCACCCAGAGCTCGAGACGTCGCTCACGACGACGCGCGAAGCGCCATGCCACGACCACGAGCAGCAGCAGCACCGCCGGCCCGAGGAACGGCTCGGTCGTGCCATCGCGCTCCTCGTAGTCGAAGAAGCAGTCGTGCAGCCAGGTACCGCCGAGCGGGTGCCGGACGTAGAAGAAGAGAGCGCCGAAGAGACTCACGGTCGCCTGCGCGAGGTGCGCGCCCGAATCGACGCACCTGCTGCCGAAGCGGAGCACGGGCATCTCGAGCGCCCACGCCGGATTCGAGTTGGCGTAACCCAGGCCGAGCGGCGAGCCGGTGCGTACCCAGTTCGTGTACAGCCAGAACGCCGCGAACGGCGCGCACGTGGCGACGAAGAGGAGCGTCGATCGCACGCGGCGCGAACGCGCCTCGAGCGCGACGAGGGCGCCCCACACGCACGCGTAGAGCAGCGCGGTCGGTCGCACGAGCAACCCCATGCCGGATGCGGCGCCCATGAGCGCCACGTGCCCCGGTTGCCACGCGTCCTGCGACCGCGCGTGGAGGTACGCCGCGAGCGCGAGCATCTCGCAGATCGCCATGTACGCGAGCGTCACCTCGAAGATGACGAAGCGGTCCTCCATCAGCGGAAACAGCGTCAGCTGCAGCACCATCCACGTGGTCGCCCACGAGACCAGCCGCCGTGTGCCCTCGGGTGCATGCGGAGCAACGTCGCGCAGCAACTGCTCGAACCCGAGCCACACGAGCGGCATCGCGGCGACGAGGTACAGGAAGTAGATGGCGCGGTCCGGGAAGAACCCGCGGCAGATGCGGAGCGCGCCCGCGAGCGCGTGGAACGGAAGCTCCAGCACCGGCACCCCGTAGCTCCAGTTGGAGTAGACGGCCCCGTGGTGCACCTGCTCGTCGTGCCCCGCGAGGCTGACCATGCCGCGCATGCGCAGCGTCCCCGTGAGCATGGCACGAGCGGTGAACCGATGCGCTTCGTAGGTGTCGAAGCACCAGATCTTGCCGTACATGCACACCCACGCCGTCGCGGCGAGAAGCAGGCTGCCGACGAGCCACGGATGCCGCGACGTGAGCCGGTGCAAGGCGCGGACGGGCATGGCGCGGGCCGCACCATACCAACGTCGCGAACGGATCAGCCCGGGGATTCGACGACTACTTGCACGTCCCGCTGACGCAGGTCTGTCCCGCGGCGCACGCGTTGCCGCACGAGCCACAATCGGCGGCAGACGTCTGCAGGTTGGCGCACACGCCGTTGCAATCGACGGTGCCCGTGGGGCACGCGCAGCTGCCGCTGACGCAGACCAGGTTGCCGGCGCAGATCTGCGCGCAGAAGCCGCAGTTGTCCTTGTCGGTCTGCAGGTTCACGCACGCGTTGCCGCACTTGGCGAGGCCCTGGCCGCAATTGACGCCGCACGCGCCGCTGGAGCAGACCTCGGCGCCCATGCACCGGTTGCCGCACGAGCCGCAGTTGCGCGGATCGCTGCTCGTGTCGACGCACGCCATCCCGCACTGCGTCTCGCCGGACGGGCACGCACAGCTCCCGGCCATGCAAGTGGATCCGATGGGGCATACGTTGCCGCAAGAGCCGCAGTCGCGGTTGTTCGTCTGGAGGTCGACGCAAGCGCCGTTGGGCGGACACGACGTCTGGCCCGTGGGGCAGCCCATCGTGCACGCGCCGTTGACGCACTGGTTGCCCGCACCGCAGCGGTTGCCGCACGCGCCGCAGTTGCGCGGGTCCGTCGTCGTGTCGACGCAGAAGCCGCCGCAGCTCGTGGTGCCGGCGGCGCACTGGCATGCGCTCGAGACGCAGCTCGCTCCGGGCGCGCACGCGTTGCCGCACTTGCCGCAGTCGTACGGATCGCTCGTGAGATCGACGCACGCGCCGCTGCAGTTCGTGAGCCCCATCGCGCACATGAGCGTGCACGTACCGAGCGAGCACACGTCGCCCGCGGGGCACACGTTGCTGCACGAGCCGCAGTTGTTCGGATCACCCTGCGTGTTGGTGCACACGCCGTTGCAGCGCTGGCCGCCGTTGTAGCAGGTGCACGTCCCGTTCTGGCACGTGGTGCCGCCGCTGCACACGGTGCCGCAGGAGCCGCAGTCCGCGTTGTCCGTCTGCAAGTCCACGCAGGCGCCGCCGCACGCGGTCTGCCCGGACGTGCACGTCAACGTGCACGTGCCGCTCGAGCAGAGCTGGCCGGGACCGCACACGCTGTTGCAGCTCCCGCAATGGTTCGGATCGCTGGTCGTGTCGACGCACACGCCGTTGCAGTCGCTCTGGCCCGGCGGGCAAACGCACATGCCGCCCGCGCAGCTCGCACCGGTGGGACACGCGTTGCCGCACTTGCCGCAGTCGGCGTTGTCCGTCTGCAGGTTCACGCACTGACCGCTGCAGTCCGAGAGGCCCGCGCCACACTGCGAGGCACACTGGCCGTTGGAGCACACGTCGCCGGCGGGGCAGGCGTTGCCACAAGAGCCGCAGTCGGACGGGTTGGACGCGAGGTCGACGCACACACCGTTGCAGAGCGCCGGCTTCATGCCGAAGGTGCACGAGCACGCGCTCGCGACGCACTGCTGCGTCGGCGCGCATGCGTTGCCGCAGGCGCCGCAGTCCTGCGGGTCGTTCGCGAGGTCGACGCACGCCTGCCCGCACTGCGTCAGGCCGGTGGCGCACGACGTGGTGCACGTGCCGAGCGAGCACACGTCGCCCGCGATGCACACGCGCCCGCAGCCGCCGCAGTTCTTGGGGTCGCTGTTCGGGTCGACGCACGCCCCGCCGCACATCGTCAGGCCGGACTGGCACGTCGCGGCGTCGGTGCCGACGACGTCCGTCACGATGACGTCGGTCGTGGCGTCCACGCTCGAGCCGTCGGGCAACTCGCCGTCGAGGCCGACGTCACCGGACGCGCCGTCGTTCATGGACCCGCCGTCGTCCCCCCCACCGATGATCTCGTCGCGAGCGCCGCAGCCGCTCGCTGCGATCACGCCGACCAGGGAAAGTACGCACAACGAAAGGAAGGATCTCGCAAGCTCACTCGCACGCATGAGGCTCACCCGCTTGTTGAAAAGGCCGCAGCCGTCTGTTGCCCCCTCGCTCCGGGCGCGTTCATAGCAAGGCCTTCGCCACCGGGTCGCGTCTCTCGAACGCGTCGATTCGCAGCCGGCGAAGGCTGAACCTGTACAATGGCGCCGCAGACATGCAGCTTCACCCGACGCGCTCCACGTTCCACGTCGCCGTCGCCGGCGCCGGGCTCGTCGCCCTCGGGGCCGCAGCGCGTCTGGCGCCGGTCGTCGCGTTCGGGGGCGCCATGATCCTCGCGGTCGCGATCGGGCGAGCGGTCGCGCTCGTGGCGGTGACGCGGCTGCGGGCGGCGGGATTCGAGATGGTCTGGTCGGGTCCCGTGCGCGTGCACCGAGCGACGCGCGGGGGCAGCGTCACTGTCGAGGCCGAGCTGCGCAACCGCGGGAACGAGTCGGTGCGCGGCGTCGCGCTGCGCCCACTCGCGTCGACGATGCTCGACGTCGAAGTCACGCCGGCAGTCATCGACATGCCGGGCGGCGCGCGCGCGCGGATCGATCTGACGGTGCGCCCCAAGCGCGTCGGCCGATGGGGCGTCCACGGCGTGGCGCTCGAGGTGCGCGGGACCCCCATCGGCGGCGAAGGCCTCTACGAGGTGCCTCTGCTCTTCGCGAACCCGCTGGGCATCGAGGTCCTGCCGCAGGCGCTGGCGGCGATGCTCGCCTCGCCGGTGGGAGGGCGCGCGAGGCACGCTTCCGAGATCGGGCGTCCGGCGAACCTCGCGGGCGAGGGCGACGAGCTGCGCGAGCTGCGCGACCACGTGCCCGGTGATCCCTTCAAGCGCATCGCCTGGAAGGCGAGCGCCAAGCGCGGCAAGCTCGTGGCGCGAGAAATGGAGCGCGAGGAGCGCGACGTCGTGTGGCTCGTCATCGACGCGTCGGTGGAGCTCTGGGCGGGTGTGAAGGGAGCGGCACCGCTCGACCTCGTCGTGGAGGAGGCCGCGTCGATCGCGGCGCGCCACCTTCGACGGGGCGATCGCGTGGGGCTCGTGGTGGGGGCGTCGCGCCTGCGGTCGTGGGTCCCTCCGAAGGAAGGAGCAGCGCAAGCGGCCGCCATCGCGGGGGCGCTCGCGAGCGCGGCGAGCTGCATCGACGCCGACCGGTCGGAGCTCGACGAGCTGCAAGTGGCGCAGCGCGTGGCGGAGCACGTGCGGCCGCTCGACCCGCGCGGGCTGGCGGATCTGAGGCGCGGGGACCTCGACGATCTGGCCAAGCGTGCCGAGATGCTGCGAGGGCGTGCGCCTTTCGCCCCTCGACTCCCGTTCGCGCACGGGTCGCGCGAGCAGCAGCTCCGTCACTACCTGGCTGCGTTCGGCATCGAGTCGCCTCCGCGCGTCGACGGCGAGCGCGAGAAGGCCGAGGTGACCATCGTGCAGGTGCTCGACAAGGTGGCGACCGAGAAGCCGCACGCGAGCACGGTGCACGTTTGGGCGCCGGCGCCGACGCGAATGGAACCTGCCGCGCGAGTCGTCGCGGCGCTGCGGCGCAAGCACGTGGAGGTGCGCTGGACGCTGCCGCCGTTCGACGCAGGGCTCGGAGGTGAGGACGGGGACCGCCGCAGCGCCGTGGCCGGCGTGGTGGACGAGTCGGTGCGCGTGCGTGCGCGCGTGGCGCGGGCGCGAGGCGAGCGCATGCTCCGCCGGCTCGGCGTGCGCGTCCTGACGCACGGGGCGGTGCGGCGCGCGACCTCGGCGACGGCGATGGATGTCGACCGTGCCGCCCCGTGACCCGCGCGTCGTGCTACGCGAGGCCGGGTTGCGGCCGAAGCGGAGCTTCGGCCAGAGCTTTCTCGTCGCCGAGCCCATCGCGCGCGCCATCGCCGCGGCGTGCGTGCACGACGACGAGGTGGGACGGGCACGCGTCGTCGAGATCGGCGCAGGTACGGGTGCGCTGACGCGACTCCTGGCCGAACGCGCGCGGTCGGTGGTCGCCATCGAGCGCGATCGCGACCTGGTGCCGTTGCTCGAGCGAGACTTCGCGGACGCGCCCGTGCCCGTGCGCGTCGTCGAGGCCGACGCGCAGACGGTGGACCTTCCCTCGCTCCTGGGGGAAGAAGAGGCCGGCTCGCCGCGGGTGCTCTGCGGCAATCTGCCGTACGTGATCACCGGTCAGCTCCTGCGGCGCGCGGTGGAGCACGTGTCGCAGCTCGAAAGGGCCGTGTTCATGGTGCAGGACGAGGTCGCCCTCCGCCTCGCCGCCAAACCTTCGACGAAGGACTACGGCGCCCTCACGGTGTTCGTGCGCGCCGCGTTCGACGTGCGCCGCGTCCAGCGCGTACCGCCCGGCGCCTTCCACCCGCCGCCCGAAGTGACGAGCGCCGTCGTGGAGCTGGTGCCGGTGCACCCTCCCCGCGCGAAAGAGACCGACACGTTCCGCGCTCTCGTGCGAGCCGCCTTCGAGGCTCGCCGCAAGACCCTCCGCAACGCGTGGTCTCGCGTCGCACCTGGCGAGAAGGTGCAGGCAGCGGCGGCGAAAGCCGGGGTCTCGCTCGACGCGCGCGGAGAAACACTCGACGTCGAAGCCTACGCGCGGATGGCTGCGGCGCTCGACGAGTGAGTGGCGAGAAAAGGTGAACGGGGCGACGCCAGAGTCAGACGAGAGGAGAGGGAAAGAAGATCAAGAAGATCAAAAGATCAAGAAGGTGTTGGGTTGGGCACGGCCGACAACAAACCTTCTTGATCTTCTGATCTTTTGATCTTCTTTCCTCTCCTCTTGTCTCACTCTAGGGTCTTGTCGACTCATCCCCCTGGCTTCAGGGCGGCCAGGGCCTTCTGGGCGTCGGCCCTGTCGGGCGAGTTGACCGGGGCGATCTCGAGGAAGCGCTGGTAGTGCTCGGCGGCGTCGCTGCGCCTTCCGCTCTTGCGGAGGGCCTCCGCCGTGAGGAACTCGGCGGGGGCGAGCCACCCAGGCCGCGAGGCCAGCTTCTCGCCCGTCTGCGCCGCAGGGAGGAGCTGCGCGAGCGCCGCCCCCGTCGCGCCGTGCTCGAGCTGCAGCTTGCCGTACCTGTAACGCCAGTACGGGTGCGGGATCGTCCCGTCGGAGTTCGTGGCGTTGCCGTCGCCGGCGATGGCCCTCGCCCACTCCCCTATCGCGGTCCCCTCGTCGTTCTTGTCCTCGTAGCACTCGGCGAGCGTCGCGTGCGCCTCGTAGCGCGAGGGCCGTAGCTCCAGCGCGTGCCGCTCGTCCTTGATCGCGTCGTCGATCGCCCCCTCCATGCGCTCGAGCACGCCCTTCTGCCAGTAGGCCTCGGCGCTCATCTTGTCGATCGCCAGCGCCCTGTCGATCTCGTCCCGCGCCAGCTCGAGCTGCGCCGGCTGCGCGTCGTTGGCGGCCCAGGCGAGGTAGACGTGGAACTCGGCGCGATTGGGATCGAGGTCCACGGCTCTCTTGAGGAAGCGCAGCGCCTCCTGCTGCTGCCCTTGACCCTGGAGCATCAGCGCGCGGCCGATGTAGTGATGCGCCTCGGCGCTCGTCGGCCGCTTGTCGAGCACCTTGTGCAGCATCGGAAGCGCGTCGTCCGGTCGCCCGACCATGACGTATGCGCTGCCGACGCGCAGCTGCAGGTCCGGATCGTCCGGCGCCTTCGCGAGCGCCGCCTTGAACTGGTCGATCGCCTTGTCGACGTCGCCCGACTCCTCGTAGAGCAGGCCGCGCTCGAGCGACAGCCCGGGGTAGTCCTTGTCGACCGCCGCGACGCGATCGAGCTCGGTCCCCGCGTCGTCGAACTTGCGCACGCGGCGCAAGACCACGGCGAGCTGGAAGTGCGTCGCCACGTCGTGCGGGTCCTTGGCCAGCGCCGAGCGGTACTGCGTGATGGCCGCGTCGTACTCGCCCTGCGCCATGGCCACGTCACCCACGGCGCGATCGAGCGCCGCCGAGGGGGGCAGCTTCTTCTTCGCGTCGTCGAGCACGCTCTTGGCGTCGGACGTATGCCCGCGCGCCGAGAGCAGCTCCGAGAGCGCCACGTACGGCAGAACAGCGTCGCTCCGGGTCGGGTCGGCGTACGACATGGCCGTGCGCAGCACCTGCTCGGAGGCGTCCATGTTGCCGAGCTTCTGCTCCACGCGACCGAGCAGCAGCAGCACCTGGATCGACTTCGGGAACTTGGTGCGCGCGTCGGTGAGCTGCGCCTTGGCGTCGGCGAGACGTTCGAGGTCGATCTTCGCCTCGGCGTCGTTCGCCATCGTCTCGGGCGACGACGGGTCGAACTGCAGCGCCGTGTCGAAGCGCGAGAGCGCCTCGGTGTATCGCCCCTCGTTGAGCAGCAGACGCCCCTCGCCGTTGAGCGCCGCCACGTTGCGGGGGTCGATCTTCACGGCCTGCGCGAAGGCGTCTCGCGCGTCGCTCGCCGCCCCGCGCTCGAGGCTCACCCAGGCCTTCGCGGCGTATGCGTTCGACAGCTCGACGGGCGACGCCTTCGTGCGCGCCGGCCCGTCGAGGACGGTCGACAGGTCCTTGAGCGCCTGCGCGTCGTCGACGCGCGCGCTCTTCATCCGGGCGCGCAGCGTGAGCGCCCCCGGATGCATGGGGGACGCTGCGAGGGTCGCCTCGATCTCCTTCTTGGCGTTGGCGCCGTCGCCGAGCGCGTCGTACGCACGCGCCAGACCGAAGTGCACGCGCGCGTCGCCCGGAGGGGCCTGCACCGCCTTGAACGCGGCGAGCGCGGCGTTCGCATCCTTGGCGGCGAGCTCCACGTCGCCTCGAAGAACGGCGATGTCGAGCTGGATCGGGTCGCCCGGGTAGCGGCCTGCGGCGGAGGCGAGCGCCGGACGCGCCTTGGCCCAGTCTCCACCCTCGGCGAGCTGCGCCGCCTGCGCCACGTCGAGGTACTTCACGTCCTTGGCCTGCGCCTGCACGAGCTGCGTGACCAGCTCCTTGCCACGGGGGACGCGCGCCGGGTCCGCGCCGAAGCGAACGGTGGTCGCGAAGTCGACGACGGCGGCGTAGGCGGTCATCGGGCGCGCCCGTGAGCTGCGCGAGTGCGCGGCGAGGGCGGCATCGGCGGCGCTCCGCGCGTCGTCGTACGTGTCGGTGGACAGCGACTTCTCCGTGGACGCCATGTCCGACGCGAGCGCAGCGGCGTAGTCCTTCGCGTGCACGAGGTCGCCGATGGCGAGGTACCCGAACGCGCCGTACTGCGTGAGCTGCATCGAGGCGCCACCGAGAATCGCGGCCACGAGGATGCCGAGCGCGACGTACTTGCCTCCGGAACGCTTTCGCGGCGGCGGCTGGGAGGCGGGAGCCGCGCGTTCTCGCGCGACGGGCGGGCGCACCGACACCGGCGCCGTCGCGGCAGCCTGCACCGGGGGACCAGGCGGCGGGAAACTCTGCGCAGGCAGGCCCGCGGTGTCGACACCGATGGCCGGCTCCGGCGCGCCTGCTTCGGCACCGCCGCCGCCGAAGTCGACCTCGCCGAAGCTCATACCGCCGCTGGCGGCTTCGCCCGTGGGGAGACGCGCGACGGCGCTCACGTTGCTGCCGCTCCCCTTGCCCGATCGCGGCTTGTCCTCGAGCTGCAGGTCGCCGAAGTCGGCCGAATCGGTGAGCGGCTGCGGGGGCATGCCGAGGGCCGGCGAAGCGGCAGGCGGCTCGCGGGGAAGGTCGAACTCTCCGAACCCGCCCGATGGCTGCGAGGGGCGCGAGGGCAGGTGCTGATCGGGAGCCACCTTCGACGGCAGCGATTCGGCGGCTGTCGGCAGCGACTCGGCGGCCGTCGGAAGGGACTCCGCGATGCTCGGCAGGTCGATCTCCCCGAAGCCGCGCGCGGTGGGGAGGCTCGCAGCAGGCATGGGCAGGCTGGCGGCGGGCACCGGGAGGCTGGCGGCAGGCACCGGCAGGTTCGCGGCAACGACGGGAAGGCCCGCTGACGATGCAGTCACCGGGAGTCCCGCAGCTGCGACCACGGGGAGTCCTGCGGCGGGGACGGGCAGGTTCGCGGCGACGATTGGTAGGTCGACGTCGAGCGCAGCGCCTCCACCCTTGCGGACTACCGGAAGGTCCGCTCCTCCGCCCTTACGGACCACCGGAAGGTCCGCTCTTTCGCCCTGGCGCGCTACCGGAAGGTCCGCTGCGACGGCCGGAAGGTCGAGATCGAGCTCGATGTCCTCGGGAGCCACGGACTGCGGAGTCGCCGCACGCGGCACCGGCGGCGGCTTCGGCACGGCCGGAGCGGGCAGCCCCGCAGAGACGACGGGCAGATCCGACTCGTCGAGCGACCCGAGCGCCGGGGGGAAGTCGGAGGGGATGGGCGCGCGTTGCTGCGCCGGCGGAGGAGCCGGTGGAGCCTGAGGAACCGGGGCGGGGGGAGGCTTCGGCGCCGCCACGGGCACCTTCTGGGTGGGCGCCGCCATGGGCATCTTCTGCGTGGGCGCGGCGGGCGCCGGCGGCGCAGCGGCCGGAACGGGGGGAGCGATGCCAACGATGGTGCGCTGCCTGGTCACCCCAGGGGGCGGGGGCGGCGGCTGCGGGGGCCGTCCGGCGGCCGGCGCCACCGGAGGCGCAGGGGGTGCTACGGGCGCCGCCGCCGCGGGCGCGTTCGGGTTCGTCACCAGAAACGAGTGCCCGCACTTGGGGCACCGCATCTTCAGCCCCGCCGGCGGAACCCGACGCTCGTCGATCTGGTACGGCGCCTTACACGACTCGCACTCGACCTTGAGCATCGACCGCGCGATCGTATCACGCGCTCAGGTGCAGACGCGATTCTTGCCCCCGCGCTTGGCGCGGTACATGGCCTGGTCCGCCGCCTTGAAGAGTGCCTCGGCGTCGCCGGCGTCCCCGGGGATGGTGGCGACGCCGCAGCTCAGCCCTGGCTGCACGCGCAGTCCATCCTTCTCGTAGACGTGCGCGACCACGGCGCCGCGAACCTCCTCGGCGAACGCGACTGCGGTCTGCTTGTCCACGGCCGGAAGCGCCGCAGCGAACTCGTCGCCGCCGAAGCGCGTCGCGAAGCCTCGTCCCTCGACGAGTCGGCCGATGACGTGCCCGGTTTCGCCGATGACGAACGCACCCATGTGGTGCCCGTGCGTGTCGTTGATGCCCTTCACGCCGTCCATGTCCATCACGACGACGCTGAGCGAAGGCGCGGTCCCCGCGAGCACGGCGGCAACGCTCGAAGCGAGCTGCGCATCGAAGCGGCGCCTCACCCACAGGCCGCTCAGGTCGTCGATCGACACGAGCCGCTCGACCTCGGCGGCCTGCGCCTCGCGCAGCGCGTCCTGCTGCATCTCGACCACCGACTTGCCGATGAAGACGCGATCACCGGGCTTGAGCGGCGCGTCCTTGCACGGCTGCCCGTTGACGATGATGCCGTTGGTGCTGCCGAGGTCGACGACCGCCCACTCGCCGGCGCCGCGGTCCTCCACGCGCGCGTGCCGCCACGACACGTTGTCGTCGTGCAGCGGCAGATCGCACTCGGGGTCGCGCCCCAGCTCGACGGACCGATCGAGCACCACGCGTCCGCCCACGTCGGGTCCGAGGATGACCACGAGCGACGGCGACACCGACTTGCGCAGCTCGCGCTGCAGCTGCTCGCGCAGGCTGTTCGAGTCGTCGTCGAACGGCTTGGTGCGCAGCGGCGCGCCGCGTGCCCGCTTCTTCTTCGGGTCGTCGGCCATGGTGTGACGAGTATAGTGGTGTCCCGTGCAAAGCGAATACGAGCGGCAGCTCGACGCCCGGGCGGCGGCGCTGGCGACGACGTGCGTGCACGCGGGGGACGCGAAGGACCCCGGCACGGGAGCGCTGGACGTGCCCATCGTGCTGTCGAGCGCGTTCGGGTTCGCCAGCGCGGACGAGGCCGCAGCGGCGTTCAAGGGGGAGAACGACGCGTACATCTACGGCCGCTGGGCGAATCCCACGGTGGAGGCGCTCGAGGCGAAGCTCGCGGCGCTCGAGGGGACCGAGGCGGCGTGCGCGACGGCGAGCGGGATGGCGGCGGTGAGTGGCGCCACGCTCGCGCTGTGCGCGCAGGGGGAACACATCGTGGCGCCGCGATCCATGTACGCCGAGAGCGCGCGGCTCCTGCGGGAGCGGCTGCCGCGGCTGGGGATCGAGACGACGTTCGTGGACGCGACCGAGCCGGGGGCGTACGAGCGGGCGCTGCAGCCGACGACACGCCTCCTCTACATCGAGACACCGGCGAACCCGAACCTGGCGATCGCCGACATCCGGGCCATCGTGGCGCTCGCGCGCGCCCGCGGCATCGCGACCATCGCGGACAACACGTTCGCCACGCCGTTCGCGCAGAACCCGTGCACCCTCGGCGTCGACGTGGTGGTGCACTCGATGACCAAGGCGCTCGCGGGCCACGGCGACGTGATCGCCGGATGTGTCTGCGGCAACCGCGAGACCGTCGCGCGCATCCGCGACGTCGTGGTCAAGGGATTCGGCGGGGTGCTGTCCCCGCTGTCGGCCTTCCTCGTCGCGCGAGGCCTCCGGACCTTCGCGCTCCGCCAGCGCCAGCAATGCGCGTCGGCCGCGATGCTCGCGTCTCGTCTCGCGACGCACCCGCGCGTCGCGGTGGTGCACCATCCGTCGCTGCCCTCTCACCCGGGCCACGCCCTGGCGCGCGAGCAGATGCACGCCTTCGGGGCCCTCCTCTCTTTCGAGCTCGGCGGCCCAGGCGCAATCGACGCCGGCAAGCGCGTGCTCGAGGGCGTGCGCACCATCACGCACGCCGTGAGCCTCGGCGACGTGCGCAGCCTGCTCGTGCACCCGGCGTCCACGACGCACTCGACCATGCCCCCCGAGGCGCGTGCCGCCGCGAACATCACCGACGGTCTGCTCCGCCTGAGCGTGGGCATCGAGTCCGCCGAAGACCTCTGGAACGACCTGGAAGGAGCTCTGGCGAAGTAACGGAGGGGTCCGGCGTTCCATGCTAACGCTGGTAGTCCGTCCGTGGATCGGCTCGTCGTCGTCGGTGCGAAGCAACACAACCTGAAAAACGTGAGCCTCAGTCTGCCCCGAGGGCGGATCGTGGTCTTCACCGGGCCCAGCGGGTCGGGGAAGTCGTCGCTCGCGTTCGACACGATCTACGCCGAGGGGCAGAGGCGTTACGTCGAGTCGCTGAGCGCCTACGCGCGCCAGTTCCTCGAGCAGCTGTCGAAGCCGGACGTGGAGCGGATCGACGGCCTGAGCCCCGCGATCGCCATCGAGCAGCGGCCGCTCTCGAAGTCGCCGCGCTCCACCGTCGGCACGGTCACCGAGATCGCCGACTACCTGCGCCTCCTCTATGCACGCGTGGGCGTCCCCCACTGCCCTAACTGCGGCAAGCGCATCGAGGCGCAGACGGTGCAGCAGATCGTCGACCGCGTGCTCGCGCAGCCGGAGGGGACGCGTCTGTCGGTGCTCGCCCCCATCGCGCGCGCCCGCAAGGGCGAGCTCAAGCTCGAGCTCGAGCGCCTCAGGCGCGAGGGGTTCGTGCGCGCGCGCATCGACGAGTCGGTCGTCGACCTGGGCGACGAGCTGGAGCTCGACCGCAGCAAGCCGCACGACCTGGACGTCGTCGTCGATCGCCTGGTCCTCAAGGAGGGACTCAAGAGCCGTCTCACCGACAGCGTCGAGCTCGCGCTCAAGCTGGGCGAGGGGCGACTGCTCGTGCAGTCGGGCGACGACGAGCCCGTGTGGATGAGCGAGCGCTTCGCCTGCATCGACTGCGGCATCTCGCTGCCCCCCATCGAGCCGCGCATGTTCTCCTTCAACGGGCCGCACGGCGCCTGCCCCGCGTGCGACGGCCTCGGCGCGCGCGACGTGGTGGACCCCGAGCGGTGCATCGGCGATCCGAAGCACACGCTGCGCGAGGGCGTGGTGCTCGCCTGGGGACGGCGCGGCAGCGTCGCGCTGGCGACCGAGGCCGCGCGCGCCGTCGAGGTGCTCGGGGTGAGCCCCGACGTCGCGTGGTCCAAGCTGCCGGAGGAGCAGCGCAAGGCGATCCTCTTCGGCGCCTCCATCAAGGGCAAGCGCAAGGGCTACGAGGGAATCGTCCCGCGTCTCGAGGAGCGCAAGGCCGCTCTCGCCGACGTCCAGCGCCTCGCCGAGGAAGACGTGAGCGACGCGGGCGACGATGCCGACGAAGGAGGCATCGCCGACGACGAGCTCGGACGGTTCCTCGTCACCCGAACCTGCACCGCTTGCAAGGGCAAGCGCCTGCGGCCCGAGGCGCTCGCCGTGAAGCTCGGCGACAGGGACATCGCGCAGGTCGGCGCCATGCCCCTGCGGCACGTGCGGCGCTTCGTCGAGGGGCTCGGTGCCGATGGGTCGAAGCAGCAGTTCGGCGCGCGCGAGGCGGCCATCGCGGAGCCGCTGCTCAAGGCGGTCGCGGCGCGCCTCGGGTTCCTCATCGACGTGGGGCTCGACTACCTCACGCTCGATCGCAGCGCGCAGACCCTGTCGTCGGGGGAGGGGCAGCGCATCCGGCTCGCGACGCAGATCGGTGCGGCCCTCGTCGGCGTCCTCTACGTGCTCGACGAGCCGAGCGTCGGCCTGCACGCGCGCGACAACGCGCGGCTCATCGAGGCGCAGGCGCGCCTGCGCGATCTCGGCAACACCGTCATCGTGGTGGAGCACGATCGCGAGGCCATCCTCGCGGCCGACCACGTCGTCGACATGGGGCCGGGCGCCGGCGCGCACGGCGGCAAGATCGTCGCCCAGGGCACGCCGAAGGAGCTCATGGCCGACGCCAAGTCGATCACCGGGCCCTGGCTGAGCGGCAAGCGCCAGCTGCCCATGCCCGCGAAGCGAAAGAGCAAGAGCAAGCAGGCGGTGCGCGTGGTCGGCGCGCGCGCCCACAACCTGCGCGACGTGACCGCCGAGGTACCCATCGGCCTCTTCACGTGCATCACGGGCGTGAGCGGCAGCGGCAAGTCGAGCCTCATCGTCGACACGCTGCTGCCCGCAGCGCGAGCGAAGCTCTACAACGCGACGGCTCCCGTCGGCGAGTGCGACAAGGTCGACGGCCTCGATCACGTCGACAAGGTGGTGTCGATCGACCAGGCGCCCATCGGGCGCACGCCACGGTCGAACCCGGCGACGTACACCGGCATCTTCGCCCTGCTGCGCGACCTCTACGCGGGCCTGCCGGACGCGCGCGCCCGCGGCTACAAGGCCGGGCGCTTCTCGTTCAACGTGAAGGGCGGTCGCTGCGAGGCGTGCCAGGGCGACGGCGTGCTGCGCGTCGAGATGCACTTCTTGCCCGACGTGTTCGTCACCTGCGACGCATGCGGGGGCCGCCGTTACAACCGCGAGACCCTCGAGGTGAAGTACCGCGGCCTCTCGATCGCAGACGCGCTCGACGTGACCGTGGAGCAAGCGTCGGAGCTCTTCGGCGCCGTTCCGCGCATCGCCGACAAGCTGGAGGCGCTCCGCAAGGTGGGCCTCGGCTACCTCACGCTGGGCCAGCCGGCGACGACGCTCTCGGGCGGCGAGGCGCAGCGCGTGAAGCTCGCACGCGAGCTGTCACGCAAGGCGACCGGGCGCACCCTCTACGTTCTCGACGAGCCGACCACGGGCCTCCACTTCGCCGACATCGAGGTCCTGCTCCAGGCGCTGACCGACCTGCGCGACCAGGGCAACACCATCGTGGTCATCGAGCACAACCTCGACGTCGTCGCCTGCGCCGACTGGGTGATCGACCTCGGCCCCGAGGGTGGCGAGGGTGGCGGCGAGATCGTCGCGGTGGGCACCCCCGAGCAGGTGGCCGAAACAGAACGGTCACACACGGGCAAGTACCTCAAAGAGGTCCTCTCGCGAGCCACGCCGGTGACGAAGAAGGCGGCCCGCGGGTAGCGACGTCCTTGCCGTCCGGCGCAAAGCTTGCGCCGGCTCGCGCGAGGAACACAGGCAATGACGCGCACTATCGGCCGTAGCTCGGCTGGAACGCGCGCTGCAATGGCACGCCCGCAAGATGAAGCTGCGGGCTCACTCCTCTCTCTCCGTCGGGACGGCTCTCCTCCTCCTCACTGCCTGTTCGGGCCCCACCGGGCCCGCAGGAGCCAACGGCGATGCCGGTCCGGCGGGCCCTCAGGGCGCCACCGGGCCTGCGGGTCCCGCGGGCGACGCCGGCCCCCCGGGCACTCCGGGGTCTCCTGGCATCTCGCCCGACGGCGGCGCCGTCATCCCCGTCTCGTGCCTGTCGCCGTGCCACGGCTTCAACGGCGTCATCTCGCAGTACCAGGGCAGCACCCACTACCAGGTCTACCTCTCGAACGTGGACACCACGACGGCGGAAGAGTGGACCGCGCCGGGTAGCCCCTGCGGCAACTGCCACGCGATCGACGCCCTCCAGCAGCGAGTGTCGGGCAACGTCGGCACCGACATGAACGCCCCGATCGCGAACCTCGCGAGCGGTGAGCTGCAGTACCTCGACCCGGTCACGGGCAAGCTGTCCGCGGCAAACTACGTCGGCACCGCGACGATCGCGCAGGTCTACTGCACGACCTGTCATGCGGTGACCGATCAGAACGATCCGCACAAGACGGGCATCCCCTGGACGCCCGGCTCGTTCCCGCTGCAGGTATCGCCCGACGCAGGAAGCGTCTTCCTCGAGAAGAGCCCGACGGCGGGAACGGTCACCGGGATCGACGCGGGCTTCTACGGGCCCGGCGACACGTGCATGTGGTGCCACCGCTCGCGCAACGACGTGACCAACTACGTCGTCGCGAGCAACAAGATGAGCACCCACTGGGGTCCGCACGAGGGGCCGCAGGCGGACGTCTTCACCGCGATGGGCGGCTACGAGTACCAGGCCGGGACCTGCGGGACGGGGACGTTCGGCGGGACCTACGGAACCTCCACCCACCAGCAGAAGCTGTCGTGCGTGGACTGCCACATGCCCGACGTCGCCAGCAACTCGGGCGTGCCGAACCACACGTTCAACCCGCAGCTCTCGACGTGCAGCGCCTCCAACTGCCACACGCCGCCGCCGAGCGACTTCGACGTGGCCGGCGGGCAATCGACGGTGAAGAGCGTGCTGACGGACCTCGAGCGCGCCATGAACAACCTCGGCTGGCTCACGCGCGCGACGGCGGCGCCGTACGTGCCGCTGACCGACAACGACGGCGGTACCGGCAACGTCGGCGACGGCAGCTGGGACCTCGATCAGCCGATGCCCGGCGTGACCCTGACCGCAGACCAGGCGGGCGCCATGTACGACTACATCCTCGTGGCGCGCGGCGGCGCGTACGGCGTGCACAACCCGCTCTACGAGAAGCAGCTGATGTACGACTCGTACTGTGCCGTCGCAGGCAGCCCGCCGCCCACCTTCATCGCCGGGCGACCATAGGAGCGTCGTGCGGGTCCTCGGAGCCATCGCGGCCGCCGCGCTGCTGGCGGCGTGCTCCGAGGACCGCGCGTCGACCGAAGGCACGTGGACCGGGGTGCACGACCCGTCCTACGCCGATCCCAAGTCGCCCGCGTTCCACGGTGCCCAGCTGCGCGAGACGCGCTGGGCGGCGATGCTCGATCCCGAGAACCCCGACGCGTGCGGCCGGTGCCACGACGGAGCGCCCACGCGACCGGCGGGTGTGACGTCGACCGCGCCGGGCGCGCCCTCGTGCACGAAGTGCCACGACCAACCGGGCGGGGTGCTCGCGTGCACGACGTGCCACGACTTCGGCAAGAGCAACGCCCACCCGGCGCATCTGGCCACGTCGGCCGTGCGCGAGACGCCGCTCACCTGCGCCACCTGTCACCCGGTGCCGGGCACGCCGGTCATCGGCGGCTTCCACGGCGACGGCACCGTCGAGATCACCTTCGACAAGACCGTCGTCGCGGGAGAGGCGAGCTACGACCGCTCCACCAACACGTGCGCCGTGTACTGCCACGACCAGGGCGGCCAGCGCGCGCGGCCCACGTGGACCGAGACGACGCCCGTGGCATGCAACGATTGCCACTCGTCGCCGCCGGCCGCTCATTACCCTGGCCCGTGCACCAACTGCCACAAGGAGCCGAACGCCGGCGGGACGGCCCTGAGCGGCGGGCCCCTTCATCTGAACGGCAAGGTCGACCTCGGGGACGGGAGCGGCAAGTGCGGGGCGTGCCACGGCAGCGGCGACAGCCCCTGGCCGACGACCGCGGCACACCCGGCGCACCAGTCGCCCAGCCTCACCGAGCCGATCGCCTGCGCGAGCTGCCACGTCGTCCCGAGCACCGTCACGGACCCCGTGCACCTCGACGGCACCGTGCACGTGACCTTCTCGGGCCTCGCGACGGCGCGCGGCGCGCAGCCGACGTGGGACGGAGCGAGCTGCAACGAGGTCGCCTGCCACGGCGCCAACCTGAGCGACCCGGCGGCCGTACCGCAGTGGACCGACGCATCCGGGGCCCAGTCGCGCTGCGGCGCATGCCACGGTGTTCCGCCCTCGCAGCACACGCCCTCGACCGACTGCAACCGCGGCGACTGCCACGGCTCGGAGGTGTCGCTCGACGTGAACGGCGCGCCGTCGATCACGCAGAGCGGGAGGGCTCTCCATGTCGACGGGATCATCGAATCGAACCGATAGGTCGACGGGAGGAGAGGGAAAGAAGATCAGAAG
>DATJYG010000738.1:0-2539 GCA_035499695.1 Polyangiaceae bacterium
CCGGTCCCCCACCCATACGGCCGAGCCAGTGCGTGCTCCCGAGCACCAGGCTGATTGGGTGGGGGGCTTTGGGGGGAGCGCCCGCGCTCCCCCCGAGTGCACAGTGAGAATCTCGATTGCGCGAGCGGAGCCCGCCCTGGCGGGCGGAGCGAGCGCCCATGCAAACCCGTCGCATCGCTACGTAACCCAAGAGCAGCCACAAGCGCGTAGCGCTGGTGGCTGCGAATTGACTTGCGCATACTTCGGCTGCATGTCAGGTGGTTGAACCAGTAGAGGACTGGGGCGATGCCTGACGATACAGATACCCCCTCGACCAGTGCTTCCGCGGACTTGCAGACGCTTGCGTCGCTGGCCCCCGTGGCGCGGCAGAGCGTCGTCGACGCCGTTGCGGACCGATTGAGGAGCGAGATCCTCTCGGGGCGCCTGCGCCCCGGCACGCGGCTGCCGAGCGAACGTGAGCTGTCCCTCGCGCTCGGGGTGAACCGCCTGACGCTACGGGCGTCGCTGGGGAGGCTCGAGGCCCTCGGCCTCGTGACGACGCGGCACGGCGCCGGCACGGTCGTGACGACGTGGCGCGAGCGGGCCGGGCTCGAGATGCTCGGGACGCTGGTCAAGGGCCTCAAGCTGGCCGACCCCGCGTGGCACGAGCTGGTGCGCAGCGCGCTGGAGCTGCGGCGCATCCTCGCCGCCGAGGCGGCGGCCCTCGCCGCCGAGCGCCACGACGACGCCGACATCGACGCCATCGCGGCGTGCGTGCAGGTGCTCGCCGAGCACACGGACGACCCCGTGGCGTTCGCCCGCGCCGACATCGCCCTGATGCGCGCGGTCTGCCGGGCCGCGCGCAGCATCGGGTTCGAGCTGTTCCTCAACACGTTCGCCCGCTGGCCCGACGAGCACCCGCACCTCTGCGCGGTGCTCTACGACGACACGACGACGTCGATCACCATCTACCCGCCGCTCGTCGAGGTCATCAAGTCACGCAACGCCGAGATGGCGCGCACGCTCGTGCGACGCGCCCTCGAGGGCCTCGACGCCGACTGGGCACGCCGTCACCCGACGCCGTCGCCCGAGCAGGCGGCCGAACCCATCGCAGCGCCCCCGTCGGTACGCAAGGAGAAGAAGCGATGAGACTCACGGGCATCGAGAACCGCTGGGCCGAGGCCGCCATGGGCGCCATCTTTCCGGGCTCGCGCGAGGAAGGGCTCACCGACATCCGCGCCATGGACGTGCGCGGGTTCCTCGGGCGCATCGTCGCGAGCGTGCCGTCGAAGGCGGCCCTCGGCCTGCGGCTCGCCGTGTGGATCGTCGCGCTCGCGCCGCTCTTCGTGCTCGGGCGGCTCGCGACCATCACGAGCCTCGCGCAGGCGGACCGCGAGCGCGTCGTGGCGACGCTGGTGATGAGCCGCAACTACGCGCTGCGCTCGCTCGTGATGATCCTCAAGACGATGGGCGCGCTTCTCTACGCGGGCGACGACGGCGTGCGCGCGCGGATGATGGTGCCCACCAAGCCGAAGTCGCTCGTCACGCTGCGCGTGAAGGGCGCGACCGCCGTCGCTTAGCCAGGAGCCTGTCTTCCGATGTCGCACGACCCGCAGCACCCCGATCACGATCACGAGCACGCCTTCTTCCCGGACGAGCAGCTGCCCGAGGGCAGCGTCGTCGACGGGGCCTCCCTCTCGCAAGACGTGGACGAGGCCTTCGACTTCGTCGTCGTCGGCTCTGGCGCGGCGGGCTCCGTCGCGGCGCACACGCTGGCTCGCGCGGGCTTCGCCGTGGCCATCGTCGAAGAGGGCCCGTGGGTGAAGACGCGCGACTTCGGCGAGAAGGTGTCCGAGGCCTTCACGCGCATGTACCGCGACGCCGGAACGCAGGTCATCGAGGGGCACGCGTACGTCCCGCTCATCCAGGGGCGGTGCGTCGGCGGCAGCACCGTGATGAACTCGGCCATCGCCCACCGCACGCCGGAGGACGTGCTCGCCGAGTGGGACGAGCGCTTCGGCCTGGGGCCGCACATCAGCGCGCGCGTCCTCGAGCCGCACTTCGACGCGCTCGAGCGCGAGCTCAACGCGCACGCCGTGGACGACGCGGTGCTCGGGGAGAACAACCGGCTCTTCCTCGACGAGGCGAAGCACGAGGGTCTGCCGGCGGGCAAGATGCGCCGCTACGAGCGCAACTGCCGCGGGTCCGGCCGCTGCGTGACGGGGTGCCCGAACGCCGCGAAGCAGGGGATGAACGTGAGCTACGTGCCCTGGGCGCTCGCCCTAGGCGCGCGCATCTACTGCTCGTGCCGCGTGGAGCGCGTCGTCGTCGAGGGCGGCCGCGCGTGCGGCGTGCTCGCGAAGACCAGCGGCGAGGGCGCGGCGAAGACGGTGCGCCTGCGCGCGCGCCGCGGCGTGCTCGTCGCGGCGAGCACGATCCAGACGCCCAACGTGCTTCGCCGCAGTGGCCTCCGCGCCCGCGCCATCGGCGAGCACTTCCAGTGTCACCCGGGCTTCGGCCTCGGCGGCGTCTTCGACCGCCCCGTGACCATGAGCTTCGG
>DATJYG010000739.1:0-8534 GCA_035499695.1 Polyangiaceae bacterium
CGTGGACGACGACGCCTCCGAGCTGCGCGTGGGCCCCGAGCCGCGCGTCATTGGCCGCAAGCCGGGCTGCGCTCTGGTCCTCGAGGACCGCAAGGTCAGCTCCACGCACTGCGAGGTCGTCGCGACGGACAAAGGGGTGCGCCTACGCGACCTCGGGTCCACCAACGGCACCTACGTCGGCGACGTGCGCGTCATCGAGGCGCTGCTCGACAAGCCGGTCACGGTGCGCTGCGGCGACACGGAGCTCGAGTTCCGCCCGGGCGGCGCCGAGCGCGTGACCGTGTCCAAGGCCCAGGAGTTCGGGCCGCTCGTCGGGGCGACGCCCGTCATGCGCGCGCTCTTCGAGAAGCTGCGCGTCGTGTCGCCGACGACGCTGTCGGTCCTCATCGAGGGAGAGACCGGCACGGGCAAGGAGCTCGTCGCGCAGGCGATCCATCAAGCCAGTGAACGTGCCAAGCGCCCGTTCGTCGTGATCGACTGCGGCGCCATCCCGCCCAACCTCGCCGAGAGCACGCTGTTCGGGCACGAGAAGGGCTCGTTCACCGGGGCCTCGAGCAAGCGCATCTCGCCCTTCGTGGAGGCCAACGGCGGCACCGTGTTCCTCGACGAGCTGGGCGAGCTGCCGCTCGACGTGCAGCCGAAGCTACTTCGCGTGATGGCCGAGCAGCGCATCAAGAGCGTCGGGAGCAACCAGTACGTGCCGGTCGACGTGCGCGTGATCGCGGCGACACGGCGCGACCTGCTCGAGGAGATCAACCGCGGCGCGTTCCGCGACGACCTGTTCTTCCGAATCGCGCAGGCGCGCGTGACGGTGCCTCCGCTGCGCGAGCGGGCGGATGACATCCCGCCGCTCGTCCGCCGCATGATGGAGCTCGCGGGCAAGGGCGCGGCGTTCAAGCGCATCGGCCCTGAGGCCATCGATCGCCTTATGCGCCACGACTGGCCGGGCAACGTGCGCGAGCTGCGCAACGTCGTCTCGGTGGCCCTCGCCTACGACCGCGGCACCGGTCCCGTGCCGCTCGCAGACCACATCACGGAGCAGCCGCCCCGTACGCGCAAGGCTCAGGGCGCCCCGTTGGTCGATCGACCGTATGCGGAGTCGAAAGCCGAGCACGACCGCGTGTTCTTTGGGGCTCTCTACAAGGCGACCGACGGCAAACTCGCGGAGATCGCTCGGCGCGCCGACATCAATCGAGAGACCGTGCGGGCTTACCTCCGCGCTCTCCGCATCGGCAGCTACGCGAAGGGGGAGTGAGAGGCACCGTGGTTCACCGGCCACCTCGAGGGCCTCATGGAGGAGCTCGGCGATGCGTTCGAAGCCCTGAACCCGGGCCGCTGGTACGCGCCAGCCCTGAGCAGCGTCGAAGCGGTCACCGAATTCGGGACACGCCTCGATACGGTGCTGTCGCTCCTCATCGAGGGCGTCGCGGCGATGCGCTACGTCGTCGATCGTGAAGCAGGTCCCAGCCGTTCGTCGCGGGCGACGCGAAAGGACCTCGCCGCCTGCCTGCTCGACTGGACCAACGACGGCGATCGAGACCGATCCGGCCAGCGAACCGAAGGGCTGGGGGAACCGTCACAAGGCGCTCTGGAACGAATTCAAGCGCCGGCACACCGAGGTAGTGCGGGTGCGCGAGCGAGCCCTCGGCCCGGTGTTCGGGCGGGTCGCTCGCGCGCTCGAGGGTGACGAGAGCCAGCGCTCATCGAACTGCACTGTCCCCGTCCCTGCCCACGCGCTCCCGTGAGATTCAGATCATTCCTCGCGAAGGAGCTTCTCGGCTTCCGCCATCATCCTGTCGGCTTCCTCGTCCTTCCACGTGGACGTCAACGACGCTGCCCTCGCCGAAACGGTGCAGCTGCGTGGGATCGATTGCCTGCGTCGTTTCAGCCTCGTAGGTGCCCTCCGGGCTCTCGATCCGCAGCGTGAACTGGATGTTCGGCCTCAGGTTCACACGGCCCCATTGTTGCGCCGAGAGAATCCGTGCCTTGACGAGCTTGGCCCTCTTCAGGAACGCGTCGAGGTCCTCGGCTTGCCGGTCCCACTCGGCCTTGTTCCGAGCGAGCGTCGCCTCCTCGGCCTGTCGCGACTGCGCCTTGGTCCACCACGTGAGCAACGCGATTGCAGCGATGATCCCGCCGACGAGGAGCAACAGGCTCACGGGGACAGCTCCGAGGGCATCACCAGAAATCCTGCGTCGCCCACCAGGTCCCCTGCGTGTCCTGGTAGAAGCCGCACGCGACCTGCGTGTACTGCGGGTTCTCCATGTTGAGCCAGTGGTTGTCCTGCCCCTGCGGCGGCGGCCCCTCGGCCCACATCTGCGCGAGGCAGTTGGTCATGATGGAGCTCGGCGGCCCAGGCCACATCGGGCACTCGTTCTGCGCCGACTCGCCGCACTTGCCGAATGCCGAGTGCGGCGTGCCCGACGTGGCGTCGCCCGTCGCCTGGCTGTCGACGCACGACTCCTGCCCGGTGTTCTCGCCGAGCGGCGCCGAGTTCACCGTCCCGCGGTACATGTTGATGATCTGCACGCACTGCTGCCGCGCCGCCGCGTTCGGATCGCTGCCGCCGGAGCTGCTCCCGCCGCTTCCGCTTCCTCCGCCGCTGCTGCTGCCCGTGCCGCTCCCGGCGCTGCTGCAAGCGCCGAGGACGACCGCGAGAAGAGCGACTCTCACCAGAAGTCTTGCGTCGCCCACCAGCTGCCCTGCGAGTCCTGATAGAAGCCGCACGCGACCTTCGTGTACTGCGGGTTCTCCATGTTGAGCCAGTGGTTGTCCTGGCCCTGCGGAGGCGGCCCCTCGGCCCACATCTGGTCGAGGCAGCTCTGGGACATGTAGCCCATGATGGAGGCCGGCGGGCCCGGCCACCCGGGGCACTCGTCCTGCGCGAACTCCTGGCAGTTGCCGAACGCCGAGTGCGGCGTGTTCGCCTTCGCGTCGGCCTGCGCCTGCCCGTCGACGCACGACTCCTCCGCCGTGTTCTCGGCGAGCGGCGCCGAGTTCACCGTCGCGCGGTAGTCGTTGATGGTCTGCACGCACTGCTGGCGCGCCGCCGTGAGCGGATCGGTGCTGCCGCCGGAGCTGCTCCCGCTGCCTCCGCCGCTGCTGCTGGTGCTGCCGCCGCTCGAGCCGCCGGAGCCGCTGCCGCTGTTGCTCCCGCCGCCGCTGCCGCTGCTGCTCGTGCTGCCGCCGCCGCTGCCGCTGTTGCTGCCGCCCGCGCCGCTGCTGCCGCTGCTGTTGCCGCCGCCGCCCGAGCCCCCGTTGCTGCTCGCCGCGCCGCTGCTGCTGTTGCTGCCGCTCGATCCCGCTCCGCCGCTGCTCGTGCTCCCACCCCCGGATCCCGAGCTGCCGCCGCCGTCGTCACCACCGGGGTTCCACGAGGGCACGCTGGCCGAGCCGCTGCACGCGCCGACCACCGCGAGTATCGCCGAGCAACCGCCGACCGCGACGTACTTCAAGACCCACGAGCGCATGGAGTCCCTCCGTCCCGCTGTTCCCGCTCACTTCACGGTGTCACGCCCGGTGCGCCCGGACCAGCGGAACCGCGCCGAATCGCACGCACCCATCGCGCGAAGTGCGCTCTCGGTGCGTGAATCCCACCGTCACTGCGCGTGGGCTCCCACGCGAACCTACAATCAGCGCGCGCTTCGACGGGGCGCCGCCTCGTCGGCCGCGTCGGCCTCGTCGCTCGCCGCAGCGGTATCCGCCGCCGCTCGCACGTCGACCCGCGGCTTCGCTGCAGCCGCCGCGCGCGGCTCGACGCGCACCTTCGACGCGTCCTCGCCGCTGCGGTCCTCGAGCGCGTCGGCCACGGCGTGCAGCATCTCGGCGGTCCGGTCGTGCACCGCTTCGGCGACGCGACGCGCGCCCTCGCTGAGCGCGCCGCGCTCGTTCCTGCGTCGCTGCTTCTCGCGCTCTCGCTCGATGCGACGCCGCACCTGGGCCTCGATCTTGTCGCGGTTGGGCGCGAGCGCCACGATCGCGTGGCTCCCCAGGCCGATGGCCCAGCCGAGCAGCGGGAAGAGGAACCAAGGAAAGTCGAACCCGTCCCAGGTCAGGAAGTTGATCGTCGCGAGGAAGAGGTTCACCAGGAGGAACGGCACGATGTGGTACAGGAACCCCCGCCGCAGCCCCTGCACGCGGATGCGCACCTGACGCTGCACCTCGACGTCGTCCCCGATGCCCGCCGCGGCGTTCTCGATGGCCTCGCGCGAGACGCCGAGCTCCTTGCCGATCGCCACCAGGTCTTCGTGCGTCAGCTGGTCGCCCTGCCCGTGCTGACGCTCCACGGCGCTCGCGAGGATCGCCTGCACCTCGTCGCGCGAGTAGGAGCGAGCCATCGTCCACGCGAGTCTAGCTCGGGGCCCCTATTCGAGCGACACGCGGGTCGACGCCGATGACGCGAGCGGGAACCTGGTCCACACGACGTGCGCCGCCGCGTCGTAGTACCAGCCCTCGGTCACGCCGCCGCCGGAGAACGCCGACGCGCTCACCATGGGCACGGGGCGACCGTCGCGCGTCACGCCTGCCGGGGCCGCCGTCTGCCCGTGCAGCTCGAGCACGTACGTGCGGCACGCGAGCTGCCCCGTGAACGCGTACTTCGCGGTCGTCTGCGCGCCGATGGTGACCAACGGATGCGAGCCGGTCGCGTCGCACGAGAAGCGCGTCGTCGCGTAGGCGCCGCCCAGGTAGCCCTCGCTCCGGCCGTCGTCCTCGTAGAGCGTGTAGCTCGTCGACGCGCCTGGCGCCGGGTACACGTCGAGCGTCAGCGGATCGGCCGGGACCTGATCGACCCACTGCATCGAGGGTCCCATCGGAAGGATCGACCCCGCCTTCACGAAGATGGGCTCCTGGTCGATCGGCGCCGCGACGTTCGCGACGCTCCCTCCCGGGTACGACGTGCCGCTCCAGTAGTGGACCCACGACGCGCCGCCCACCGGCAGCTGCACCGAGGCGCTCGTCGCTCCCGCGGTCGTCACCGGCTGCACGAGGATCACGCTGTCGCCGCTGCCGACGAGGAGCTGCGTCGCTCCGATCCACGTCACCGGATACGCGACCGGCGACGCCTCGTAGGCGGCGAGCGCGTTGGAGTAGCGGAACGGCAAGAGCCGGTAGCGCAGGTCGGCGTACGTCTTCTGGATCTGCTGCGCCTGCGCCCCGTAGAGCCACGGGAACCTCGCGCCCACGCTGTCGGTCTTGGAGCCGAAGAACTCCTGCAGCGGCGTGAACGTCGTGTACTCGAGCCACCGCGCGTACACCTCGTCGGTGGGCGTGCCGTCGTAGCCGCCCGTGTCGCCGCACCAGTACGCCGCGGTCTCCGGCGTATCGAGCTGCGAGGCGACCACCATCTCGCTCTGCATGCCGTCGAAGGTCGCCGCCCTGTCGTCGGTCCACCACCCCGGGAGCTGGTCGTTCCCCGGCGACGGCGCCTTGGGCATGATGAACCCGCGCGCGCCGTTCATCTCGGCGTCCGGATCGTTCGCGGCCGCCCAGAGCTTCGTCACCGCGTACGCGGCGGCGTTGCGCTCGTGCGTGTAGTCCTTGCTCGCGTCGAAGAAGGCGCCCCCGCCCGACGTGACGGGCGTCTGCTGCTGCCCCGCCACCGTGTCGAGCTTGAGGAAGTCGAGCCCCCAGCTCGCGAAGGGCGCGTTGAGCCCCGTCCACCACGTCACCGCCGCGGGGTTCGTGAAGTCGAACTCCGCCGGATTCGGGTCCCCGTGCCAGCCGCCGCTCGCCAGCGCCGGCTGCGCGCCGTTCATCACGAAGTACGCGTTCGTCGTCGCCGTCGCGAA
Organism: Polyangiaceae bacterium; assembly: GCA_035499695.1. Lineage (GTDB taxonomy): Bacteria > Myxococcota_A > Polyangia > Polyangiales > Polyangiaceae > Palsa-1150. Next base: position 5,790 of record DATJYG010000739.1, read on the forward strand.
GTACTGGCAGCCGTGATCCATCCAGGGCCACTCCCAGACGCCGAAGTGGAAGTGCTCCTGGCGCAGCGTCGCGATCATGCCCTGCGGATCGGGGAACACCGTCGCGTCGAAGGCGAAGCAGATGTACTTGTCCGACCCGCTGGCGCTGTAGTCGTGCCAGAGCCAGCTCGAGTCGATCCACATCAGGTCACCCGAGTACTCGGCCCTGAGCTTCGCGGCGGCATCGAGCAGATTGCCGTCCTGCGCGTAAGTGCTCCCGACCTGGTCGTAGTAGCTGCCCCAGAGGATCCCGAACGCCCACCGGGGCGGCAGCAGCGGGTGCCCGTTGGAGACGCGCTCGGCGGCCGGAACCGGCACGCCCCTGCCTGCCGCCGCCGTGCAGCTCCCCGCGTCCACCGACGCTTCCGTCCCCGCGTCCACGGAGGCTTCTCCGCGGCCGGCATCGCCCCCGGGCGCCGGCACCACGGTGCCGCTCGTGCTGCAAGCCACGAACGCGCAGAGCACGCCCAGTGCGCGGCGCATGGCTCAGAGTAGCGAAGGATGGCTCCGTCGGGCGGCTAGAGGTGGTAGCCCCCGTCGATGGGCACGATCGCGCCGTTGACGAACGATGCGGCAGGCGTGCACAGGAAACAGACGACGGCTGCGACGTCGGCCGGGACGCCGAGGCGTCCCGCGGCGGTCCCGCCCTTGATGCGGTCGCGAGCCTGCGGCATCCGCTCGAACAAGGTGGCGTTGAAGTCGTCGTCGAGCCCGCCCGGCGACACGGCATTCACCGTGATGCCCCGCCCCGCGAAGAAGCTCGCCAGATAGGGCGTGAGGCTTTGAATCGCCGCCTTGACGGGGCCGTACGACACGAGAGGGGCGAACGCGATGGCAGCCGTGCGCGAGCCGATGTTGATGACACGACCTCCCTCGGCGAGCAGCGGCGCGAGTCTCTGCGTCAGGAAGAAGACGCTCTTGTAGTTGGTGAGGTAGTTGGCATCGAGATCCTCCTCGGTCACCTTGTCGAAGGTCGCGAGCCGGAGGATGCCCGCGTTGTTCACGAGGACGTCGATCGCGCTGCGCCCCCAGGCTTGCGCCGTTCGCCGGATCTCGGCGACGAGGGAATCGATCTCGGCGGTTCCCGTGAGGTTCACCTTCACGGCGTGGGCGCGCACGCCTTTCTCGCGCAGGTCGGCGACGGTTCGCTCCGCCGCGGCGGCGTTCGACAGGTAGGTGATGATGACGTCCGCCCCTTCGTCCGCGAGGCGAAGTGCGATCTCGCGGCCGACGCTGCGGCTACCGCCCGTGACGACGGCGACTCTGTTCTCCAGTTGCTTGGTCATGAGCCGAAACTAGGTCGGCGCGCTCGTCGTCGGTATCGGCACCGAGCGCACCTTGTGCTTGCATTCCACGCAACCATGACGACGTCCCTCGAAGACCTCCGGCTCTTCTGCCGCATCGTCGAGACCGGCAGCCTGCGCGCCGCCGCCGGCGAGACCGGCACGGACCCGTCGAGCGTGACGCGTCGCCTGATGGCGCTCGAGCAGCGCGTGGGCGTCGCCCTGGTCAAGCGCTCGCGTGTGCGCTCCACGCCGACGGACGCCGGTCAGCGTTACTACGTGGACCTCAAACGTTTCCTCGGGCAGCTCGAGACGCTCGAAGCGGACGTGGGTGGCGCTGCACGCGAACCGCGCGGCCTCTTGCGGGTCGCGGCGCCGAGCGTCTTCGGCGCCCGGCACGTGGGCCCCTGGTTGCACGAGCTCCAGCTGGCGGCACCGCTCCTCGCGATCGACCTGCTCCTGTCCGATCGGCCGCTCGACTTGGTCGAGCACGGTGTCGATCTCGCGGTGCGGATAGGCGCTCTCGCGGATTCGAGCATGACGGTCATCCGCCTCGGAAAGATGCGGACCGCCGTGGTCGCCGCACCCGCGTACCTCGCCCGTCACGGCACTCCGAAGGAGCCGGAAGATCTCGCGCGCCACGCGCTGGTGCTGCACGCGGGTCCCCTCCAGAGCGAGGAGATCCAGCTCGAGGGCCCGCGAGGCCGGACCGCCCACGTCCGGTGCCCGAGCCGCTTTGGCGTGAGCAGCATTCTCGGGGTTCTGGAGGCGGTCCTCGCGGGCGCCGGCATCAACGCCGGTCCAGTCTGGCTCTTCGCCGACGCCATCGAGCGCGGTGACCTCGTGCACGTTCTGCCTCGCTGGCAGCCGCCGACGGGCACGCTGCAGGCGGTCGTCCCTCCCGGACGGTACCGCCCCGCCAAGGTGACGGCCGCGCTCGCATTGCTCCGGGACCGCGCGACCCGGCTGCCCGGGATCAGCCGGCGCGAAGGAGCTTGAAGGCGTGCGCCCAGCTGTTCTGCGTCAGCCCCGGGATGCACCAGAGGATGCAGAGCGGCTCGATGGCGCGCGCGGCTTCGGCGGCTCCCATGTCGGCGGTGTCCCAGCCGAACTGGTCGAGGATCCTCTTCACCTCCGACTTGGCCCCCTCGTCGTTGCCGCAGATGAACATCGTGGGCGGACCGCCCGGTAGCTTCGGATTGACCATGAACGCGTTGCCGACGCACGAGAACACCTTCACGAAGCGCGCGTCCGGCGCCTTGCGCTGAAGCCTCTCCATCAACGACTCGTCGAGATTGGTGAAGAAGCGCAGCACGCCGTTCTGCGGCGGGGCATCGGCGATCGGGTTGGTGGCGTCCATCACGAGCTTGCCCGCGAGGTTCTGCAGACCAGCCTGTTCGACGGCGGACTCGGCGCCGCTGCC
>DATJYG010000740.1:0-17182 GCA_035499695.1 Polyangiaceae bacterium
GGTGACGATGACCGCCGGAGTGCCGCTGGCCGACTGGCTCTCGCCCTGTCGCATCCAGTGGAAGACGTTGCAGGCGATGCTGCGCTTCTGCGTGCCGGTCTCCATCGGCAGTCACGCGGGGTTCACCGCGCGCCGCATCGACAACGTGATCGTCTCCGGTCTCTTCGGGACGGAGGTCCTGGGCGGCTACAACCTCGCTTACAACGTGGCGGACGTTCCCGCCGTCCAGATCGGCGAGCAGATCGGCGACGTCCTGCTTCCGTCCTACGGGCAGCTGTCCCCGGAGGACCGCAAGGCTGCGCTGGTGCGGTCGACGGGACTCCTCGCGCTGGTCACCTTTCCGCTGGCGGTCGGGCTGGGCGCCGTCGCGCAGACCGTCGTCGACGCACTGCTTCGGCCGGAGTGGCGAGACGTGGGACCGATGCTCGCCGTGCTGTCGGTACTGAGCATCGTGAGGCCGGTGGGGTGGACGATCGGCTCGTACCTCCTGGCGCGGGACCAGCCTCGCCTCGATGCGAAGCTCGAGGTGTTCAAGCTCGTCGCGCTCGTCGTGCTGCTCCTGACCCTGGGCCGTCTGGGCCCCGCGTGGGCGTGCGTCGCCGTGGGAGTCGCCTTCGGCGCGCATTCGCTCGCCAGCATGATCGCCGTCCGCCTCCTCGATGGCATCCGCGTGCGCACGCTGGCCGTGCAAGGCGCGCCGGCGCTGGCCGCGTGCGTGCCGATGCTGGCCGCCGTGCTCGGCGTGCAGGCGCTGGAGTCCTGGGCAGGCCTTCGCGCCCCCGGCGTGCGGCTGATTGTCGAGATTGCGACCGGTGCGGCGGCGTATCCGGGGGCGGCTCTGCTCCTCGCGCACGACCAGGCCATGGACCTGCTGACGCTGGCCCGCCGGCTCCTGGGTCACCAGCGGCCGTCGTCGACCGAGAGCACCGTCTCCTCGAGCGACATGCTCGGCGTGAACCCGAGGACCTGACGGGCCCGGCGGTCGTCGACCATGCACACGTAGCGGATGTGGTCGAGCTCCGGCGGCGGGAACGTCGTGAGTCGCAGTGACCAGAGCCGGCGCAGGACGACGCGCGCGAGCGAGTAGGGGACGCTGACGCGCTGGCGGCCGAGGATCTTGATGAGGTGCGAAAGCGGCACCGGCTCGGGCCCGGCCAGGTTGAAGATGCCGCGGATGCCGGGGCGCAGCGCCAGCTCGATGGCCCGGACCACGTCCGACTGATGGACGACCTGCGCCATGGGGTCGTAGCCCATGACCGTCAGGACCGGGTCGAGCCGCAGGAAGTTGCTCGGCGCGTTGTGCACGCTCCCGATGATGTGCACGGGGCGGAGGATCACCGTCTCGGTCTCGGGGAGCTTCCAGAAGAAGCTCTGGGCGAGCATGTCGACCTCCACGAGGTCGCGGATGTCGCTGAAGTTCTGCCCGCCGAGCAGGGGCGCGTCCTCCCCGAGGAACTGGGGGTTGCTCGGCTGCGGCCCGTAGACGTTGGAGCTCGAGAGCACCACGAGCTTGGACACGTTGAACTGGGCGATGTACTCGAGGAGCTTGCCGAAGCCCGCCACGTTCCACGAGTGGTGCTCGGCCGCCGAGGCGCGCGGGTCGTGCATGACCCCGAGGTGCACGACCGCCTCGATGTCGTTGGCCCGGAAGACATCCTTGAGCTTGGTGCGCCGGATGTCCACCTGCGCGTGATCGATGTCCTTGGGGCGATCGGTGAAGTCGCGGCGGTCGACCCCGACGACCCGCCGCTCGCGGTGCAGGACGCGAGCGAGCTGCTTGCCCAGACGACCGCAGATCCCGGTGACGAGCACCGCCCCCGGCTTCTTGGTCAGCGTGGAGTTGTTCCGGTTCGTGGTCACGCTCACGCTCACGCCTACCAGAAAATGTGCTTCCTCTCCTTGAGGCCGCGGTTGAGCATCGACTGGATGGTCTGCTTCACGAGCCACACCTTCTCGTCGATGATGGAATCGTCGTCGTCCGGGTCGCCCGAGAAGCGAAGGGGCTCGCCGAACCACATGCGGTACTTGGTCGGCAGGGGAAGCTGCCCGCCCGGGATGAAGAGCTGCGGGATGACCGGGAAGGCGGGCATGCGCAGGATCTTGGCGAGCGCCTGCATGTTGGCGACCGAGACGTACTGCTCCTCGGCGCCGATGACGGCGACGGGCACGATGGGCGTGTCGGTCTCGATGGCGAGGCGCATGAAGCCGAGGCCGAACTCGGTCAGCTTGTAGCGCTGGTCGAAGGTCTTCGAGATGCCGCGGGCGCCCTCCGGGAAGACGAGGAGCACCTCGCCCTGCTGGAGCAGGCGCTTGGCGTTCTCCTGCACGCCGACGACCTGCCCGACGCGGGCGAAGATCAGGGAGACGAACGGCAGGCTGACGGCCCACTTCTCGACCATGGCGCGGATGATGCGCGGAGGCTCGGCGTCCATGAACATCGCAGCGCCGATCATGGCGCCGTCCAGGGGCACCTGGCCCGAGTGGTTGGACACGAGCAGGACGCGCCCGGTCGGCACGTTCTCGATGCCGTGCACCTCGCTGCGGAAGTAGCGGCGGTGCAGGAACGCGAGCGTCGCGAGCGCGTACTTGGCCCACTGCGGGTCCAGGCCGAAGGGGTCGACTCCGGCGCCGCCGAGCGCGAGCGGGACGCGTTCGAGGCGCTCGTTGAAGCTCTCGCCGAGGAGGCGCTCCAGGAGCTCGTCGATGCCCTGCTCGGCGGTACCGAGAACGCGTCGCAGGAGGCCCGGCGTACCGCGTACGGCCGAGTCGATGCGTGCGAGCGCGCGGGAAGAAGCAGTGGCCACGGGGGGGAACACTGTCGTGCGCGCGTGCGCGGTCGTCAACGGCGATATGCTCTCGCGCGTGGCGCTCGTGTTCCCTCGGCCGCTGTCCCCGGGAGACCTGGTGGCGATCGTGGCGCCGTCGAGCCCGTTCCCCCGCGACGAGCTCTTGCGGGGCCTCGCGTGGCTTCGCTGTCGTTACCGGCTCCGCCTCGTGGCGGGGGCGTTCTCGCGCGACGGCTACCTCGCGGGAAGCGACGAGCGGCGCTCGAAGGAGCTCGCGGCGGCGATGGCCGACGACGAGGTACGAGCCATCGTCGCCGCGCGGGGTGGATATGGCGCCCTGCGCGTGCTGGAGCGGATCACCTGGGAGGGCTTCGCGCGGAGCCCGAAGTGGATCGTGGGCTTCAGCGACGTGACGGTCCTTCACGCAATGGCGTGGGTGTCGGGCGTGGCGTCGGTGCACGCGCCCAACGCGACGGGTCTGGGGCGTGACTGCACTGCCGGGGAGCGCGCCGCCTGGCTCTCGTGTCTGGAGAGGCCGGGCGACGGCCGCGTGTGGACCGGTCTGCGGGTCGTGCGGCAGGGGAGGGCGAGTGGGCCCATCGTCGGGGGCAACCTCGCCCTCGTGCACGCCATCGCCGCGGCAGGGCGTCTGCGCGTTCCCGACGGCGCGGTGCTCGCCCTCGAGGACGTGACCGAGGCGCCGTACCGGGTCGACCGGATGCTCACCTCCCTGCGCCTGGGCGGCCACCTCGCGCGCGTGTCGGCCATCGTGATGGGCGGGTTCGACCGGTGCGCCCCCGGCAGCGACGGGCGCACGGTCGAAGACGTCCTCGAAGACCGGCTCGGTGACCTGGGCATCCCCGTGGTCGCAGGCGCCCCCTTCGGCCACGGGGCGCGCAACGAGGCCTTCGTCCTCGGCAAGGACGTGCAGCTCGACGGCGCCGTGCTCCGGACCTGACTACGACTGACGCGGCACCGGAGGAGGCACCGAGCGCTTCTTCTTCTCTTCCGCGGCGGTGTCTTCCGTGGCCGGCGGGGGCTCTTCCTCGTTCTCGTTGTCGATCATCTCGGCGAGGTCGTCGGCGATGATGACCTCCTCCTCGAAGTCCCCGCCCTCGGCGGCCATGTCCGCGATGGGGTTCTCGCCGGTGTCGGCGGGAGGAGGTGGAGCGTCCGAGAGCTTCGGCGGGCGCGCCAGAGTGGAATCCAGGAAGTCGAGGGCCGTGCCCTCGTTCGTGCGCAGCAGCTCGTCGGAGTCGGCACCGGGTGCGAACGACTGCTCGATCGCGTCGAGCTCTCCCTCGACGGCGGGCCTCGTCGCGCGGTCCATCTCGGGCTGCGTGCCCGGGGCGCTCACGGTGACCTCGTCCTTCCCCGGACCCCGGAAGAAGAGGCCCTCCGGGCGCTGCGGGCGCTCCTGGGTCCCCGATTGCTCCACGATCGCAGGACCGCCGCTGTTCTCCTGCGGCTCGTCCTCGCCCGCTCCCCCGTCTTCGCCTTCCGGCACGAGGGCCGCACGAAGGTTCGCGACCAGATCGTCGCTCCTGGCCACCGTCGCGACTTCCAGATCCCCGTCCGAGTCCCGGAGCGGCGGTTCCGTGGGGGGGGCGGGCGGAGGCTCGCTCACCTTCTTGGGCTCCGGCTTCGGCTCCGGCGGGGGAGGCGGCACCGAGATCTTCGGCGGCGCGTAGGCCTCGCGCTCGGCGCCCGGCTCGGGCTTCTTGAGCATGTTGGACTTCGCGCGCTCGAGACCCGCCGTCGCCTCGGCATCACCCTGCTTCATGCGCAGCACGCGGCGCCAGGCGTCGGCCGCCTCGCGCGGATCCGTGAGCTGCTCCTCCCACATGCGGGCGACCTTGCGCGCCAGCTCGGAGCGCGCGTTCATGTCCTTGCCGCGGAGGATCTGGTCCTCGTAGAGCTGCACCATGCCGCGGTAGTCGCCCAGCTCGGTCAGCAGGGCCGACAGCTCATCCATCACGGCCTGATCGGTGGGGGAGAGGTCGTGCAGCTTCTTCAGGTCGGCGGCGGCGCCGGTCTTGTCGTCGAGCTGCTCGCGGCGAAGCTTCGCGCGCCGCGCCAGGAGCTGCCGGACGAGCGGCCCGTCGAACACCTCGCCCAGGGCCCGCGAGAGCGTAGCCTCGGCGCGGCGCGGGTCGCCCACTTCGCGTGCGAGGCCCTCGAGCGCGTCGAGCGTCAGCGTATCCACGTGGGCGATCAGCGCGTCGCCGAGCCAGGTGAACGCCTGCTCGAGGTCGTCGAGATCGCGGTGCGCCATCGAGGCCGCGCGACGCATCAGCGCGCCACGCGTCTTTCCGCCGTCGCGGGCTCCTTGCCCTCCCGCCGCCATCGAAGCGCACAGGGAGCGGCGCAGACGCTCGCCACCGCTCTGGGTATCGCCGTCACGGGCCGCTTCCTCGAGGACCGCCAACGTCTCGTCGGTGGGCGTCCCGCTCAGAGCGAGCTCGAAGAACCCGCGTGCCCGATCGTGCTGCCCCTTGGAGGCGGCGACCTGTGCGGCACGCGCGAACGCACGCACACGATCGGCCGGTGCCTTGCACCGGCTGATCTGACGCTCGTAGAGGTCGACGACGTCGGTGGGCTTCTCGGCGATGGCCGCAAGGCGCGTGAGCAGCTCCTCCACCTCGCCGGGCGGGACGCTCGTCAATCCGGCCTCGCCGTGCTGGAGGGCCTCGAGCTTCGGGGCGCCTGCCTTGACGCGCGCCTCCGCCTGCCGCACCAGCTCGCGCGCGCGATCGGTGCCGGTCAGTTCGCGGGCGAGCAGGTCGTGCGCGATCGCCAGGGCGTCCAGGTCGTTCGTCTTGACGGCCAGCTGCTCGAGCCGCTCGGCGAGCTCGCGATCGGCCCCCTTGCTGCGCACGATCTCGCAAGCGACACGCACGGCGTCCTGCTCGCGGCCGACCTCGCCGAAGCGCTCGAAGGCCCCACGCAGGTTCGTGGTCCGCTCGGGGCTCTGGCGCGCCTCGAACCACCACTCCACGAGCTTCGTCGCCACGATGCCGCGCCACCCGAGCTTGTCGCCCAGCTCCACGTACGCCGCGCGGACGCTCGCGTCACCCATGTCGGCGAGCTCGGTGAGCGCGGCCAGCGCCTCGTCACCGCGATCCAGCTTGTCGGCGAGGATGGAGGCGAGCTTCTTGGTCAGCGTGCTGACCTCGATCTCGTCGGCCTCGACCTCGATGCGCTGCGCGAGGAGCTCGGCGACCTTGTCCCACTGCTCGGTCTTCTCGCAGAGCTCGCACAGACGCGTGAGCGCGTCGAAGTCTTCGAGGTCCGCCTTGCGGACGATCTCGAGGGCGCGGATGGCGTTCTTCGCGTCGTCCAGTCGCTCGTAGAGTCGAGCGAGCCGGCCGGCGATCTGTCCACGTTCGGTCGTGTCGGCCACGAGCTTCAGCTCGCGCTCGAGGGCATCCGCCGCCGCCGACGGGTTCTCCCGGGCCTCCTGCAGGTCCGCGATCGCCTGGAGGGCAGGGCGGCAGGTGGCGTCGAGGTCCGCGAGGATGCGCTCGTACGTGGTGATCGCCATGTCCACGTCGCCCACGCCCTCGGCCAGCAGCTCGGCCTCGCGCAGCGCGATCCGCGCCCGCTCGGCGCGATCGACCGCCGTGTTGCCCAGGCGACGAAGCAGTGTCGTCGCCTCCGTGTGATCTTCGCGCTCGACCGCGTCGTCGATGAGCCGCTCGAGCGCTTCCTTGTCGTCGCCGTCCTCGAGGACCTTGAGCCACATCTCGCGCGCGGCCTCTTTATCGCCGAGCTGCGTCGCGTAGAGATTGGCCGCCTGGTGGCGCATCGCCACGCGCTGCGACCTGTCGGTGAGCCGGTCGCCGCGCCGGACGAGCAGCTCGACGAGCTCCGTCCACTTCTGCGCCGACGTGTACCGGTCGCTGAGGAGGCGCATGTACTCGTTGTTCGTCGGATCGAGATCGGCCGCCCGCTGCAGGTTCTGCAGCACGCCGTCGTCTTCTCCCGCGCGTCCGAAGTACTCGGCACCGCGCGCGAAGTGCTGTGCTTGCTGCTTCGAGTCGGCGGCCATGTGCGCGCGCTGTACCGCCGCCTGTGCAGCGCGATCCCAACGTTCGGCGGCAACGAAGCAGCGCTCCGCCGCCTCCCAGAGCTTCACGCTCTTCTGCGCATCGGCCGCGTCGGCGTAGGCCTCGCCGGCTGCAGCCGGATCGTTGATCTGCTCGCGAAGCTCGCCGAGTCGCTCGAGCAACGCACCGCGCGACAGCGGGTCGGTGATCGACGCGGCGTTCTCGGCGATCACCTGGGCGGCGCGATCCATCGCTCCGGCCTTCTCGAACATCTTGGACGCGGTGGCGACCGCACGGTCGTCCTCCGGCGTGAGGTTCGCGATGCGCCCCCACGCCTCCGCCGCGGCCGCGAAGTCGCGCCGCTTCTGCTCCTGCAGCGTGGCCAGCTTCTTCTCGAGGGCGATCTTCTTCTCGAGGTCACCCTCGGTCGTCGCCTCCTGCTCGAGGAGGTTCGCCAGATCGTCCCATCGCTGGGTCTTCTCGAGCAGGCGGGTGAGCGACTGGCGCGCGCCGTCGTCGACCCGGTCGATGGCCAGGAGCTGCTTCCAGGCGTTGATGGCGCCGTCGACGTCTCGGAGATTTCCCTCGCACAGCCCCGCGACCTCCCGCAGGCGCTCCTTGCGGGCATCGATCGACTCGCCGGGGGCGCGGGTGGCCGCGAGCAGCACGTCGCGGAGCGATGCGTAGTCGCGCTTGGTGCGCAGGTAGTCCTCGGTCCAGGAGAGCGCCTCGGGGTGAGCCGGGTCGCCCTCGAGCACCTCGCGGTACTTGGCATAGGCCTCCGCGCGCTTGCCCTTGTTGGCGAGCATCTGCGCCGCGTCGAGCACACCCTGCAGTTTGTCGGCAGGAAGGGCAGGTCGCCTCGCGGCACCCATGCCACCGGTCACGGCCATCTCCGCTGCGACGGGGGCTCCACGCCCTGCAACTCCGGCCCGCCCGGCGGGGGTAGCAACCGGCTGGCGGACGACCGGCTGCGGCATGGGCGGCGGCACCGTGGGCATCGGCTGCCCGATCTGCGCGTACAGCTCCTTGAGCTTCTCGGTCGCCTGGGCGTCGCCGAGACCGCGCAGCGGCTCGAGGATCTGGATCGCGTTGTCGATCTGCTGCGCCGCCTCGTAGCTCGTCGCGAGCAGCCAGCGGGCCTCGGCGGCCATGGTGCCGTTCGGGTTCGCCTCGACGTACGCGAGGTACCGCGAGGACACGTCGTCCTCCCGCTGGAGCGCCCGCGCGTAGTGGGCGTAGAGCTGAAGCGCGCGATCGTGGCCCGGCTGGATGTCGAGCGCGCCTGCGGAGTAGGCGAGCCCGTGCTCGCCGTCGTACGCCTCGGCGAGACCGACGAGCAGCTCGGCACCGATGGTGCGCTCCTGCGCCGGCACGTCCTCACCGGAGGTCAGGCGCTCGACGATGAGCGACCCGAACTCCTGCTGCAGGGCCGCGTCCTGGTCGTCGATCTGCCTGGCCCGCGCCAGCGCCCGCGTCGCTCCCGGCAGGTCGCCTGCGGCCCGACGCGTCGTCGCCTCGTCCCGCAGGAGCGCGAGCTGTCGCTGCGGATCGCGCTCGATCGAGAGCTCCGCCTCGTACATCTGGATCGCGTCGTCCCATTGCCCGAGGGACTTGTAGATCTCGCGCGCGCCGTAGATGGCGTACGCCCCTCCGGGTTCCAGATCGATCGACCGGCGGAAGTTCTCGACCGCCTTCTTCGGCTGCTGGAGGCTCTCGCTCCACAGGCGCCCGAGCTCCTCGTGCATCGCGGCGAGCTCGGCACGGATCTCGGCGCTCTGGGGGGCCAGGGGTGCCAGCGCCTTGGCCCGCCGCTCGAGGAGAGCGACGAGGGCCTTCACGTCCCCCTTGTCGCGATAGAGCTGGGCAAGCCGATCGGACGCGGTCCGCTGCGTGGGATCGCGGTCGATCGCCTGCATGAGGACGCGCGCCGCGCGGTGCGCATCTCCGAGGGTCGTGGACCACACGTTCGCCGCTTCACTCAGCCAGTGCGAGGCGTATGCAGGGTCGCGCGTCTCGGCGCCGACTCGCTCTAGGAGGAGCGCGTACGACTTCGGATCCGATCCGCCCGCCTGATGGGCGTATGCCAGTGCCTCTTCGTCGTGCGGGTTCGCGACGAGCCGCTGCACGAGGGCGTCGATCTGGCTCGGATCCATTCCCGCGGGGCAGGCTAACACTTTTGCGAGTTTTGCGGCGAATCTCGCGTCGTTATTCGAGATATCCGTAGCCGACGGACGAAGTTGACGTGGGTGCAGGTCTCGACGCACTGCCTCCACCGCCGCCGCCTCCTCGACGCGGGGGTCTTCCGGGCCTCTCCGGCCGCGCCGGGGGAGGCACGACACTCGCCTCGGGATGGGGCAGGGCCGTCGCCGCGATCGTCGGGATCGTGGAGGTAGGCGCGGGTGGGGTATCGGCCGTCGGCTGGGCGGTCGCCGTCACCTGGACCGGCGGGGGCGGAGCGGGAGGTACAGGAGGTGTCGAGATCGCGGCGGATGCAGTCGTCGCGGTCGTCGCGTGCTCCGGCTTGCTCGGGCCTGATGCCATGACGAGGATCGCGACCGCCAGCACGGCGAGCGCCGCGAACACCAGGGTGGGCACGAGCCACCGGCGCGATCGTGACTTGAGGATCGCCTGCGCGACGCTGAGCGTGTCGTGCGTGAGGGCACTCGATGTCTGCTGCGGTGGACCCGGGGGCGGAATCGACTTGGACTTCACGCCCTCGAGCAATCCCTCGAGGCCGCTCGCGAGCGACGCGCGCACGCCGCTCGTGACCACCGCGGTCTCCTTTACGCGCGTGAGCTCCGCGGCCAGCGCTTCGGCGCTCTCCGGACGCTTGTCGGGGTCCTTCGAGAGCACGCGCATCACGAGCGCCTCGACCTCCGGCGGGAGGCGAGCGTCGGCGGCGACCTCGCTCATCGGGCGCGGCGCCGTCTTGATGTGCCGCGCCATGACGACGATCGCGTCGTCGTCGGTGAACGGCGGGCGCCCGGTGAGCATGTGATAGAGGATGACGCCCAGCGAGTAGAGATCGCTCCGCGCGTCGAGCGGCTTGCCCTGCGCTTGCTCGGGCGACATGTACCGAGGCGTGCCGAACACCGTGCCCGCCTGCGTCTCGACGGCGTTCATCCCGAGCTCGCCGTCGGTGTGCAGCATCTTCGCGATGCCGAAGTCGAGGACCTTGACCACCTCCTCGAACTTTTCGCTGTTGCGGACGCGCGCGTAGAAGAGGTTGTCCGGCTTGAGGTCGCGGTGGATGATCCCCTTGGCGTGCGCCTCCGACAGGGAGCGCAGCGCCTGCTTCGCCGTGTCGATCGCTTCGTCGACGGGAATGCGCCCGATGCGCTTGATGCGCTGGCCGAGCGACTCGCCCTCGAGCATCTCCATCGCGAGGTAGAAGTCACCGTTCTCGCTCTGACCGAAGTCGAAGACCGTGACCGTGTTGGGCGAAGTGAGCAGGCTGTTGGCGCGCGCCTCGCGGAGGAAGCGAGCACGGCTCACCTCGTCGATCGCGCGGTCGCTCCGCAGGATCTTGATGGCCACCTCGCGCCCGATGGGGGCCTGCTTCGCCTTGTAGACGGTGCCCATCGATCCGGCGCCGAGCTTCGCGAGGATCGTGAAGCGTCCGGCGAGCACGCGGCCGAGCATTGGATCGCCGTCGGCTGCGGCCATGTCGGCGACCCGGATGAGGGCCGTTCGATCGTCGGGGCACTGCGCAGGCGTAGCCCCCTCGTCGAATCTTCTGTGGCATTTGGGACAGACGAACCCCCTGGCGCCGCGGAGAGGCGGAGCCGTATCGTCAGGGCGACGTGCTGCGGCGGGGTGCGACAAGTCCTTCGTAATGTTCGCGCGCCCGCGTTACCGGCGCAAGGAGGGCGTGTTTCGAGCAGTCTCGGCAGGTTACGACACAGCAGTCCCCATGCCGTCTCGGAGCAGGGGATTACCTGAGGGGAAGAACATTGCGCGGATCACAGACCACGCTGTTCTCGTTGGCGAACATCGCGGCGGGCGCCAACTTCGAAGCGTCTACTCCGTCGCGCATCCGGCGGGCTTCGAGGTGCAGGTGAACGAGCTCGGGTGACCCCGAGTCTCCGACGGCGCCCACGCCATCGCCCTCCTTCAAGTGCGTGCCGGGCGTCACGCCCGGCGCGACCGCATCGAGGTGGCCGAAGAGGAGCACGTAGTCACGGAGCTGTCCGCCCTCGCGCAGCGTGTGGCGCGTGATGACCGTCGAGCCGAAGAACGGTCCCACGTACACGACCTCGGCGTCGCCCTCCTGATGCTCGAGGGCCACCATGGTGATGGGCGTGCCCTTCGCTTGCGGGATGTCGACGCCCCCGTGGCCGACGTGGCTGAGGCGCCGTCCGCGTCGCTGGGCGTCGTCAGGCCGGTCCAGATCGTAGCCGCTGACGACGCAGTGCTTGTCGCACGCGACGGGGTAGCGATACGCGTCGTACTCGGCCGGCCGATCCGGGCGACGCGGGATCTGATCGTAGACGATCCAGCGCCCGCGCTTGTCGTGATGCGCATTCGCGAACGACTCCTCCTCGGGCCCCTCGTCGTCGTCGCGCGGCAATCGCACGCAGGCCTCGCCGTCGGGCAGCGACCCCGGCGGACAGAGCGCAGGCGTGAGGGCGGCGATCGGCTCTGCTTCCTGCCCGCCGACCGCCACGTGAACGGGAGCCCCGCGGGCACCGCCGCTGCCCAGGGAGAGCGCGCCGACGACCATGGCCCCGACCGTGGCGACCGCTGCCCGCTTCACCTCCTCATAGTGTACCGAGCTTGCGCTTCATTCCCAGCTATAGTCCACGCCGATGACCGACGTGCCTTCGGTGATCAAGGAGCTGTTCGACGGCGAGCGATCCGTGCGCCGCTCGCACGATGCGCTCGTGGACGCGGATGCGTCCGAAACGATGCCGCACATCGAGAAGGCGACGCGCGAGGCGCTCGGCCTCGACGAGCTCGACGAGGACGAGGCGTCCCTGCGACTCGTCCGTCTGTCCGCGGTCCTGGGAGAGATGCAGGGCCCGCGCGTGGTCGACCTGCTCGTCGACATCCTCGGGTGCGACGAGCCGGAGGCGCGCCACGCTGCGGGCGAAGCGCTTTCGGGTCTCGCGTTCGACCGGTTCAAGGAGGTCGCCCTCGGGGTGGAGCGAGCGCTGGAGCGCCTGCCGGCGGGCAACCCGGCTCTCGCCGAGCTGCCGTACGTGCTCGCCGAGGTGCCCGAGCCCGGTGTGCTCAAGCTGTTCTCGCGCTTCCTGGCGCACCCGGATCCCGACGCGGTGGCGTCGGCGATCGAGGCGCTCGTCGAGTCGGGCGATCCTTCGGTCCTGCCGATGCTCGACCCGCTCGAAGCCGACGGGCGCAAGGTGCAGCTCGAGGACGAGGGCGGCACCGAGGGCGAAGCGACGATCGCGGAGCTCGTCGCCGAGGCGCGGTCGATCCTCGCGAGGCCGCAGCCATGAGCGCCGAGCCCTCCGGCCCCCATCGCCAACCGAGCGCGCCCGCGATCTCGCCGCGGGGACGCGTGCGCCTCGGTCCGGCGGACGCTGCGATCTTCGAGACGTTCGTGGTCCCGCGCTACCTCTCGCTCTTCGGCGAGCTGCTGCTCGAAATGGCCGCCGAGAGCGACGACGCACGGGTCGTGCACCTCTATTGCCGGACCGGTTATCCGGATCGCGGCATCGCCCTGAAGCTCTCGGGAGCGCACATCCTCGGGCTCGACAACTCGTCGGCGGCGATCGAGCTCGCGCGGGCCAAGGCGTCCACGATGCCGGAGATGGTGAGCGACTACCGCGTGATGGAGGACGTGCCGACCACGCTTCCGGCAGCCGCGTTCTCGCACGCCATCACGCTCCACCCGCTCGCAAACCTCGAGGACCGCGGCAAGGTGCTTCACGAGTTCGCGCGCCTGCTCGCGCCGCACGGGCAAGCGCTCGTCGCGATGCCGCTGCGGGGCAGCTTCGTGGAGCTGGGGGATCTGCTGCGCGAGTACGCGCTCAAGTTCGACGACAACGCGGTCGCCGCCGCCGTCGAGCGCGCGTCGAACGTCCGCCCCACCGTGGAGATGTTCGGCGCCGAGCTCGAAGAGGCGGGCTTCGACTACGTCGACGTGAGTTTGCGCCCGACCACCCTCGCGTTCAGCAGCGGCCGCGATTTCTTCGAGGACCCGGTCGCGCGGCTGCTCGTGCTGCCCGAGGTGCGGCTCAACCTCGGGCTGGACGACCCCGACAAGGCGTTCGCCTACGTGCGCGACGCGATCGACAAGTACTGGAGCGACGGGACCTTCGAGCTGACGGTGAACGTCGGCTGCGCCACGGGGCGCCGGAATCCGTGAGGTGCTTCACTGGGTCGGGGCGCCCGCCTCGATCCAGTCGTAGAACATCTGCTTGATCCGCGGGTCGAACCCGCTGCTCAGGGGCATGCACTGCCCGTCGATGCCGCCCTCGCAGGCCACCTTCATGTAGACGTAGCTGTGCTCCGGATCGCCGGGCAGCACGCGCTTGAGCGCCGGCATCTCGCTCGACGCCACGTTGATCATCGCCTGGAACTCGTTGCCCGGCGTGAGACCCATGTTGCCGGCGCCCGATCCGTGACAGCCGTCGGAGTTGCTGCACACCTGATCGATCTCGCCCCTCACACGCACGAGAGGCGGTGCGTCGATGGACACGTCGCTCGGGCAGGTCAGGCAGAAGCCCCCGCCTTCGTCGGTGCTTGCGTCCGACGGGCCTTCCCCGCCGGACGAGCACCCCGTCGCCAGCGCCCCGAGCAGGGGCAACAATCGAATCGCGTACCTACTCGCAGTAACCGTCAACGCAGACCTTGCCCCCGCTGCAGTACACGCCCTGCGCGGGGTCGCAATCGCTCCCGAGCGTGGTCGACGTGCCGCACACCGAGTACGTCCCCGTCTCGATCGTCACGCTCTTGCAGCCCTGTCCCGGGCCGCACTGCGCGCTACTCGGCCCGGCATCGGCGTCGCACGCGGCGTAGCAGTCGTGGTGCAGACAGATCGAGTTGGCCGCGCACGTGGTCGCGAGCTGACCGCTCTGCCCGTCGTTGGTGCACGCGAAGCTCGCGCCCTGGTCGGGGATGCAGCCGCCGTTGACGCACACCTGCCCGGACGGGCACGCCGGACCGGCGTCGCTCGTGGAGCAGGGGGGAACGCAGTGCGCTTCGACGCACGTGGTGCCGCCGAGGCACGAAGAGGTGCCCGAGCCGAGGCACGTGCTCGGGTTGATGTTGCAGACGTCGCGCGTGAGGTCGCAGGAGTAGCCGGTCGGGCAGGGGCTGCTGCCGCTGCAGTGCACCTCGCACACGCCGTCGACGCACGCTGAGCCGGGCGCGTTGCACTGGCTGCCATCAGAGCAGAGATGGAGCTGCGTCGCGCACTGTCCGTCGATGCACTTGGAGCCGGTCAGGGTGCAGTCCGAGTCCGCATTGCACGCTCCGCTTCCGGCCGACCCGTCGCTCGCATCGCCGCCGCCCTCGCTCGTCCCGCCGTCGCCCGACGATGCCGAGTCGCCGCCGGCCGCGTCCGACCCGCCGCCTCCGTCGTCCCCGCCGCCCAGGCTGACGCACTGAGCGACGCCGTTGGCGAGCTTGCAAACCTGCCCCGCGGGGCAGCCGGTCACGCTGCAGTCGCCGGGGGCGCTCGCATCACCGGTGGACGACGAGCCGGGCACGCAGGTGAGGTATGTCGAGTCGTTCGGGTTGGTGTCGCACGAGAAACCCTGGTTGCAGTCCTCGTCGCTCTGGCACGCCCAAGGCGTGCAGCTGCTCGAGTACGACGAGTCGGGGCACGAGTAACAGCCGGAATTCGTGCACACCTGGTACTCGCTCTGCTGGGACGGATAGATCGGGCAGCCCCCGAGGACGGCGACCACTCCCAAGAGCCCGATGCCGAAGAAGACTCGCTTCATGGGTGACTCCCAACTCCCCGCGCCGCGCCCCTCGGGGCACGTGGAAACCTTACCGCCGCAGATTTAGCAACGCACGTGCCCCATGACGAGCGGCGAGATGCGCCTCCCGAGAGCGGTGAATTCCGCCTTTCTCGCATGTCCGGCGACCCCGGGAACCGTCGTGTAGACCTTGGTTCACGCCGGAGCAGAGAACGATGCCCCGGTGAAGTCGACCTCTGCGGGACGTCCGGTCCCACCGGTCCCACTGGCGGCCAGGCCAGGCCACGCGCGAATCGACATCGTGAGAACCACCGTGTTAACGTTGCTCTCCGAGACGGACGCACGCCGGAAGGCGCGTGTGTGAGATGGACGTCCAGTGCGAGCGCTGCCAGACGGAGTACGAGTTCGATGACGCGCTCGTCAGTGGGCGCGGCACGACGGTTCGGTGCACCAATTGCGGCCACCAGTTCAAGGTGCGGCGCGCCGACATGGGCGAGCCGGGCGCCGACCGCTGGGTGGTCCGGACCGCGGTCGGCACCGACCTGACCTTCCTCACGCTGCGTGAGCTGCAGCGTGCCATCCTGGCGAAACAGGTCGGCCGCGGCGACGTTCTGACACGCGGCAACGATCCGCCCCGAACCCTCGGGACCATCACCGAGCTCGAGCCATTCTTCGAGGGCCGGACCTCGAGTCGTCCACCGCCCGGCGGGTCCGGCGGCACCCCCATGCAGAAGGTGCCTGGCCCGGCCGCATTGCCGACGCGCACGGATCAGCCGCCGCCCGTGCTTCCGAAGCGGACGGCGTCGTGGGGAACCGGCGCCGATCACGGACCGGCCGGCCGGCTTCCGCCGCCACGGCGCAAGATAGATACCCTGAGGCCGCCGGATGGTGCGGCGCCGCCGCCCCCGCCGCCGCCCGTGGCGGCGCATCCGGCGGCGAGTCCGCCGCTGCCCATCGTGAACGCGACCCCGTACGCGTTCGCCGATACCGCCGTCACCGCTGTCTCGCGTCCGCCTTCGGAGGACCCGATCACGCTCAGACGGCCGAACACGCCGCCACCTCCCGCGGCAGTGCTCGAGACGTCCTCACCGCTACCGCCGCCGACCGCGCCCGTCCGGCGCATCAGCTACGCCGACGACGAGCTGCCCGATGCGCGCCGGCCGTTCCCGTCGTCTTCGCGCGAGGACTTCTACTCCGTCGCCCCTCGGCGCCGTGTCGGAGGATGGATCGTCGCCGTCGTGCTCATGGCCGCGGTCGGCGTCGTGGGCTGGGTGGTCGCCAAGCCGTATCTCGTCGCGAAGCCGGCGAGCGCGACGGCGCAGCTCGACCCGCGGGCTCTCGGTTTTCTCACCGAGGGCGAGCGCGCGCTCGCCGACGGCAACCTCGACCTCGCGCAGGGAGACTTCGACAAGGCGAGCGCCCTCGCGGAGCACGATCCGCGCGTGCTCGTCGACGAAGCGCGCGTGGCCGCCGCACGTGCGGACGTGCCGTGGCTCTCGATGAAGCTGCTCCCGCCGGATGCCAAGGACCTGACGCGCACCACGAAGGCCGATCTCGACGATCGGGTCGCTCGCGCTCGCAAGGCGGCCGACGCTGCGCTTGCCGTCGCCCCCGAGGATGTCTCGGCGGTGCGGGCGCACATCGATGCCCTTCGTCTCGCGGGGGAGCGCGATGCTGCGCGCAAGGAGGTGGCGAAGATCGCCCAGGCGGCGCAGCCGGAGACCGCCTACGTCCTCGCCGCGCTGGATCTCGCCGAGCCCGATCCGTTGTGGACGACGGTGATCGATCGCCTGCGCGTCGCTGCGGGTGGCGAGGGGAGCGCGGGTCGCGCGCGTGCGGCGCTCGTCTACGCGCTCGCGAAGTCCGGAGACACCGCCGGGGCGAAGACCGAGCTCGGAAAGCTCGATGCGATGGCCCGGCCCTATCCGCTCCTGCCGCAGCTCCATGCGTTCGTCGACAAGACGCCGATGAAGGCCATGCTCGACGGCGGCGTCGCGGCAAACGTCCCGAGCGTCGCCGTGAGCGCGCTTCCGCAGCAGCCGCCCGCCGGGCAGGCGGGCGCCGGCGGAGCCGGGGCAGGAGCCGGAAACACCGACCAGCCGGCGGTGCCCGGCGAGTCGACGAGCGCGATGAAGGCCGCGCAAGCCGCCATCCGCAAGGGCGACTGGAATCGCGCGCGGCAGATCTACGAGGCGCTCGTTGCTCGCAACCCGAGCGACTCCGAGGCGCTCGCGGGTCTCGGCGACGTCGCCCGCGCCTCGGGAGACATGAGCGGCGCGATGAGCGCGTACAAGCGCGCGCTCGCGGTCAATCCGTCGTACCTGCCCGCGCTCGTGGGGCTCGCCGACACCCAGTGGGCCTCGGGCGATCGCGGCAGCGCGCTGCAAGCCTACAAGGACATCGTGGACCGGTTCCCCGAGGGGACGTATCCCGGCTACGTCAAGACGCGCGC
>DATJYG010000741.1:0-2430 GCA_035499695.1 Polyangiaceae bacterium
GAGGAAGCCGCCGAAGTCGGCGCCGAGCGCGCTCACGCTGCGGCGCGCGGCGGTGCGACGGCCGACCATGCGCTGATGCTCGCGGACGATCTCGGCGCGCTCCTCGTCGTCCATCGGGTCGTGCCCGACGAGCCATCCGTCGTGGTGCTCGAGCTCGTGCTCGATCGTCTCGGTCAGCTCCGCGTCCCAGTCGTAGGGGCCGTCCTCCTTCCACATGGCCTCGAAAGTGCGGTGGTACACGGTGACCTCGGCGACGCCGACTGGCGCCGTCGGGTCGCCGCCGGGCGGGACGTAGCTGCCGAGCAGCGGCTCGCCGCCGTCGTCGCACGCGGGGACACCCGAGTCGACGATGAGCGTGACGAGGCCGGCTCGCGCTGCGCCCGCCCCCTCCTTCTCCAGGGTGGCGCTGTCGAAGATCTCGCGCGCACGGGCGGCGAATGCCTCGAAGGGCGGAAAGAGTTCCTCGTTTGATTGCGGCTCGAACGGGGCCGGCTCGAACTCGCGGTCGTAGGGTGCATCGACGTCGTTCCGCGCGCCGCATTTCGGACAGATCGCGACCGAGGCGAGGCGCGGCGCGTAGTGGGCCTGCAGGAACAGATGGCCGATCGCGATCCACGCGGCGTCGGTGCAGCGCTCGAGGGCCTCGGCGATGCGCCGCGGGTCCTTCTCCAGGCCGAGGGACACGACGCCCATGGCGGCGACGACGCGATCGGTGATCGCGAGGCGACGCCGGCGGAGCGCGCGGTGCAGCGGGACGGCCTCGGCGGCCGTGACGTCGCGCAGGGTGATCTCGCGCGCCGTCGTCCCTCGCGGGAGGCGCACCGGGGGGATCTCGTGCGGCATCGTGAGGTCCAGCGTGCCGTCGAGCTCCTCGTCGTCGAGCTCCCCGTCGACCCAGGGCCCGAGCTCGAGCGACGCGCACGGGGCGACCCGCATCGGTTCGGCGCAGTTGCGGCACCCGATCTCGATGGGCTCCTCGGCGAGCCAGCCGAGGCGCGTCGCGATCGCGCGGAGCGCGTGGAAGTCGGCGAGCTGCAGCGTCCGCACGTCCACGGCGGCGTCGCCCTCGCGCAGCGCGAGCTCTCCGCTCGAGGCGAGCGTCACGAGCTCCGAGAAGAGCGGCTCGCCGGGCGCTCTCTTCCGCGGCGCCGACACCTTCGCCTCGAGCGCCACGACGCGCCCGCTCGGCAGGTGCACGCGCTTCGGTGGACGGGCCGCGGCCATGCGTGCTCCCATAGCGCGCGTGGCGCTCGCCGTCGTGACCGGTGCAGGAAGCGGCATCGGAAAGGCCACGGCGCTCGCGCTCGCCGGGCGCGGGCTCGACGTGGCGCTCGTCGGCCGCACCGAGAGCACGCTGCGCGAGACGGCCGCGGCGGTCGAGAAGTCCGGCGTGCGCGCCCTCGTGTCGGTGGCCGACGTGGGGGTCGCCGCGGACGTGCAGCGCATGGCGGACGCCGTGACCTCGGGCCTCGGCACGCCGGTGCTCGTCGTGAACAACGCCGGCACGGCAGGCCGCAAGGTGCGCATCGAGGCGGTCGAGGACGCCGAGTGGGACGCGGTGCTCGGCGCGAACCTGCGCGGCTTGTTCCTCGTCACGCGCGCCTTTCTCCCCTCGATGCGCACCGCGCGCGTCGGCCGCTTCGTGACCGTCGGGAGCATCTCGTCGACGCTCGGCACCGCGGGCCTCGCGCCTTACTGCGCGTCGAAGTGGGGCGCCCTCGGCTTCACGAAGAGCGTGGCCGAGGAGCTGCGCGGCAGCGGGCTGCAGGCGCTGGCGGTGCTGCCAGGCACCGTGGACACGCCGATGGCGCAAGTGGGCGGATTCATCCCGCGCATGAGCGCCGCCGAGGTCGCGCGCGTCATCGTCTACGCCGGACTCGACGCGCCGCCCGCGATGAACGGCAGCGCCATCGAGTGCTTCGGCTCCTAGCTCCGCTTGCCTTCGTGCGCCGCCGGCTCGATGCCGAGCCCCCGGACGACGGCGCCGTGCACGGCGTAGATGACGGGCGTGAGGAGCACCGCCACGACGAACTTGATGACGTACTCGCGCCCGATCTTGGCGCCGATGAACCCCCAGCCCCACCCGGCGGTCACGCGGCCGAAGATCAAGTTGATGGTCACCGTGTCGATTGCCTGGCTGAAGATGGTCGACCCGGTCGACCGCAGCCAGAGGTGGCGCGACTGCGTGATGGCCTTCCAGAACTGGAACACGTGGATGTCGAGGAACTGCCCCACGAGGTAGGCGACCATCGACGCGACGAAGAGCTGCGCGCTACCGCCGAAGACCTTCGCGTACTCGCTCTGCGTGAAGTACGTCGAGCCGTCGACCGGCATGAGCGTCGTCACCTGCAGGAGCACCCAGGCGAGCAGGGCCATGTAGAAGCCGAGCATCGTGAGGAAGCGCGCCCCGCGCCTCCCGTAGAAGTCGTT
>DATJYG010000742.1:0-4231 GCA_035499695.1 Polyangiaceae bacterium
TCCCGCGAGCGCAGAAAGCGCAGGGCCGTCGAGTTCACGTTGTCCGAAGCCGCCATCTCCGGGCTCGAGGAGCTCACGACGCGCGGCACGCGGAGCGCCACCGTCGATCGGCTGATCGTCGCGTGGGTCTGGCAGCAGCGCAACAAGCGCGCCCGCGCGACCAAAGAGGCGTGGGCGCGTCAGGCTGCCGCGTCGGGCGGCTCGGACGGCGGGTCGGGCTCCTCCTCGGCCTCGTCGGGCAAGACCACCGAAGGCTGAAAACCCACCATCGCTGCCGGCGTCTCGGGGGTCGTGTCCTCGCCGATCTCGCGGCTGAGCATCGTGTACCGGGACGTCAGGCCCGCGGCGTACTGCTGCTCGGGCGCCGTGTAGTAGTGCGCCGCCTTGAGCCGGTGGGCGAAGTCCTGCGGGTCGCCGGCGACGACCGCGGGCCACGCGAACCCAAACTGCCGCTGGAGGAGACGCAGGTAGTCGCTCGCCGCGTCCTCGAGCGTCGCGTACGCCCGGAACCGGCATCCGGGGTCGGGCGGATGGATGGTGACGAGCTTTCCGCCGAGGACCTCCTGCGTCGTGTAGGAGGCGAAGTCGGTGCCGCACCCGGGCGTGTACTTGATGCCCGCGAGGTTGTAGCCAATGCAGGCCGCGCCCCCGCCCGTCTCGAGCGACCACTGCGCGAGCAACGTGAGGAGCGAGGCGCGCGCCGGCTCGCTGCCGAAGAGCGTGCGCCACGCGGCGCGCAAGACGACGTAGAGGTCCGCGGCGAGGACGGGCGTGCGCGTCGGAGGGAGCTCCCTATCCGCCATGGGTCGTCTCCTCTTTGGCGAGCGTGCGCCGCCAGTGGGTGCGGCAGCGGGGCCCGGCGAAGATGGCGCCGGGCTTGCCGCACGCGATGCAGCGGATCCCCTGTGGAGGAGGCAGCATCCCCCGCCGGATCGCTGCCTCGAGCTCGCGCGCGCGGCGGCGGCGCGCGAGTCGGAGCTCGTCGGGCGTCATGCCGGGTCGAGGGCGAGCCGCCACCGAACCACGCTGACCTGGAAGGACGCGTTGCTGATGCCCTTGGTCGTCGTGCCGTGCGAGCCGTTCGCCTTCACCTGGACGGCGTTCGGCGCGTAGGTCCCGGTCTCGGTGAGGTCGCTGGCCTCGACGAGCGCCAGGATGCGCCCCTTGCAGGCCGCGACGTCATCGGCCTCGGGCTTCCCGGCGTAGCTCGCTGCGATCTTGTCGAGCTCCTCGGCGACGTACTTCGCGACGCCGGCCTTCGTTCCCGTGATCTCGATTCCCCAGCTCATGGTCAGGCTCCTTCCTTCGGTCCGAACTTCTCGTCTTCGACGACGTCGGCGGCGACGTCCGCCGCGACGACGGCCGTTTGCGCGGCCACCTGGTCGAGGCTCGCCTTCTTCGTGGCGATGGCGTCCGCCACCATCTCGGCGAGCCGCTCGAGCGCGGGGAGCTCCTCGACGAGGAGCTGCGACCCGTCCGCCAGAATCGTGTCGAGGAGGCTCACGGCGCACCTCCATCCAGGCACGCGCCCGGGTACTTCGCGCAGAACGCGGCTTTCACGGCCGCGCGGCAGGCATCGGCGGGCGCGCGCGCGTCGGCCTCGTCGATGCAGTTGACTTGGTCGGCCTCGTAGGTCGAGATGTCGACGGCGCTGGGCATCGAGCCCGAGGGTGAGCAGGCGCCCGCGAGGAGCACCGTGAGGGCGATGGGCGTCTTCACGAGGCGCTCGTGTGGCTGCTCGGCAGCCAGCTTCGGACGGCGGTCGCCCAGAAGACGGCGCCGGCGGTGGCGACCGACTGTCCGGCCGTCGCCCAGGTGATGGGCTGC
Organism: Polyangiaceae bacterium; assembly: GCA_035499695.1. Classification (GTDB taxonomy): domain Bacteria; phylum Myxococcota_A; class Polyangia; order Polyangiales; family Polyangiaceae; genus Palsa-1150. Next base: position 1,828 of record DATJYG010000742.1, read on the forward strand.
GCGTCGAGCGACGCGAACAGCACCGGCACGGCGGCTCCCAGGGAGACGAGGAGCACGTGCTTCCAGTTGAACTTCATCGTGGGGATTGCCTCCTATTTGAGAAAGTGACCAATGAGCAACGCCGCGATGGGCGGCAGGACGTACCCGGCGACCTTCAGGACGCCGGCGACGATGGCGCGGTTTCTCTCGCGCTCGATGAGCGCGACGACGGGCTGGCTCGGGATGACGTGCGGCGCCGTCCTCTCCGCGAACTTCGTCGCCGCGGCCTCGGCCGCCTCCTGGGCGATCTCGTGCACGCTCGGGGCGCGCTCGCGCATCGGCGCGAGGGGCGGCGGCGGGAGGCTGCGCGGGTGAAGGCGCGCGAGCTGCTCGGCGAGGACCTCGTCGGCGGCGGCGAGGCGCCGGAGCTCCCGGGTCAGGTCCCCGAGCGCGATGTAGATGCTGCGCATGGCGTCTCGGGTCTCGGCCGCCTCGCGGCGCGCGTCCTCGGCGACCTTCATCGCGCTTTGGGCGAGCGCGAGTGCCGCCGCCTCGTCCCGGTCGACGGGAATGCTCATGCGGGGGCTCCTGCGCTGCCGAGCGTCGACGTGAAGGCGCTCGCGGTCGTGGGCCGGTCGGTGATCTTGCCCTTGGGCATCTTCGCCCCGCCGCCGCCGGCGCCGGCCGGGGCCTCGGCGCGCGGCGCCGTGTACGTCGCCTGCAGGGCCCGGAGCTTGTCCGGGCTGTCCATCGCGCCGAGGGGCGTCCCGAGAAAGCGCGCCATGCTCTGGCGCTCGGCGAGCGGCAGCTTCACCTCGGGGTGGGTCGCGGCGAAGTCGAGGACCTCCCGCTGCATCATCCCGTAGACGACCGGGTAGACGGTGCGCAGGGCCTCGAGGTGCTCGTCCGAGAGCGTGCCCTGGGCGACGTGGCGCATCGCGCTCATGGGGTTGGCGACGATCTCGGCCCGGTCCATGAACCCGAGCTTGTCGCGCGCCGTCGGCTGCCAGTTCTGGGGGGCGAAGGGCGGCGGCGGGCCGGGGGGTTTGGGCAGGGCGCTGTAGAGGTACGAGAGGGTCTCGGCGACCTTGCTCGCGTAGGCGTCGGCGACCTGGGGCGCCGAGCTCGCGAAGGGGGCCGAGAGGGCGCCCGTGACGTTCGCGAGGGCGCCCGGGCTCGAGGCGAGCTGCGTCAAGCGTCCGCCGAGCTTGCTGTACGCCTGGTCGGGCGTCAGGCCCGAGGTCGACCCGAGCAGGGCCTTCATGTGCTCGTTCGTCCTGGCGCGCGTCTGGTCGATGCCCTCGAGGGCGAGGCGCCGCACGGTGTCGCGGACGCCGGTCATGGTGGCCGAGAGGCGCTTGGCGCCCTCGCTCGCCATCACGGCCGAGAAGACTTCGGGCCCTTCCTTGGCCGCCCGGTGCGCGAGGGCCGAGAGGTAGACGAGGCCCCGGTCCTCGCCCCATTTTTTCGCGATGAAGTCGAGCGTGCCGCCCGCGACGCGGCCGATGGCGCTCCCAGCGGCAAAGCCCGGCATCCCGCCGAGCGCTCCGCCGAGCGCGCCCCCCAGGCCCGCGCCCACATGCGCGGCGGGCCCCTGCCCCATGGAGATCCAGTCGGTCAGGCCGATCATCCGGTTGCCCGCGCGCTGGCGCTCGACGGTCGCCGCCCACTTGTCGAGCTCGGCGACCTTGGCATACGCCGCCTTCGCGCTCGCGAGCTTGCCGAGGAGATCGGGCTCGCCGGCGGCCTGCGCGACGCGATCGCCCGCCTTGTGCAGGGCATCGCGCGCGGCCTGGTAGGCGGCGCTCTTCATCTCGTCGAGCGGCGTGACGACCTCGGGGCCGCGGACCCCGCCCTCGTTGCGCGCCTTCTGGATCGCGCTCGTCCACTTCTTTCGCAGCAGCGAGACGAAGTTCTGGGCGTCGTCGAACGTGACGACGTCCTGGCCGTTGACCTTCGTCGTCGGAAGGGCGTGCGCGCTTTCGATGACCGTCTCGAGCGCCTGGCGCTGGTCGGCCATCATCGGCATGTGCAGCTCCGGGGTGTCGAGCTGAGCCCGGATGGCGTCGCCGAGCTCGCCGGGCTTGATGGCTTTGCTCGCGAGGTCCTCGGCGTCCGTGCCCTTGGCGACGAGGTCATCGAGCGAGGTGAGGGTGTCTGCGAGCTGCCCTCCGTACTTCGTGTGCGCCGCGTCGATGGCCTGCCCCACCTCGGCGCGCGACATGCCCGGGCGGATGATCCCTTCGTCGTGGGCGAAGTCGGTCACCTGCTTCATCCACTCGGGAGAGAGCTTGTTGAGCTGGCTTCGCTCCGCGCCGACGGCCTTGGCCGTCCGGTCGGTCGCGAACCGATCGAGCGACTCGCGCGTCTCCGGCTGCCCGAGCCGCTCGCCGAGGCGATCGAGCGCGCTCTCGCCCCCCGCGGA
>DATJYG010000743.1:0-21396 GCA_035499695.1 Polyangiaceae bacterium
ACGCTCTCGTGGTCGGCGGTGACGTCCAGATCGACGGCACCCTGTCCGTCTCTCTCCTCGGGAGCTACGTGCCGTCCGTCGGCAGCGCGTACAAGGTGCTGGCGTCGGGCTCGAGCAACCCCGATCAGGGCACGTTCGCCACCGTCGCGCAGCCGAACGGGGTGACGCTCAAGACGACGTACGACGCGAACGACGTGACGCTCGGCGTGACCGCGGTGTCGATACCCGACGCGGGAGCGGACGCAGCGCCGGAGGCCGGCGGCGGCGACGGCGGCTCACCGGACGCCGGCGCGGACGCGAGCGGCGAGGACGGGTCCTTCATGGTGGACGGAGCGGCGGACGACGCCGGCGGCGGAGGCTCGAGCGGAGACTCGGGGGGCTGCTCCACCAGCGCTGCCGGATCCAGCGAGGGGCCCGGAAGCGTGGGCGTGCTCATGATCCTGGGCGTGGCGCTCGCCGTGCGTGCACGGCGGCGGCGGCTCACGAAGTGAGTGCTGGACGCTGCGGGGCGCGCCGGTCAGTCGCAGCCGGCGCGCGGATGACGCTCGGCCCACGCCGCGAATGCGCGCGATAGGGCGCCCACGAGCCGGTCGGCGACGAAGGCGGCGCCCTTGGCGTTGAAGTGGATGCCGTCGCCCTGCGTGAGGTCCATCGCGAGGAACTTCGCCATCGAGCCCTCGCCGCCCATCGCGCTGCGGAAGTCGTAGAAGGCGGCGTTCGACTGGTCGGCCGCCGTGCGCAGCTGCTGCTCCACCTTCTTCATCCAGCCGGGGGTGACGCGCATTCCCTTCTCGCCCCAGTCGGGCGGCGTCATCATCATGACGCTCACGTCGGGCTCGGCGCGGCGCCAGCGAGCGATCATCTCGTCGTAGCAGGCGACCGGGTCCATCACGGCCGGATTCCAGGTGTTCGAGCCGATGTGCGTGACGATGAGATCGTACGGCCGGTGCGCGAGCACCTCGTGGTCGAGCGCCTCGCTCTCGCGCAGGACGCAGAGACAGTTGTTCGAACCGACGCCGAAGCCGTCCACCTGGAAGCCCGGCTCGTCGCGCTCGACGACCGCGCCGAGCAGGCGCACGGGGAACGGATTGCGGGTGACCACCATCATGTTGTGGGGGCCATCGGGCACCTCGACGCGCACGAAGCCGAAGTGCGGGTCGCCCTGGGCGCGCGTGTCGGCGCCGCCCTTCACCTCGCCGTCCACCTTCACGTCGAAGGCGCCGCCCGGCGGCCACGCGAGGTACCAGACCTCGAAGGCGCTCGCGCGCGTGCCGATGGGCGCTCCGTCGGGCGCCGTGTTCACCCACGTGCGCGCGCTCGTCTGGCGGCTCTGTGCGACGATGAGACCGGGGCCGTACCAGGGGTCCAGCGCGGGCGTGGGGTGCGTCGTGACCGTGTAAGCGCTCCACGCGGCGCGGTCGTACTCGTCGACGACGTACTGGTGGCGGTACCACGACCACGGCTTGGCGAGCGCGACGAAGCCGTGCCCCGAGTCGCCGTGCGACGTCTGGAGCACGCGGCGCATCTCGCCGGTCATGTAGTCCATGGTGCCGTTCGAGTCGCCGTACACGGCGATGCGCACGGGCGTCTTCTCGCGGCCTCGCAGCAGGCGCGCGGTCTTCTCGAAGAACCGCGTCAGCGCGTCGTGCGGGTCGTCCACGTCGACCGGCGGAGGATCGAGCCCCTCGATGTTCACCGGCGGCGGGACGTCGAACGCAATCGGCGGACAGTCCTCCGCTCGAGCCGATGACGACGCCGCTGGCTGCGCGTCGGCGACCGTCGCCGCGGATGCCGACGGCCCGGGCGAGGGCTGGCCGGCGGCGCTCTTGTTACAAGCGCATGCCGTCAGGGCCAGCAGGACGTACCCGAGACGCGCCCGCACGTCCCTCACTGTACACTCCGGCCGATGCGCGCTTCGCGTCTTTGCGGCCTGGCGGCTCTCCTTTCTTTGACTGCCGCGTGCGGCTCGAATTCGACGACCAGCCAGCCCCTCGCGGCGGATGCCGGCGACGACTCGCCCGACCCGGTCACCTTCGCCAAGGGGTGGCCGCGTTCGTGCGCGTACAACTGCCCCGACGTCGCGACGTGCCCCGAATCGAAGACGCCCTACGTCTGCCCGGCCGTCGCCTCCTGGTCCGCCATCCCGCACGCGACCACGTGTGCCGCGTGGGACGGCGGCGCTCCCGCGGCGACCAAGGGCAAGTGCACGGTCTCCGCGCCGACGGGCGACGCCGCGAAGTACGCCGGCCCCGACCCGGATCACCCGGGCACGATCATCCTGCCTGACGGGCGCCGCATCACGCCGGCGGGAAGCGATTGGGTGTTCGACGAGTCGGACCTCCAGGGCGGGCTCACGAGCTACGTGGGCGCCATCCCGGGCACCTCGTACGTCGTCACCATCGACGATGGGCCCGTCGATCACGCAGTGCGCGTCATCGACGCGACGAAGATCGGCTCGGGCGCCACGCCCGTCACCGGGTACGTCAAGTTCGCCGACCCCGAGACGCTGAACTCCGCCGCGGCCTTCGTCGCGCCGGGCACGCTCTACGTCGCCACCGACGACGGAGTCGTGCAGGCGCTCACGGTGAGCACCACGACCGGGGCGCTCACGCGCAACGACGCGCAGTCGATCATGCTGCCGCAGGGGCACGACCAGACGGGGCAGACTTCCCCCGACTGGTACGTCGGCGGGCTCGCCGCGTCACCCGACGGCAAGCGACTCGTCGTCACGGGCGTCTTCGACCACACCCTCCTCGTCTACGACGTGGACCCGACGTCCTCGACCTACCGGCAGATGCTGGGACAGGTGGATCTCGGCGCCGGCTTCACCTTCCAGGCGTCCTTCGATCCGAACGACGCGAGCGGCCAGTACGCGTACGTCTCGATGTGGGCCGACAAGAGGGTCCTGCAGGTGGACGTGAGCAACCCGAGCGCCCCACAGGTCGCTCACACCTACGCGACCGACATGGACCCCGAGGGCGTCGCCTTCCTCGACGCACGGTGGATGGTCGTCGCCGACGACCTCGGGGACACGCTCTCGGTGATCGATCGCACCTCGGGCACGGTGACGTCGCTCCCCATCGACGCTTCGCTGTCGCTGCACGGCACCGAGCCGTCCACGCTCGCCTACGACGCCGGGAGCAAACGGCTCTACGTCACGTGGAGCGGGCGCAACGCCGTCGCCGCCTACGATGTCGACACGACGCAGACGCCTCCGGGTGTCACGCCCGCCGGCCAGCTCGCCAGCGGGTGGTGGCCATCGGGCGTCGTCGTGGAGAGCGACGGCTCGCTCGTCGTGAGCGAGATGCGCGGCCACGGCACCGGCCCTCGCCCGCTCTACTTCGTCATCGGCAACAGCGACATCGATGCCCGCATGCGCGGCGGCATCCAGCACGTCCCGGCGCCCAGCACGGCGGACCTCTCCGCCGGCCAGAGCGTCGTCGCCGCCGCCGACGACCCGGCCGGGCTCTCGGGCGCCGCCACCGTGAGCTGCCCCGCAGGCGCCGACGACTTCCCGGTGCCGTCGACGAACACCGCCGGGGCCTCGAAGCTCATCCAGCACGTCTTCTTCATCGTGCGCGAGAACAAGGGGTTCGACGGGCTCTTCGGCGACTTGCCCGACGCGAACGGCGATCCGTCGTACTTGCTGAAGCAGAAGACGTCCGAGATGGACTCGATCTGGCACAACATGCGCACGCTCGCGCGCACCTTCGCGGCAAGCGACGACTACTACACCGACGCGATCTACTCGACGCAGGGTCACGTCTGGACCACCTACGGGCGCGCCAACGACTTCGACGAGCGCACGTGGGCCGTGGCCGGCAGCGGGCGCAACGCGTGGTCCGTCCCGGGTGGCGGCGTGATCCCCGTGGGCCAGCCGGTCGAGGGCTCGCTCTTCGACTGGCTCGCGGCCAACCACGTCGACTACGACCTGCTCGGCGAGATCGTCGGCAACCCGTCGGGCGCGTCCCCAGCCGTCGACGGGGCATACCCGGGAGGCCCCTTCCAGAACATCGGCTTCAACGATCTCGACAAGGCCTGCTACACGGCCGGCCGCCTGCGCGTCCTCTGCAACATGGGCTCGTTCGTGTACATGACGCTGCCGAACGACCACACCTTCGGCGTCTCGCCGAAGAACCCGACGCCCGAGACGTTCTGCGCCGTCAACGACGAGGCCACCGGCATGATGCTCGACGCCATCACGCACTCGCCGCTATGGGCGTCGTCGCTCGTCTACATCACCGAGGACGACCCCTCGCAGGGCGGCGAGCACGTCGACAGCCACCGCGCGCCGCTCGTCATCGTCTCGCCGTGGGTGAAGCGCGGCTACGTGTCGCACACGCACATCGACGTCGCCTCGCTGCACAAGCTCTTCGCGCACGTCCTGGGCAAGCCGTACAACAACGCGATCGTCGCGAACGCGGCGCTTCCGCTCGACCTCTTCACGTCGACGCCCGACTTCGCGCCGTTCACGTACACGCCGCGCACCTGGCCGCTGGCGTGCGATGCCGCCGCCACGCCGCAGGACCAGGAGCGCGCCGCGAGGTGGGACTTCGACGAGCCCGACGAGCAGCCGGGCCTCGACGCGCAGGTGACGCGTTACCTGATGGGCCTCGCTCAGCCGCCGCCGCCGCCCGCGTCCATCGGCGGGCCGCCGCCGTCGCGCATCGGCAAGCAGATGCCGGTCATGCCGCCCATGGCCGTGCGGCACTGATCCCCCATCGGACAGTCGGCGTTGCCGTTCGCCGGATCGCAGAGCGCGGCGGACCCCATGCCACACGTGGCCTCGCAGGTCGTCGAGCCGCCGCCGGCGCCTCCCGCCCTTCCGCAGCAGTAGTCACCGCTCGGGCAGTTCGCCTTGCTCGTGCACTCGATCGAACGACCGCCGGCATCCGCGCACATCGAAGGCGACTCGCACGTGAGCGTGCTGCCGTTCATGTTCGTGACCGTGCAGCACGTGTTGGGCGCCGTGCACGGCTGCCCGTTGCACATGTACGGCATCGGCACGCCGCCGCTGCTGCTGCTGCCGCTGCTGCTGCCGGCGCCGCTGCTGCTGCCCGTGCCGCTGCTGCTGCCCGCGCCGCTGCTGCCGCCCGTGCCGCTGCTGCTGCCGCTGGCGCCGCTGCTGCTTCCGCTGGCGCCGCTGCTGCTGCCGCTGCTTCCGCCGTCGTCGCCGCCGTTTCCGTTCGACGCCGTGCTGCCGCCGCACGCCCACGCGAGCGCCAACGCGCCGCCCGCAGCCAAGAGCAAAATAGTCTTCGTCTTGTTCATGGAAAGCTCCCTCTAGACCCGCACCCCGATACAAAGGCTATCCATGCTTGCACCGCCAGGGCTCGTCTCACCGCCGTCACTTTTCGGGAGCGACGGTGGACCAAAGGACGTTCACCCCGCGCCACCCACACCTCGCGCTAAGCTCGCGGCGAGCATGGCGACGGCCGCACGCGTGACACGGAGCCTCGCGATCTTCGCGATGGTCGTCGCGACCACCCCCTTCGCGACGATCGCCGCGGCGCAGCCCAACCTCCCTCCGCCGCCCCCTCCCCCGCTCACCGCGGAGCCGCCGCCCCTACCCCCACCGCAACCGTCGCCCACCCCGGCGCCGGCACCGCCTCCCGCGCGGCCTACGCCCGCGCCGGCGCCTCCGCCGCCTCGCTACTACGAGCCGCAGCCTCCCCCGCCGCCGCCGTACCACGTGCACCGTCGCCGCGAGGTCGTCTACGTCGTCGAGGAGTACGAGCCTCCCCGACCCGTGGCCATCACGCTCTCGCCGGTCCCGCTCATCTGGGGACGCCTGAGCGGCACGTTCGAGGTGCAGATCGCGCCGCACCACTCGCTGCTCGCGTCGCCGAGCGCGCTCGTCTTCGATGCCGACCGCGGCGGACGCTACAACCTGATCAGCGAAGGCCTCGGCTTCGCCTCGCAGCACTCGAGCAGCCTGGGGCTCGAGCTCGGTTACCACTACTGGTGGCGCTGGAGCCGATCGCTCAGCGGCCCCTTCTTCGGCCCGTCGCTGCTGCTCGGCAGCACGACGAACGCGTACGCCGGCACGACGACGGACGCCCAGGGCTACTGGGGGGTTGCGCTCGACGCCGGTGGACAGCACGTCTTCCCCGGCGGCTTCACCCTGGGCGGCGGCGTCGGCGTGGCCTACTCCCACATGGCGGACGCCGGCGCGCTCTACCCGCGCGTCCTCCTGCAGATGGGCTGGTCCTTCTAGATGCTCCCCCTCCGCGATCACCTGCCGACGCGCACGGTGCCGTACGTCAACTACGCGCTCATCGCGGCGAACGTGGTCGTGTTCCTGATGCAGCTGTCGGGAACGATGGGGCCCAACGCGGGGGAGCCGTGGATGCTGCATCCCGCGCTCATCTGGAACGATCCGGTGGGCGGCGTCGAGACGATCTTCACGAGCATGTTCATGCACGGAGGGCTCGCGCACATCGGCGGCAACATGCTCTTCCTCTGGATCTTCGGCGACAACGTCGAGGACGCGATGGGGCACTTCCGCTACGTCGTGTTCTATCTGGTGGGCGGTCTGTGTGCAGCGGCCGCGCAGATAGCCGCCGCGCCGACGTCGATGGTGCCGATGCTCGGCGCGTCGGGCGCCATCTCGGCGGTGCTCGCGGCGTACGTCTTCCTCTACCCGCGCTCGCCCATCACGGTGCTCAACCCCATCCCGCTGCTCTGGCTGTTCTGGGGGCTCTTCCTGGTCTTCCCCGCATGGCTCGTCATCGGCCTCTTCTTCCTCGTGAACCTCTGGGACGCGCTGACGATCAGCACGCAGGGAGGCGTCGCGTTCATGGCGCACGTCGGCGGCTTCATCGGAGGCGCGGTGCTCTACCGGCTCTTCCTGGTCGGGCGGCGCGACCGGCTCGCCCAGTACGACCGCCACGACCAGTGGGTCCGCCCGAGGCAGCCGCGGCGCGCCGACTACAACTGACTACTGATTGAACCGGTCGATCCGGCCCTTCTCGATCGCGACGAGCGCCGAGCTGGCGACGGCGCGCACGCCCTCGAGCATCATGGCGTAGCGCTCTTCCTTCGTGTGCCCGTCGACCCAGCGCTTGTAGAGCTGCTGCGCCACCACGGCGAGCTTGAAGAGCGAGAACGCGTAGTAGAAGAGGACGTCGCTCGCGTCGCGCCCCGTGGCGCGCGACCAGCGCTCGGCGAACTCGACGCGCGTGAGGTTGCCCGGCCGGTTCGTCGGCCCGAAGACGGTGACCTGGAAGACCGGCGGATCGTCCGGCTCGATCCAGTAGCCGAGCGCCGTCCCCAGGTCCATCAGCGGGTCGCCGATGGTCGCCATCTCCCAGTCGAGCACGGCCTCGACGCGCGCGAGGTCCGGCGAGAGCACGATGTTGTCGTACTTGAAGTCGTTGTGCACGAGCGTCGCGCCGCTCTCGGGCGGGCGGTGCGCATCGAGCCAGGCCGCCAGCTTCTCCACCTGCGGCACGTCGTCGGTCCGCGCCTTGGCGTAGCGGTCCGACCAGCCGCGCACCTGGCGCTCGATGTATCCCTGCGGCTTGCCGAGATCTCCGAGGCCGACCGCGCGCCAGTCGAGGTTGTGGATCTCGGCCAGCGTGTCGCACGTCGCCTCCGATGCGCGACGCATCGCGGGCGCGTCGAGCACGAGGCCCTCGGGGACCTTGGCGCGCAGGATGATGCCGTGCACGCGCTCCATCACGTAGAAGGGCGTACCGATGACCGCCGCGTCCTCGCAGTGCGCGAGCGGACGCGGCGCCTTGGACCAGTGCGGCGCCAGCGCAGAGAGGATGCGGAACTCGCGCCCCATGTCGTGCGCGCTCTTGATGTTCACGCCGGGCGGCGAGCGGCGGACGACGAGCTCGCGACCGCCGAAGCGAACGAGGTACGTCAGGTTCGAGTAGCCGCGCCCGAACTGCAGCAGCTCCGGCGTAACCTCCAGACCGTCGATGCGCGTGCGGAGCCACGCGGCGAGCGCGTCGGCGTCGAAGCCCTGTCCGGCGCGTACCGGCGTGGGTTGGTCCAGGTGCTCGGGCATCGCGGGCGAGGGTAGCGCGGGCGCGGGCGCGCCGGGGGCGCCCGTTCTTACTTAGCACCCTTGCTAATTGTTAGCGCGAGCGCTAAGAACGCCGGCGCTTGAAGAAACCGTCGCTCGAGGAGGTCGACGCTGTCTTTCTCGCCCTCGCCCACGAAGCCCGCCGCCACATCGTCCTCCTGCTCGCGCACTCGGGGGGCGAGCTGCCCTCCGGGTATCTCGCCGCCCGCTTCCAGCACAGCTGGCCCACGACGACACGCCACCTGAAGGTCCTCGAGGAGGCGGGGCTGGTCGAGGTGCGCCGCGAGGGGCGAACGAGCAACTACAGGCTCGACCGCGAGCGCCTGAGCCTCGTCCTCGGCGACTGGCTGCGCCACCTCGAGCCCGTCGGACCCGACAAGAAGTGGGCCCCCACCGGCCCGCGATCCACGAGAGAGCTCTCCAAGAGAGCCGAACCACCCAGCGCCACGGTCACGAAGAGCAGCACGAAAGGAAAGCAGCGATGAGCACCAGCAAGAGCGTCCCCAAGGTCTTCCGCGTCACCTTCGAAGTCACGAACCTCGACGAGGCCGCCGCCTTCTACGCGAAGCTGCTCGACACGCCGGGCAAGCGCCACCCGGGCGCACGGCACTACTTCGACTGCGGCGGCGTCATCCTCGCCGTGCTCGACGTCTCGCAGGGCGGCATGAAGCCGACGCCCGGCCCCAAGTCGCTCTACTTCGCCGTCGCAGACGTCGACGCGGTACACGCGCGCGCGTCGGCGCTGAAGGCGCTCGCGCCCTTCAAGGTGCACGGCCAGCCGGCGAGCGAGGTCATCGTGCGGCCGTGGGGCGAGAAGTCGTTCTACGTGACCGACCCCTGGGGCAACGAGCTTTGCTTCGTGCAGGACGGCACGCTCTACACCTGAGTCGTCGACTCAGCGAACGTCGAGCCCGTATCCGCGCAGGATGCGCCGCGCCAGCGCCACCTTGTGCACCTCGTCGGGGCCGTCGTAGATGCGCGCGGCCCGCTCGTGCCGCCACCAGAACGCCAGCGGCGTCTCGTCGGTGAGCCCCAGCGCGCCGTGCGCCTGGATGGCGCGGTCGAGCACGTTCTGGAGGACGCCGGCGACGAAGAACTTGATCATCCCGATCTCGTCGCGCGCCCCGTGGCTCCCCTTCTGGTCGATCGCGTGCGCCGCGCTCAGCACCATGAGCCGCGACGCGTGGATCTCGGTGCGGCTCTCGGCGATCCACATCTGCACGACCTGCCGCGTCCCCAGCGGCTTGCCGGGGGAGATCATGCGCGACGCCGCGCGCTTGCACATGAGGTCCAGCGCGCGCTCGCAGACGCCGATCCAGCGCATGCAGTGGTGGATCCGCCCCGGGCCGAGGCGCTCCTGCGCGAGCATGAAGCCCGCGCCCTCGGGGCCGAGCCGGTTGTCCTGCGGGACGCGCGCGCCCTCGTACTGCACCTCGGCGTGGCTCGCCCAGTCGCTGCCGGCCTCGCCCATGACGCCGATGTTGCGCACGAGGCGGAAGCCCGGCGTGTCGGTCGGCACGACGATCTGGCTCGCGCGCGCGTAGGGGCTCTCGGCCTCGGGGTTCGTGACGGCCATCACGATGGCGAACGCGGCGCCGTCGGCGCTGCTCGTGAACCACTTGCGGCCGGTGATGACGTAGTCGCTCCCCTGCTTCTCGGCGCGCGTCGTGAGCTGCACCGGGTTGGAGCCGGCGTTGTCCGGCTCGGTCATCGAGAAGCAGCTGCGGATGCGGCCCTTGGTGAGCGGCTCGAGGAACCGCTTCTTCAGCGCGTCGCTCCCGTGCGCGAGGAGGAGCTCCATGTTGCCCACGTCGGGCGCCTGGCAGCCGAGGCAGTAGTGCCCGAGCGGCGTGCGCCCGAGCTCCTCGCTCACGAAGGCGTAGTCGTAGAGCGAGAGCCCCATCTCCCCGTGCTCGCGCGGCAGGAAGGGCGCCCAGATGCCCGCCGCCCGGGCGCGCTCGCGTGCCTTCTCGAGGTGCGGCAGCGCGTCGCGGAAGGAGCCCCCGGCGAGCTTCGGCTCCAGGGGCATGACCTCGTCGCGGACGAACTCGCGGACCCGGGTGACTGCGTCGGCGGCGGTGGGCGTGGGCTCGAGCATGGCCCGCTAGGTTAGACCAGCGCGGCTCGCGTGCACGCTGCCCCGGCTCGCGCACGCGCCGCCCCTGCTCACGCACGCGCCGCCCCTGCTCGTCCCTGCGCCACACGTGCTCGTGCCCGTACCACCCCGGATCGTGGCTTCGCCGCCCCGGCGCAGGCCCGCCCAGCCCCGGCGCGTGCCTTCGCCGCGCGTGCCCGTGCCTTCGCCGCCGCGACGCGCATGCGCGCACGGACGAATCGCGAGCGCACCGCCCGGGATCGCGACCGCGCCGCCCCTGCTCGTCCCTGCGCTGCCATGGGGCGCGCATGCGCAGGCGCGGATCGAGGGAGCGCCGCGGCTACTGAACACCCGTCCGAGAATCGTACGGGGGCCGCGAGACCGAATCGCGACTCTCACGATTGGAACGAGTGGAGGGGAAGGAAACGAAAGGCGCACGCCGCACACGCCCGCTCGCGTGTGCCGGCGGCCATCCGGCATCGCGCGCCCTTCCAGAAAGGAGAGGTATTCCAACGACCACCACCAACCCAGAGCCCAGCAAGGCGACCATCTTGGCGAGGGTGCAGGCCTTCATCTCGGGCCTGCAGAAGCACTTCCCGAACGGATCTTTCACGCTCGGGAACGTCCCCTACACGACGGCGGCGCTCGTCTCGCTCTTCACGAGCCTGGCGAACGCGATCGCCGCCGCGGACTCGGCGAAAGCCAGCGCCAAGGAGGCGGTTGCGGCGATGCGCGCAGTGCGAGTCAAAGTGGGTCCTGTCATGCAGGACCTGCAGCGCTTCCTGCTCGTGACGTTCCGTACCGCCAACGGCACCCTGGCCGACTTCGGAATCGAGCCACAAGCTCCGAAGACGAAGACGGCCGAGGTGAAGGCCGCAGCGGCGGCGAAGGCGAAGTCCACGCGCGACGCGCGCGGGATTGTCGGCAAGCGCAAGCGCGCTTCCGTCAAGGGTGACGTGACAGGCGTCGTCATGACGCCCGTCACCGAAACCCCTGCGCCGCAGCCGCAGCCGCAGCCGCCGACCCCGCCCGCGAAGCCGTAGTCGCGGGCGCGTCGTCGCCGCACAGCGGTCGTCGAATGCTCCGGTGAGGAGCAGGGCCGGCGACTCGTGGGGGCCCAGCCAGCCCCTTCCCGCAGGTCCGGAGAGGCGCCGTCGCGTGCGCCGGCGCCTCCCGGTCCTGACCTTCGGCGGACGGCTACACGCTCGTGATGAGGCGCCTGTCGCGCAGGTGCGGCGTCGCGTTGAACGAGCGCATCCCCCAGCGCTCGCCGGTGAAGTCCAGCTCGGTGATCGACCCGTTGTAGAGCGACCAGCTCAGGTCGAGCACCTTCTCCTCGTCGCGCACGCCCAGCGTCTCCGCCGTCGCCGCAGCGACCGCCCCCGCCGACGTGAACACGAGCGCCGTCTTGCCGCGCCCGAGCGCCGCCACGCGATCCATCGCCCGCGCCACGCGCGCGCGGAACGACGCCCACGACTCCACCTCGTGGTGCCCTATCTCGCCGCGCACCCAGCGGCGCGTGAGGCGCTTGAACACGGCGAGCACGTCGTCGGGCGACGGCTTGCCGCCGTTCGCCCCCATGCGCGCCACGATCGACGCCAGCTCGGGGTCCTCGTGACCGAGCGTCGGCAGCAGCTTGAAGACGAGCGCGATGCCGTCGTGCTCGTCGAGCTCCGGCAGCATCGTCGCCGCGGGCAGCCCCGGCACGGCGCGCAGCACCGCATCCAGCGTCTGCGCGTGGCGCTTGCGCGGGCCCACGAACACCGCGTCCACCGCGAGCGCCTGCTCGGCGAGCCACTCGCCCAGCTTCTCGCTCTGCTCCACGCCGGGAGCGGAAAGCTGGTCGTAGTCCGTGGTCGACGAGAACGCCGACGCCTTCCCGTGCCTTATGAAGAGAGCGACCGACACCTTGGCGCGCACCATAGCGCACCCCAGTGATGCCAGTCGGCATCACTCCGCAACTCGTGCACACATGTGGGGGAAATAAGCGCTTCGTGAGAGACGCTTCCCTCTCGACCGGCCATACTAGAACCATGAGCCTGGGCCACTCCATGCGCGCACGCTTGTCGAAGCTGGTCTTCCCGGTCGGTCTGATCACCGCTGCGCTCCTCGTCGTGGGCAGCCACGCAGGCTGCGGGAGCGGCAACGGCAACAGCCTGTTCGGCGCCGACGCAGGCATCGTCGGATCGAACGGGGGAAGCAACGGCAGCTCCGGGGGCAGCTTCAGCTCGTCCTCGGGCGGCGGGGGCTCCGGCGGCTCGTCGGGCGGCATGGTCACGTGCCCCTCCGGCCTGCAGTGCAACGTGTCGTGCTCCGGCAGCAGCACCACGTCTATCTCGGGCGTCGTCTACGACCCCGCGGGCAAGGACCCGCTGTTCAACATCGCCGTCTACGTCCCGGCCACGCCGCTGCAGCCGCTGCCCGCGGGTGTACCCACGGGCTCGGACGCGTGCGCCTGCAACGCGCTCTTCAAGAGCGGCGAGGTCGTGCAGACCGCCACGGGCGTCGACGGCAGCTTCAAGCTCACGAACGCTCCCGTCGGCAACGTGCCGCTCGTCATCCAGGTCGGCAAGTGGCGGCGTCAGTTCATGGTGACGACGACGCAGTGCCAGGACACCGCGATGCCCATGAAGCTCACGCTTCCGTCGACGGTCCCCGCGGGCGACACCAACACGAGCATGCCCGACATCGCCGTCTCGACGGGCGGCGCCGACACGCTCGAATGCCTGATGCAGCGCATCGGGCTCCCCCGCAGCGAGTACGTCAACGGCGCGGCCACCGGCGGTCACGTGCACGTCTTCTCCGGCGGCCAGCCCGGGGCCGGCGCTGGAGGCGGGCAGGTCGGCGCGCCGGAGCCGGGCGCCGACGGCAAGTTCCCCGAGGCCGACACGAGCCTCTGGGACTCGCAGGCGCATCTGATGCCATACGACATCCTGCTGCTCTCGTGCGAGGGCGGCGAGACGTACAAGGCCAACCCGGCAGCGCTCGAGGGTTACCTGAACGCCGGCGGCCGCGCGTTTGCATCGCACTTCCACTACGCCTGGTTCGCCGGTCCGCTCGACACGATGCAGGGCTACGCGGCACCGGGCGACTGGGGCAACGCCCTCGCCACCTGGATGGGCGGCAGCACGGGGAACCAGGCGAACGGCAAGATCGTCCAGACGCTCAACGGCTCGACCGCGCCGTTCCCCAAGGGCGTCGCCTTCTACCAGTGGCTCGGCCTGAACAACGCGCTCGGCCAACTCGGCGCGCCGATGGGAGAGCTGCACGTCGATCCGGTGCGCTACAACTCCGTGGTCGGTCCGACGAACAAGCCGTCGCAGCCCTGGGTGCAGGACGACAAGAACGCCCAGACGCTGTACTTCTCGTTCGACACGCCGGTGAACGCGCCGATCAACCCCGACAGCGGGGCGCCTGCGTACTGCGGGCGCGCGGTGTTCAGCGACCTGCACGTCGGCGGCGAGACGATGCCGCCCGACGACATGAACACCCAGCCGCCGAACGGCTGCGCGATGGCGGATCTCTCGGCGCAGGAAAAGGCGCTCGAGTTCATGCTCTTCGACCTCTCCTCGTGCGTCATCCCGGACTACACGCCGCCGCAGACGGACGGCGGCATCGTGCAGTAACATTCCCCTGATCGGGGAATGGCGGAGTCCGACCGGGTCAAGAGCGCGGAGGTCGTCGGGGTAGCGCCCGGCGACCTGCTGGCCGGCAAGTACCGCGTCGAGCGCGTGCTCGGCTCCGGCGGGATGGGCGTCGTCGTCTCGGCGCACCACCTGCAGCTCGACGAGAAGGTCGCCATCAAGTTCCTGCTGCCGGCGGCCGTCACCAAGCCGGACGTGCTCGCGCGGTTCGAGCGCGAGGCGCGCGCTGCGGTGAAGATCAAGAGCGAGCACGTCGCGCGGGTCATCGACGTGGGGCGCCTCGAGACGGGCGCGCCCTACATGGTCATGGAGTACCTCGAGGGCGGCGACCTGCGCTCGTGGCTCAAGGAACGAGGCGCCATGCCCCCCGAGCAGGCCGCCGAGTTCGTGCTGCAGGCGTGCGAGGCGATCGCCGAGGCGCACGCGCTCGGCATCGTGCACCGCGACCTGAAGCCGGCGAACCTCTTCTGCATCCGGCGCGCCGACGGCTTGCTCTCCATCAAGGTGCTCGACTTCGGGATCTCCAAGGTGAGCGCCGGCATGCGCGGCGCGGCGCCGGAGCTCGACATGACGAGCACGGGGGCGGTGGTCGGGTCGCCGCTCTACATGTCGCCGGAGCAGCTCAAGTCGTCGAAGGCGGTCGACCAGCGCACCGACATCTGGTCGCTCGGGGTCATCCTCTACGAGCTCGTCGCGGGGAAGCCGCCGTTCGTGGCCGAGTCGATCACGGAGCTCGCGATCGAGATCGCGACGGGCACGCCGAAGCCGCTGCGCGAGCTGCAGCCGGACCTGCCGAAGGGCTTCGAGGACGTGGTGTCGGGGTGCATGGTCAAGGACCGGACGCAGCGCATCCAGAACGTGGGCGAGCTGGCCCTCGCGCTGCGGGGCTTCGCGCCGAAGCGGGCGGCGGCGTCGGTGGACCGCATCCTGCGCACGATGGAGGCGGCGGGCGAGAAGGTGCCGGTGAAGCCGCCGTCGGGGATGATGGAGGCGGCGTTCGACGACACGGTGTCGGCGGACGACGTGCAGGCCGGGACGAACGCGTCGTGGGCGGGGACCGGGACGCAGAAGAGGAAGAAGGAGCGCCGGCGCGTGTGGGTGGGCGCGGTGGCGGCGGCTGGGGCGGTGGCGGTGATCGGCGCGGGGGTGCTCGTCGTGAAGAGCCGCGTCCACGACGTGAGCGGGGGATCGCAGGCGGCGTCAGGGTCGGCGACGGCGGAAGCGTCGGCGGCAGCGTCGGCGACGGGGGCAGCGACCGAGTCTGCGTCGACGGCGGGGTCGGCGACGGTCGCGGCGAGCGCCTCGGCGGCGGCGCAGGCGTCGGCGGCGGCGAGCAGCCCGACGCCTCCCGCGCATCGGCGGGGAGCGCCCGGGCCGGGGCCCGTCAAGACGGCCACGGCGGCTCCCGCACCCGCGCCCACGCCGTCCTGCCGCATCGTGACCGAGTACGATTCGGACGGGAACCCGCACTTCAAGAAAGTCTGCAACTGAGGGGACACTCGCATGGACCACGGACGCCGCATCGTCGTCGCCTCCCTCGCAGTCGGTCTCGCGCTCGCGGCGTGCCCGCGGGTCGCGCGCGCGCAGGACGCCGACGCGTGCATCGCCGCGAGCGAGAGCGCGCTGTCGCTGCGCAAGGCGGGGAAGCTCATCGACGCGCGAAAGGCGCTCGCGACGTGCGCCGCGCCCGCGTGCCCGGACCCGGTGAAGTCGTCGTGCCAGCAGCGGCTGCAGGACGCCGAGCGGGCGGTCCCCAGCGTCGTCTTCCAGGTGAAGGACGGCGCGGGCAACGACGTGCCGAGCGTGAAGATCAGCGTCGACGGCAAGCCGCGCGACGAGCGCGTGGGCGCGGCGCTCTCGCTCGACCCGGGGTCGCACGCGTTCACCTTCGAGGCGCCGGGGCTTCCGACGACGACCAAGACCCTCGTCCTCGTCGAGGGCGTCAAGGAGCGCCCCGAGTCGGTGACCCTCGGCGCGCCGGCTGCCGCGCCGACACCGGACGCAGCGCCGGCCGGGCCCGCGGCCACGAGCGATCAGGCGCCTGCTGCCGGTGGCGGCGGCAGCTCCCAGAAGACCATCGGCCTCATCGTGGGCGGCGTCGGCATCGCGGGCCTGGCGGTCGGCAGCGTCTTCGGCCTGATGGCCAGCTCGGAGTGGAGCCAGGCCCAGAAGGACGGCGACGAGAGCAAGAAGAACACGGCGGACTCGCAGGCGACCATCTCGACCATCGGCTTCATCGCCGGCGGCGTCCTCGTGGCCGGCGGCGCGATCCTCTGGCTCACCGCGCCGAGCGCGAGCAGCAGCACGACCGTCGGCCTCGCGCCGAGCGTCGGCCCCGGCGGCGGCGGCGCGCTGCTGCGGGGCACGTTCTAGAGACGCTAGCCGCCGTCGACCGAACCGGTGAAGCGCTGCGAGAACTGGCACGCCTCGCTGTCGGTGCCGCTGGTCCACTGGACGCTTCCGAACTCCTGCAGCTGCAGCGAGCCGGGCGACGCGAAGAGCTGGCCGCTCGTGAAGACGTAGCTCGAGAGGGTGCCGGCGTCGCCGGGGCTCGGGAAGGTGCCGGGCGCCGTCTGCATGTCGGAGAACTGCGCGTGCGTCGCATCGGTGAGCTGCCACACGAGGGAGACGCCGTCCGAGTGGCGGATCAAGACCGTCGACGGGCTGCTCCCCGCGGTGATCGTCATGGGGCACGACGTGTCGACGACGTAAGTGCCCGTCCCGGTGCCGGGCGCGGCGCACATCTGCGTCTGGAAGCCCGTGCACGCGTAGTCGCCGAGGAAGGACGCGGTGATCCCGCCCGCGTCGACGACGTCCGGAGGCGCCGAGTCGCGCGCATCGCTCGCCTGCTCGGCGTCGGTGCTCGCGTCCACGGGCGGCGAGGTGCCGTGCACGCTGCTGCTGCCGCTGCACCCGCAGACGAGAGCCGCGATCACGACGAGCCGGGCCGCGCTCACGAGAAGCATGGGGTGACGTAGCACATACAAAGGTGATGCCTCGCGGCGCCGAAGCGTCAGCTCCCGGTGAAAGAGGGGTTGCTCGCTGTGTGGAGCAGCCTGCACCCGGTGCGAAGGCGATCGCACTGCGCCTGAACGCACTTCTTTCGCGCACGAACTCGATTGCTCGCGGTGCTCGACGCTTTCCTCGCGGTGGTGGCCGCTCGTGTGCGCTAGACAAATCGGGATGCCACCGAACAGGCCCAGCCGTTGACGAAGCGCGACCGGTTGCCGCTCGCCGTCGTCCTGTTGGGGTTCACGAGCCTCTTCACGGACGTCGGCACCGAGATGATCTTCCCGCTGCTGCCGGTGTTCCTCACCGAGGCGCTCAAGGCGGGGCCCGCGTACCTGGGGCTCGTCGAGGGCGCGGCCGACACGGTGAGCAGCCTGCTCAAGCTGGCGTCCGGGTACATCGCCGACCGCACCAAGAGCCGCAAGCCGCTCGTGCTCTTCGGCTACGGGCTCGCGAGCGCAGTGCGGCCCTTCGTCGCGCTGGCCACCAAGCCGTGGCACGTGCTCGCGGTGCGCGTGACCGACCGCGTGGGCAAGGGCCTGCGCAGCTCGCCGCGCGACGCGCTCATCGCCGACGCGGCCGGCGACAAGGTGGGGCGCGCCTTCGGCTTCCACCAGGCGATGGACAACGCGGGCGCGGTCGCGGGCCCGCTCATCGCGACGGGGCTCATCGCGATGAGTCTCTCGCTGCGCCAGGTGTTCTGGATCGCCGTGATCCCCGGGGCGATCGCGACGCTGCTCGTGGCGCTCGTGAAGGAGCCGCCGCACCCGACCTCGACCTCGACCTCGACCTCGACCTCGACCCCGACCTCGACCCCGACCCCGACACGCCTCTTCACGCGGACCCTCGTGTCGTACCTCGTGATCCTCGGCGTCTTCTCGCTGGGCAACTCGTCCGACGCGTTCCTCCTGCTGCGCGCGCGCAACCTGGGCCTGACGACGGCGCAGATCCCGGTGCTCTGGTCGGTGCTCAACCTGTCCAAGGTGGTCTGGGCCTACCTCGGCGGCGACGCGGCCGACCGCATCCCGCGGGCGCGCCTCGTGGCCGGCGGCTGGGCCGTCTACGCGCTCGTGTACCTGGGCCTCGGCCAGGCGACGCAGGCGTGGCACGTGTGGGCCCTCTTCGTCCTCTACGGCGTCTTCTACGGGCTCACCGAGCCGGTGGAGAAGGCGCTCGTGCGCGACCTCGCGCCCCCCGACCAGCGCGGGCGCGCGTACGGCGCGTACAACTTCGTCGTCGGCGTCACGGCGCTCCCCGCCGGGCTGCTCATGGGCGTGCTCTGGCGGGTGTGGGGCCCGGCGCACGCGCTCGAGGTGGGCGCGGCCCTCGCGGCCGTGTCGGGCGTCGCGCTTCTGCTGTGGGACGCGTATCGCCGACCACGCTAGATTCTCTCTCGAATGGCATTCGTCGGACGAGGGCTCGACCGCATCGCCGGCAGCCTCTCGCACCTGCTCCACGTCCGCGCCGCGCGCCACAACACGGTGGAAGACCTGGGGCCATACCTCGGCGCCCCGCTCTCGGTGCTCTTCCCGGCGCCCGCCGTGCCGCGCGACGTCGTGCGCACCCAGGCGCGCTTGCCGCGCTCGCACGGGCGGGTGCTCGAGACGCTGCGCTGGCACAGCCAGCACGTGCCGCTCTGCCCGCACTACCGCTCGCGTCACGCGGGCGAGTACGCGCGCAACCAGTCGGTGACCTCCCGCTGGTTCCACCCGCGCCGCGGCCCGCGCCGGCGCGCCCTCGTCTACGTGCACGGGTGGCTCGAGCCGGGCCCGTGGATCGAGGAGGCGGTGCTCCTGCCGCGCCTCGACGACGCGCTCGACGTCGACGTGCTCCACGTGCAGCTCCCCTTCCACGGCAGCCGCAACCCGAAGAGCGCCCTCTTCCACGGCGAGTTCTTCTGGAGCGCGGACCTCGTGCGCTCGTTCGAGGCGGTGCGCCAGTCGTGCATCGACGCGCGGACGCTCGTCGCGTGGCTACGCGCCAACGGCTACGACGAGGTGGGCGTCACCGGCATCAGCCTGGGCGGGGCGATCACGATGGTGCTCGCGTGCGTCGACCAGCCGCCCGATTACATCGTGCCCATCGTCAGCCACCTCTACCTCGCCGAGGCGGTCGAGGAGGCGTCGATCCTCTGGCGCATGAAGGCGGACCTCGAGCGCTTCGGGGTGAGTCGCGCGAGGCGCGCCGAGATCTTCGCGGGGCTCGGGCTCGGGTCGCTGAAGCCGAAGCTCCCTCCCGAGCGGCAGCTCTGGATCATGGCGGAGGACGACGCGTACATCGCCGCGCACCTGGTGCAGCGCCAGTGGGCCGAGTGGGGCAAGCCGCCCATCACGTGGCTCCCGGGCGGCCACATGACCTTCCCGCTGCACATCTCGAAGATCGTCGAGAGCACCCGAGAGTTCCACGACACACTCAGGCTCGACAGAGGAGATGAAAAGAAGATCAAAAGATAAGAAGATCAGAACAAGGTCTTGTCGTTCCCACAAACACACCTTCTTGATCTTTTGATCTTCTGATCTTCTTTCCCTCTCCTCTTGTCCGTCTCTTGAACCCAGCCGCATGAGATTCTTCGCGACCGCCGCCAAAGGCACCGAGCCGGCCTTGCGCGACGAGCTTCGAGAGCTTCGGTTGCGCGGCGTCCGGGCCGACCGGGGCGGCGTGCACTTCGAGGGCGAGATGGTCGACGCGGCGAGGGCGTGCCTCTGGTCGCGCGTCGCGGTGCGCGTGCTGCTGGAGGTCGCGGCGTTCGACGCGCCGGACGGCGGCGCGCTCTACGACGGCGCGCACGCCGTGGACTGGGGCACGTGGATGACGCCGCGCACGACGCTGGCGGTGCGGGCGACGTGCAAGTCGAGCGCGCTCACGCACTCTCAGTTCGTGGCGCAGAAGACGAAGGACGCGGTGGTCGACCGGCTGCGCGACCGCTACGGGGCGCGACCGTCGGTGGACCTCGGCGACCCGGACGTGCTGCTCGCCGTGCACGTCGCGCGCGACAAGGCCACCGTGTACCTCGACGTGAGCGGGGCCTCGCTGCACGAGCGCGGCTGGCGCGCGCGGGCCGGGCCGGCGCCGCTCCGCGAGACGCTGGCGGCGGCCGTCGTGCGGCTCTCGGGGTGGGACCGGCAGCGGCCGCTGGTCGATCCCATGTGCGGCGCGGGGACGATCGCCATCGAGGCGGCGGCGTGGGTGCAGCGGGTCGCCCCGGGCCTGCTGCGCGAGCGCTTCGGGTTCGAGCGGTGGGCGAGCCACGACGACGCCGAGCGCCGCGGCGTGGCGGCGCTGCGGCAGGAAGCGCGCGAGTCGAAGCAGCGGGCGCCCGAGGCCCCCGTGCGCGCCAGCGACGTCGACCCCCGCGCCGTGTCCGTTGCGAAGCAGAACGCCCGGGCGGCCGGCGTCGACGTGGTCATCGAGGCGCGCGACGTGCGCGACCTCACGCCGCTCGATCCGCCGGGGTTCGTCGTCACCAACCCCCCGTACGGCGAGCGCCTCGAAACCGACGAGGCGCTCTACCAGACGCTCTCGCGCGTCGCGCGCGGGATGCACGGGCACACGGTCGCCGTGCTCGCGGGGACGCCGGCCATCGGGCACGCGATGAAGCGCAAGCCGGACCGCTGGTGGGCGCTGTTCAACGGGCCCATCGAGTGCCGGCTGCTCGTGTACGCGATCCCGTGAGAGACTCGGACCGTGGGACGCATCCGGGATCTCGCCGAGGGCCTGTGGGACGGATCGCTCGACCCGGCGGTGAAACACCCGTTCGCCCCGCTGATGGACGTCGAGCCGCTCGGTGACGGCACCGCGTTCGTCTCGAGCTTCGCGAACGCCACGGCCTTCGAGACCGGCGACGGCCTCGTGCTGGTCGACACCGGGAGCTACCTGCTCGCGCAGCAGGTGCAGGTCTGCGTGCGCACCTTCAGCGCCGCGCGGCTGCACACGGCGGTCTTCACGCACGGGCACGTCGACCACTGCTTCGGCGTGGACCTCTACGAGGCCGAGCCGGGCGCGGGCCGCGCGCGGGTCGTCGCGCACGAGCGGGTGCCGGCGCGCTTCGAGCGCTACCGGCTGACCGCCGGCTACAACGGGTGCATCAACGCGCGCCAGTTCCGCGGCACGGGCGACGGCGTCGACTGGCCCACGAGCTTCCGCGCGCCGGACGTGACGTACGCGACCTCCCTCGACGTCGAGGTGGGCGGCGAGCGCTTCGAGCTCCGCCACGCGATGGGCGAGACGGACGACGGCACCTGGGTGTGGGCGCCCTCGCGCGCCGTGCTCTGCACCGGGGACCTCTTCATCTGGTGCACGCCCAACGCCGGCAACCCGCAGAAGGTGCAGCGCTACCCTCGCGAGTGGGCGCAGGCGCTGCGGACGATGGCGACGCTGCCGGCCGAGACGCTCTGCCCGGGGCACGGCCCGCCCATCTTCGGCCGCGCGCGCGTGCAGCAGGCGCTCTCCGAGACGGCGGCGCTCCTCGAGTCGCTCGTCGAGCAGACGCTCGCGGTCATGAACGCCGGCGGCCGCCTGGAGGAGGCGCTCGCCACGGTGCGCGCGCCCGAGGCCCTGATGGCGCGGCCCTACCTGCGCCCCATCTACGACGAGCCCGAGTTCGTCGTGCG
>DATJYG010000744.1:0-2681 GCA_035499695.1 Polyangiaceae bacterium
TGACCGAGCTGCCGTCCCGCACCGACACGGTGCTCCACGTCGAGCTCGACGAGGCGGAGCGCAGCGTCTACGACGCCGTGCGAGTCGCCACCCGCAAGAGCGTGGCTGAAAAGCTCGCGCAGCCGGGGGGCGGCGGCGTGCTGGCAGCGCTCGAAGCCCTGCTGAGGCTCCGGCAGGCGGCCTGTCACTCGAGCCTCGTCCCGGGACAGCACGCCGAGACGTCGTCGAAGGTCGAGCGCCTCGTCGAGGCGCTCGAGGATGCGGTCGCCGAGGGGCACAAGGCGCTCGTCTTCTCGCAATGGACGTCGCTGCTCGATCGCATCGAGCCTCACCTCGGCGCAGCCGGCATCCGGTTCACGCGCCTCGACGGTTCGACGCGCGATCGCGCCGCGGTGGTGAACGAGTTCCAGGACGCGGCGGGGCCTCCGGTGCTCCTCGTCTCGCTCAAGGCGGGTGGCACGGGCCTCAACCTCACCGCGGCGGACCACGTCTTCCTGCTCGATCCCTGGTGGAATCCCGCAGTGGAGGAGCAGGCTGCAGACCGTGCGCACCGCTTCGGACAGCAGCGTCCCGTCATGGTGTACCGGATGGTGACGAAGGACACGGTCGAGGAGCGGATCCTCGTCCTGCAGGAGAAGAAGCGTCGCGTCGCGGACGTCGCGCTGGGCGAGGCGAGTCAGGCGGGCGGGATCACGAGGGAAGAACTGTTGGCGCTGCTCGATTGAGGTTCGGCGCTCGCATGCGCTGAGCTCCGCGAAGATCGATGATCCGCATCCACCCGAGGACTCGGATGACTGCGTAGGTCGGGTCGATCTCGAACCACCGCGAAGCGAAGTTGGGGCTCATCGCGTACTCGTGGTGGTTGTTCTGAAAGAGCTCGCCGCCCGTGACGAAGTCGAAGGGCAGCGTGTTGAGCGATTGATCGGCGCTCCGGAAGTTCTTGTACCCGTAGCGGTGGCCGCACCAGTTGACGATCGCGCCGTGAACGGGGCCCATCAGATAGTGGAACGGCAGCAGCAGGAACATCCACGGGCTCGTCGCGAACCGGATGTAGAAGAGCGTGTACGCGGTCCCGAACGCGATGCGCACGATCCACTTTTGACCGAGCCGATCGAGCGCCGGCCAGTCGGGCGTGCCGCCGTCGAAGCGCGCTTCCGGTTCGGCGCGACGGTAGGCGAAGTCGTCGTAGCGCTTCTTCGTCGCGACCATCATCGACAGCGCGTTGCGGTGATTCGTCGGCGAGTGCGGGTCCTTCGGCGTGTCGCTGAACGCGTGGTGCATCCGGTGGAGGATCGCGTAGCCGCGCGGGTTCAGGTAGCTCGACCCTTGTGTCAGGAACGTGAAGACGTGAAAGAAGCGCTCCCACGCCTTCGACATCGTGAACTGCCGATGGGCTCCGTAGCGGTGCAGGAAGAACGTCTGGGAGAAGATCGACAGCTGCCAGTGGGCGAGGAAGAAGATCGCGACCGCCATGGGGCCAGAGCTATAGGGGCCTCGGGCGGGGACGCCTGCCACGCCTCGGTCATCTCGGCCCGGGCTTGGTCATCGTTGCGTCACGACACGCGCTCGAAACACGAGAGATCGAGCGCCTCGAGCGGGCGCGACAGATCGTCGGGGACGGGCGCCGTCGCGACGATCCGCTCGCCCGTGGTCGGGTGATCGAACGCGATCGACCGCGCGTGGAGCGCGAGGCGATGGAGGCCGTAGCGCGAGCGGTATCGGCGGTTGATTGCACCCGAGCCGTAATTCACGTCGCCGACGATCGGGTGGCTGATGTGATGGAAGTGCCGGCGGACCTGGTGCAGCCGCCCGGTCTCGGGCTGGGCGATCACGAGCGAGCATCGGTCGACCGGCGACCTCGCGAGGCGGCGAAAGCGCGTCACCGCGGCGACGCGCTCGCCCCCCTCGCTTCGAGGGATCGCGTGATCGATGACACCCTCGTCGGGCGGCGTGCCCCTCACGAGGGCGAGGTAGCGCTTCTCCACGCGGCCGGCCTCGAGCGCTCGCCCGAGCGCCGCGGCCGCTTCGCGCGTGCGCGCAAGGAGCAGCGCGCCGCTCGTGCCGCGGTCGAGGCGATGCACGAGATGAACGTG
Organism: Polyangiaceae bacterium; assembly: GCA_035499695.1. Classification (GTDB taxonomy): domain Bacteria; phylum Myxococcota_A; class Polyangia; order Polyangiales; family Polyangiaceae; genus Palsa-1150. The sequence goes on from DATJYG010000744.1 coordinate 2,094, forward strand.
CGCGCCGAGCATGTCTCGCACGCGGAAGAGCGCCACGTCGTCGTCGTCGGCCCATCCGCGATGGACCAGAAGGCCCGACGGCTTGTTGGCAACCGCGACGGCGGCGTCGACGTAGAGCAGATCGATCGCAGGCGCGGTTCGCAAGGTCGGGAGGACGTTATACTCGCGTCCCCACGATGCCTGCGACCTTCGCCAAGGGTGACCTCTTCAGCACGGAGGGCCTGCATGCGTACGCTCTCGGAAGCAACGCCCGGGGGACCATGGACCGAGGTGTCGCCGTCGCCTTCAAGAAGCGCTGGCCGAATCTTGCCGCCGAGCTGAGCTCCCGGGCGGCGAAAGGGGGCCTCGCCCTGGGCGACGTCGTGGCTTTCTCGGAAGGGGACAGGACCGTCTACGCCCTCATCCTCCAGGAGGACGAGGCCAAGAAGGCCAAGCTCGCGTCGCTCACCAAGGCCGTGAACAGACTCGTGGAGCTCGCCGCGCAGAGCGGCATCACGCAGGTGGGCCTCTTCCATCCTGGAACCGGCAAGGCCGGCCTCGAATGGCCCCGGGTGAAGCGGATCCTCCAGGAGATCGGCGAGCGGACCG
>DATJYG010000745.1:0-7880 GCA_035499695.1 Polyangiaceae bacterium
GAGGAGCACGACGTCGGGCAAACGCTCGGCCAGACAGCGGAGCCCTTGCATCCCGTCCTCCGCCGCGCGCACCACGTGCCCCTCGCTCTCCAGGAGCTCGACCAGCGCCCAGCTGACGTCCGGATCGTCTTCGACCACGAGCACGTCGCTCACGCCCGAATCCCATGCACTCCTCCCGCCAGCGACGGACGGTGGCGCCCGTCTTGCTCCCTCGTCGCGCTCGAAGGTGATGCGGAACGAGGATCGGTCCGTGCGCCAACCGAGGCTCCGAGCGGTCGTGGGTGTCGGTTCGGCCGTGCTCACCCTGCTGGCGCTTGCGTGCGCGCTGACGCTCGCGTGGTCCACGAGTGTCATGAGCGCGCATTCGCGCCAGATCGCATCGGCGACGCAGAGCATGCGCGCGGCCGAGGGCATCCAGGTCGACCTCCTCGCCTACGGCCGAGAGAGCGACCTCGCCGTGCTCACGAAGGACCCCAAGCAAGAGCTCGCGCGTGCCAAGACCGAGACCAAACTGCTCGAGACCTTGGCGGAAGCGCGTCGCTACGCGCAAGGCGATCCGGCGCAGGTTGCGCTGCTCGACCGCGTGCGAGACGAGGTCCAGGCGTATCTGGTCACGCGAAGGCTCGCCGAGTCGAAGTCGTCCAGTGTCCCCGACATCATCGTGGCAGCCTCGGGTGCGCTCCAGGCGGCGCTCGACACCACCGGACACCTCGTCAGTGACGATCTCGCGCGCGTGCTCGATCGCGAGCAGAACATCGCGCGGTGGGACCTCCTCGGAAACATCGTCGGCGTGGGCATCGCGACCTTGGTGCTGCTCGGCTTCTGCGCCGCGTTGGGGGTGATGCAGAGGATGTTCTATCGACCTCTCGTGGGGCTCACCCGGTCGATGTCCGACTTCGCCGAAGGCAATCGCGACGCTCGCGCTCCAACCGGCGGCCCCGCCGAGATTCAGGTCGCGGCCGACACGTTCAATGCCCTGGTCGAGAAGGCAGGCCGCCAGCGGCGAGATCAGCTCACGTTCCTGGCGGGGGTCGCTCACGACCTGCGAAATCCGCTCGCGGCGATGCGAACGGTCTTGGACCTGATCGAGTCCGGAAGGATGTCCGACGAAGAGAAACGAGCGCGGGGGATGACGGTGCTCAGGCGTCAGGTCACGCGGCTCGAACGGATGGTCGGCGACTTTCTCGACGCGAACCGGATCGAGGCGGGACAGCTCGAGCTTCTCACCAAGCCGCTGGACCTCCGCGAGATTGCGCAGCACACGGTGGAGCTGTACCGCACGATGTCGCTGGCGCATCAAGTCGTTGCGCAGCTTCCGGACGTGCCCGTCCTGGTCGAGTGCGACGCCGAGCGCATCGAGCAGGTGCTCAACAACCTCGTCTCGAACGCCATCAAGTATTCGCCGCTCGGAGGCAAAGTGGTGGTTGCGCTCTCGCGCAACTCGGAGGCGGTGCTCTCCGTGTCGGACAGCGGGATCGGCATTGCGCCTGCCGATCAGAAGTCCATCTTCGAGCCGTTCCATCGCACCGGCGCTTCCCGCGAGACCGCCGCCGGCGTCGGCCTGGGACTGTCCGTGACGCAGCGGATCGTCATGGCGCACGGAGGGACGATCGAGGTCGAGAGCGCGCCCGATGTCGGATCGACGTTTCGCGTGCACTTGCCGCTGGCGCCTGCGGCGCTGCCGCATCCACCGACGAGCTGCGCGACTATCGTGCTCCGACGCTCGGGCCGGGCGACCAGGTGAGCTCCAGCCACCGACCCACGTCGCTTCGCAGCAGCATGCCAACGAGTCGTCCGTGATCCAGCACGGGCAGCTGCCCCAGGTTCTGCTGCGCGAGCTGCTCGAACGCTTGCGTCAGAGGCTCCTCCGGCTCGGCGACCACGAGTGCGTCGTCCCTGCGCATCACGCTTTCTACCGACGTCGATGACCATCGCTCCGGCGGGATGCGGCGGATCTCCGAGAGCGAGACCAGCCCCACGAGTCTGCCGTCGCGAACGACGGGGAAGGCGCGGCTCTCGGACTGCACGAAGTAGTCGTGCACGAGCGTCGCCAGCGACAGCTCCGGAGCGACCGTCGGGCCGCTTCGTCGCATCAGCTCTCCCACCGTATGCCCGGCGAGCGCCTCATCGATCGCCAGGCGCTGGTAGGACTGGGCGGCTGCGCTGCGCAGGAACCAGCCGATGAACGCGAGCCACATGCCGCCGACCAAGCCGGTGCCGAAGAAGACGACGTGGACACCGAAGGCCATCGCGACGCCGGTGACGATGAAGAGCCAGCCGAACACCTGACCGAGCGCGGCGACGCGGCGTGTGGAGAGCCGCAGGTCGCCGCTCGAAGCCCAGAGGATCGATCGCAGCACCCGGCCGCCGTCGAGCGGGAAGGCTGGAACCAGGTTGAACGAGCCGATGACGAGGTTGATGGGCCCGAGCCAGGCGAGCAGTGTCGCGACCGGGCCGAGCTGCGCGTAGCCCTGCTGCGCCGTCTCGGCATCGACGAGGGACACGGCCGAGAACGCGACCGTGAGGAAGAGGAAGCCGAAGCCGAGCAGGATGCTCGTGAGCGGTCCCGCGATGGCCGTGAAGAACTCGGCGCGGGCCGACGGGGGCTCGTGCTCGATGTTCGACACCCCGCCGAAGAGAAAGAGCGTGATGCTGCGGACCCGCAGCCCGTAGCGCCTCGCGACGAGCGAGTGCGCGAGCTCGTGAAGCACGATGCATCCGAAGAACAGCAGCGACGCGGCCAGCGCGACCCCGATCGCTTCGGTGCTGGGCCAGTCGCGGTGCCAGCCGCTGAACACGCTCGAGAGGCTCCATGTGAGCAGCGCGAAGATGAACAGCCAGCTGAAGTCGATCCGGATCTCGATGCCGAAGATCTTGCCCAGGCGAAACGCGTTCATGGTCGTCCCTCCTTCGCTCAGAGGTCGACGCCGGTCGGAATGACCTCGGAGTCGTGCGACGCGTACGGAAGCTCGCGCTGGTAGGAGTAGACGTGCCCGCCGGCAGCGACGTGCGAGTGCCGCTCGCACCACCACTCTTCGCCCCCGCTCGCGGCGCGCGCGCGGACGCAGTCCGGGCACGGAGGCTCGATCGCGGGCTCGTGCTTGGCTGCCTCCTTCGGCTTCGGGCTGGCCACGAGCACCGGGCAAGGCGCCGTGCGGATGAGCTTCTCCGCCGTCGAGCCGAGGGCCCAGTGCCTGAGGTGCGGACCGCGGGAGGACCCGACCACGATGATGTCGGCGCTCACCTCCATCGCCAGCTGAACGATCTCCGGGACCGGCTTGCCCGAGCGCAGGTGGATGCCGACGGTCATGCCGCTGAACCCTCCCATCGTCGCGGCCTTCTCGTTCACGTAGAGACGAAGGTGACTGACGAGGTCGCGCGACCGCGCCTCCGAGGGCTCCGCGTCGAACACATGGACCAGGTGCAGCTCGCTCCGCGGAACGCGCCGGGCGATGCGGACCGCCTGGTCGAACGCGGGGCCGTCGGCGTCCGTGAAGTCCAGCCCCACGACGATGGCGAGCCGGCTCCTGGATCCGTTCGTCGAATTGTTCGCTGAGTTCATCGTAGACCTCCTGATCCACCGGATTGCAGCGGACGTGCCGTCTCGACACTCGCCACTCCGAGCGCGGGAACGCGCGCCGATCGTGAGTGCGTCGCCCCGCCGAACGATCCGCGCAAATGATGCACGGGATCCCAAAGAACTTGCAGGGGCTCGGAGACCCAACTGTGGCGGAACGACCCGACCACCCATGGCGAGAAACTCCGCGGATCCCAGGGCCTCTGGCGGCACGGCCGATGCCTGGGCGCACGGGCGCACCACGGAGGTTGCCATGAAGACTCTCGCCAACTCCCTTCGAAGCGCCCTTCCAGCCTTTGCAACCGCGCTGCTGGCAATCGCGTGCGGCGGCGCGAAGCAAGCCCATGCCGTGGCGCCCGGCGCCACGATGCTCCAGCCGCAGGAGAGCGCGCACGTCGCGCAGCCCGCGAACACGCCGACGGCGTCGACCGTCCACATCTCGGACGAGATCCTGCGCGCGTGCAACATCCCGGATGCCGACGCGTACTTCGCGTTCGACTCCGCGCGCGTGACCGCGTTCGACGACCGGCCGCTCGAAGCGCTGGCGACATGCTTCGAGCGCGGGCCCATGAAGGGCCGCAGGATGAGCCTCGTCGGCCACGCAGATCCGCGTGGCTCAGCCGAGTACAACATGACGCTCGGCCAGTCGCGGGCCGACGCCGTCGAGGGTTATTTGTCGGGGCGCGGGCTGGATCGGGCCGCCATGCGCTCGACGTCCCGCGGCGCGCTGGACGCGAGCGGCCGCGACGAAACGGGATGGGCGCACGATCGCCGCGTGGATGTGCTGCTCGCCGACTGACCCCAATCCTGGAATCATCCGGGGTCACGGCGGCTTCTTCCCGCATGAGCACCGGGATCCTGCTGGTCGACGACGACGCCACGCTGACGGACACGCTGGCGCTCGGCCTGCGCAAGCGAGGCTTCGAGGTCACCGCGTACACGAGCGCGGCGCAGGCCGTGAAGTCTCTGGAGACCGAGGACTTCGACGTCGTGGTCACCGACCTCAACCTGCACGGGATCGGAGGCCTCGAGCTGTGCGAGCACGTCGTGGCCAACCGCCCGGACGTCCCGGTCATCGTGCTCACGGCATTCGGGAGCCTGGAATCCGCCGTCAACGCGATCCGCGCGGGTGCTTACGACTTCATCAACAAGCCGGTGGAGCTCGACGTGCTCGCCATCGCCATCGAGCGCGCAGCCGCGCACCGCAGCCTGCGTGAGGAGGTCAAGCGCCTGCGCCAGGAGGCGCGCAAGGCGCCGCGCTTCGACGCGTTCGTGGGGCAGAGCCCCGCGATGCAGGCGGTCTACGATCTCATCGAACGGGTTGCCACTTCAGAAGCGACCGTCTTGGTGTCGGGCGAGAGCGGGACGGGCAAGGAGGTGGTGGCGCGCGAGATCCATGCGCAGGGCCGCAGGCCCGGCGGCCCCTTCGTCGCCATCAACTGTGCGGCCATGCCCGAGAGCCTGCTCGAGAGCGAGCTTTTTGGCCACACCAAGGGAGCCTTCACCGACGCCAAGACGTCGGAGCCAGGACTCTTCGCGCGCGCGAATCGTGGCACGATCTTCCTCGACGAGATCGGCGACATGCCTCTGGGGTTGCAACCGAAGCTGCTGCGGGTCCTTCAGGAGCGTTCCGTCCGACCCGTGGGGGGGCGCGGTGAGGTCCCGATCGACGTGCGCGTGATCGCCGCCACCAACCGCGATCTCGAGTCGGCCATCGAGGAAGGGCGCTTCCGGGAGGACCTCTACTACCGGGTGAACGTGGTGCGCATCGGCTTGCCGCCTCTGCGGGCCAGAGTGAGCGACATCCTGCCCCTCGCGCAGCACTTCCTCACGTTCTCCGCCGCCCGCGCAGGCAAGGAGGTGACCGGAATCGCGTCGCCGGCCGCGGAGAAGCTCGTGGCATACGCCTGGCCGGGCAACGTCCGTGAGCTGCAGAACTGCATGGAGCACGCCGTCGCGCTCACGCGCTTCGAGCAGATCGTCGTCGACGATCTGCCCCAGAAGATCCGCGACTACCGACGCTCCCATGTCCTCGTCGCGAGCGACGATCCTTCGGAGCTCGTGCCGCTCGAGGAAGTCGAGCGCCGCTACGTCGCCCGCGTCGTCGAGGCGGTCCGCGGCAACAAGACGGCGGCGGCGCGCGTGCTCGGTATCGATCGCAAGCGCCTCTACCGGATGCTCGAGCGGCTGGACGTATCCGTCCCGCACGCGCCAGCGTAGGCGCGCGCGCCTGCTCACTCCTCCGGAGCCTGCATGGGTCCTTCTGCCGGTGTCTCGCCAGAAGTGGTCGCGACGCCCGCGGACGCGGAAGAGTAGGCGCCAACCGTGGCGGGCGGGTGCGCCAGGTTCGGTGCTCCGAGATCCCCGCCGCTGACGCCGATCGCGTCGTCGAGCTCGCGGTCCAGCGCCGCGCGTCGCGACGAATCGTTGTCGAGCGCCACGCCCGCGAGGGCGCCCGCGGCTCCGCCTACGATGGCACCGGCCACGACGCCCGGGGGACCGGCCATTGCTCCGACGACCGCCCCGACGAGCGCCCCCGAGGCGGTTCCCTCGGCTTCGTGGACCCGGCGCACCGCCGACTGGCTCCTGCGTGCGAACGCGCGCTCCTTCTCGGACTTCATGATGCTCTCTCCTGACCATGAGGACTGCATCGCTCGTGCCTGAACTCGTGCACGACGGCGGCGCGCGGGTACGCGGGTCACTCGTCCCTGTGGGTTGAAACGACCCGGGCAGTCGCCGCAAGCGCGGCAACGGCACGGCGGATGCTGAGCCATCCTCCGTCGAGAACACCACCATGGAGCCTCCCTGGCGCACCGCGCTGGCGGCGGCGCCCATGCACGAGCCGCCGCGCATCCTGGTTGCCGAAGACGACCCTGACATGCGCCGTCTCGTCATCGAGGCGCTGCTCAAGGACGGGTACGATGTCATCGCCGTGCCGGACGGCGGGCGCCTCCTGGTGACCCTCGCGCACGAGATCGTCGACGACGACGGCGCGGAGCTGGCAGACCTGCTCGTATCGGACGTCCGGATGCCCACGTGCTCGGGGATGGAGATCCTCGAGCAGCTTCGCGCCTCACACCGGCGGATGCCGGTGATCCTCATGACCGCGTTCGGCGACGCGGCGAAGCGCGATCACGTCGAGGCGCTCGGCGCGCTGCTCTTCGACAAGCCGTTCGAGATGGACGACCTGCGGACCGCAGTCGCATCCCTCTTGCGGCGCGCGGTCTGAGCCGTCAATCGGCCGAGCGGGGGGGACGCGCGACCCACCGTGTGCTGCTTTCCGGGCCCGTCGGGTCAGAACGTCACGCGAGTCTGCGCGCGACGATCGCGCGATCACGCATCGCGCTGGTCTGGGACTTGCTGTTGAGGGGGGCGGAGGCCCGTCATGTCCATGTACTCTCTCTCCGGGCCCTTCGCCGTGCTCGCCTGCCTCGCGGCGATCGGCTGTGCTTCCACAGCGACCCAAGTCCCCATCCCGGCCCAACACCTGAGTGCCGAAGGAGAACAATCCGTCGCGCGCCACGATAGAAGCGCGGCGGGCGTGCTCGAACGGCAGGCGGCGCTCGAGGACCAAATCGAGTGCGGTCCCCTCATGGCTGGACAGTCCAGCGAAGTGTGCTGGACCGCGCCGAAGCAATCAGGTGCCGCTGCCCAGGACCGCATGCAAGCCGCGGAGCTCCGCGACGCCGCAGCTCGCCACCGTCTCGTCTCGAAGGAGCTTCGCGAAGCCGAGGCTCGGGCATGCGCCGGGATCGCCGACGCCGACGTCGCCCGAAGCCCGTTCGCGCATCGCGCAGACATCGTGGATGTCGAGGTCGTACGCGGCCCCGCGAGCCCCGATGGAGCGCCGCCGGTCCTCGGAGCCCGCATCCGCTTCCACCACGTCGGCGGTCTGACGGCCGAGCGGCTCCAGCACATCGTCGACTGCCACATCGCCCGCGACGACGCGCTCGGCGACGAGGTACCCGAGATGAGCTACGACCCGCTCGTAGCGCCCGGCGCCACGGCCACGGTCATCGAGATCCCGCACGGCTACATCGTGGACGTGCGATCCGACAACCCGGCAGGCGCGCGCGAGATTGCACGCCGCGCCCTCGCGCTGAAGCCGTGATCGGGCCCCGGCTCACCTCGCGGCGAGCGCGCGCTTCCGCGGTCTGGGCGTACCGCAGTTCTGGGATGGGTCGAAGAAGCCGGCACCGAGGTCGCTCGTGGCCTCGGCCGGTCTCGGTCGTCGTGGGGTAGACGATTCCCGACCCTGCCGGTCGACCTACTCGAACCGCCGCCGGGAGGTTTTGATCGGGTT